>WTGL01000173.1:50111-52331 GCA_011523565.1 Acidobacteriota bacterium
GGACGAGCTTGCTCGCGCCGTAGTGCCTGATCCCGTCCCGGACGCCGTAGTCCGTGAACTCGCCGAAGCGGTCGAAGTCGATCGGCTCGGCGGAACGGTGGGCGTCGGAGGAGACAATGACGATACGGGGCGCCTCCTCGATCCGGTCCGCCGGGCGAACCGTCCCGTCCCTCAGCCAGCGGTCGACCAGCACGCGGTTGGCCAGGAAGTGGACGGCGAACATCGTCTCGAAGCCCTGCGCCGTGCGGCGGGCGCGGCGCGGCATGAGGCCGGCGTTGAGGACCCCGATGTCGATCTTCGTCTCCCGGTCGCGCAGCGCGTCGCAGAGCCGGTGAACCGACAGCATGTCGGAGAGATCGACGCGCAGCATCTCGACCTGGTCGGAACCTGAGGCGGCCTTCACATAATCGCCCGCGTCCGGGTGCCCGCTCCGGCAGGCCATGAGGACGTGACCGCCGCGCCTTGCGAGGTCGATGGCGACGGCTTTGCCGACGCCGCTGTTGGCTCCGGTCACCAGGCACGTCTTGCCGTCGATCCGAACGGAGTCGGCAAGGGGCTCGATCTCCGGCCGCTCGGCCGCGCGGTCCCGGACCGCCTTGCGGAGCACCTTGAAGAGCTTCTTCATGTGACTTCGTTGTGTGGCCGAGAAGACGGAGGAGCTCGACGGGCGTGGGTTGCCAGCTTACTCATGTGGAATGCCGTGCCGCTTCCGGTAGGTCGCCATTTCGTGCTCGATGACTTCTGGGCTCAGGCCGAAGCTCTCCGGTTCGTAGACATGCCGTCCGTAGCGGTGCTGCACGTTGCGATTCGCGGTTCGCTCGGCGGCTTTCAGCGCGTCCGGTCCGAAGGGGATGGCGGCCCGTTCGTAGACCTTGCCCAGGACCGCCATCGGATCGCCTACCAGGTCGACGTAGGAGACGTCGACGAAGCGACGCGGGTCCGCGGCTTCCCGGACGCGGGCGGTCAGCTCGACCAGGCGGCATGTCTTGGCGAACCAGTGCGCGCCGATCTCCTTCGGGTCGACCCGGTCGCTGAACAGGCCATGGCCGTGGGCGACCATGCTGCAGAACGAGGGGATGGATTTCAGCGGATCGCGGTGCGTCCGGACGATGGTGGCGGTCGGAAAGACCTTGAGAGCGACGTCGAGGTACTCCATGTGGTGCGGCGTCTTGAGTACCCAGTGACGACGCGGCCGTTGCCAGTGCAGGACCTGAAGCAGGGTGCGGAACTCCTGGTACGCGCGCGCGTGGTCCTGGCTTTCCAGCCAGCGGGAGTAGGTCGGCACGTGCATCGTCGCCTCCGCCGACTGGCTCATGAAGGCGACGTCGAGCAGCAGCACGTCCTCCTCCGGGGCGTCGTGCTCGGCGGGATGAACGGCGAAGAAGGCGGGAGCCAGGTAGGCGACGGCCCGCTCCGCGATGAGCGCCCGTCGGATCCGGGTGTGAGGATCGCCCGGCTCCTCGCGCGGCAGGGGCAGGGGATTCAGTCCCTCCCAGGCCGCGACGGCGCGCATCTCGGGATGGGAAGCGATCAGCCGGTGCAACGTGGTCGTGCCGGTTCGCTGCAGGCCAGCGATCACGACGATCCGGCCGAGGTCGATGTCCCGGATCTCCGGCCGCCGGCGGAGGAGTTCCTCGACCCGCAGGCGGGTAACCAGTGCTCCCTCGATCCGCCGCCGCTGGATCAGCCGGCCCAGGAGCGTGAGGTCGGCCTCCTCGTTGATCGACCCGACGAGGACGGACAGGGGTTCCCTAAACCACTCGTCGCCGAAGCTGGACAGACCGGTTCTCCTCCGGGCCCTCGCGACCATCCTGTCGACGTCGAGTCTGCCGGTTGCGCCGAGGCGGCTCGCGGCCCGCCCAACCGCGTTCAGCAGCGCGACCGGAAGGGGCCGGTACGGCCGCTCGTAGTCGGTCGGCGTTTCGGCAACCCGCTTCGCCATCGGGTCAGCGGCGTAGTGCCTGCAGCTCGGCCAGCTTGACGACCCGCGTCGCCGGCTCCGGGTGCGCCTCGGCCCGGATCCACCGGAAGCACATCGTGCCGGAGGTGTGGCCGGCCGTGTCGAGCCAGTTGGGGAGACCGGGGTCCTCGTGGGCGACGACGAGGCGCACGGAACCGTCCGGCTCGTACTCCGCCAGGTGCTTGTTCGTGTGGATCGTGTGGTAGCGGTAGTCCAGCGACTCCATCCAGTAGTTGTTGAGCTGGAAGTTCCAGTGCTCG
>WTGL01000173.1:52341-53619 GCA_011523565.1 Acidobacteriota bacterium
GGGAGCGCAGTTGATCCGCTCGATTCGAAGCTCGGCCGGAACTTCCGTTCGCCGGTCGAGGAAGGTCTGGCGCACGATGAGCATTCCCGTGTCGGGCTTCATCGGCAGCCAGTTGCCTTCCTGCTGTTCGCAACTGAGGACGAGTTCGAACCGGCCGTCGCCGTCCATCTTGAGCTCCCCGGCCTCGATGTAACCGGTCGGCGGCAGGCCGCCGCCCTGTCCGTAGTGCCCGGCCTGGGTGCCGAAGCCTAGGTAGGCGATGGTGTTGCGACGCCCGGTGATCCGGTACTCGTACTCGCCCGAAAGCGCGGCGGTCAGGTAGTGGTTGTCCGGGTTGTCGGAGCCGAGCTTGACTGTCTCGTTGGCGACCCGGTGAAGCACCGGCGCCCGCGGGTCGGCGTGCTCGACGAAGGCCATCAGGCCGGCGCGCGCCAGCCGGCTGAGATAGCGGTAGCCCTCGGCCTGGTTGAAGGCGTCGCTGGGCGTGCCCGGGAAGTTCAGCGACGCGCCGGCGGCCTTCAGGGTGTCGCAGAAATCGTCCCAGGCGCGGCCGCTCGTGACCCGCTGTGCCGCGACATCGTCCTCGGACTGCCCGCGGAGCTTGCGCATCGCCAGCGAGATCCGGCGAAAGAGTGCGAGAAGAGCGATCGCGAGTTTTCTCATCGTTCCTTCCTGCCGCCGTCAGTCGGCGGGGCCGACCGGCGTGCCGTAGGGAACCGGCGGTTCGCGCTCCTGCGTCGGTCCGAGCGCGACGATGCGCCAGCGCCCGCGGGCGACGCGCAGGTCGAGGCTCTGCGTCTCGTAGCTCGCCTCGCGCACGTACTCGACCTCCAGGCGCACGGTGTCGCGCAGTTCTTCCCTGTCGGTCACGGCAACCCCCTTGAGACCGGCGATCCGCTGGCGGATGTACTGCCGGAACGCGGCATCGCCCATCTCCTCGCGCACCGTTTCCAGTTGTTCGCGCACCTCGCCGGCGAAGAGATCGAGATAGGCATCGGCCGCGCCCTCACGGCTTGCGTCGACCATCTCCCAGAACACGTCGCTCGGATCGCTCGCGTCCTGCCCGCGCTCCGGCAGCCGATCGCGCAGCGCCACGGCCAGGCCGACCGCGAGCACCACGACCGTCAGCGCCGTCGCGCCGACGTTGCGGCTCATCCTCACGGCTGGCCGTTCGACCCGGTCGTCAGCTCGCGGCGGAGGAAGTCGATGTCGATCGTGCTCTGGCCGGGCTCGAGGATCGTCTTCCGCATGCGGGGGAGGACCCGCTCCATCGTCTCG
>WTGL01000235.1 GCA_011523565.1 Acidobacteriota bacterium
CAAAGTGTGCCGTTTTCGGTTGCCACGAACGGGACGTTTACACCTGCCCCCAACACAAACACCGCCACATCGTCCGCCAGTTGCACGGGAGTCAGCTGGTGAGTCACCCCATTCGCCACAATGCACATGAACACCTGATACCCATTCAAGTTGAGCCCTGGGCCTGTCGCAGTGCATGGAGGAGTGTCCCCTTCTTGGGCTTGGGCTACGAATGATGCGCGACTCTTCAGGTCCCGTCGTCGCACTTGTACTCGGTAGTCGTGAGGGCTGCCATTGTCCACATTAAAGGAGGAGGCGGTCAGGTCTCGCGCGTCGCACAACGCGCTCCCCGAGTACGCGGAAGGCGCCAAGCCCGCTCTGTTGTGGCTGTGCGTCCACACTCTCCCGTTGGCCCGGTTTTCGACGCGGATCTGGAACCTGCGGGCTGTTGTCACGGCCGCGACCGCGCCCCAACGGCAGCCCCCCACGAGCTTGACGAGCGCCTTCGGATCGTTCCGGCGCCCGAACACCGCCACGTCGCCCGCCAGTTGCACGGGAGCTAGGTGGTGAACCTCCCCACTCGCCACAATGCACATGGACACGCGATACCCATCATCCAAGTCGAGGTACAGGTTTCCCGCACTGCATGGAGGCGGGTCGTCCCCTTGGGCAAAGCCAGGTGCGACTCCGAGGTAACAAACGGTTGCGACTGCGAGGGCCGCAGGTGTCTTCATAGTGTCCCTCCATGGAACGCTCATAACCCGCTTGGCGCTGAGCTGATGATCAAGAAAGTCTAGGGAAGAGAAACGAAAAGTGCGCCTATCAAATGATAGGAGCGGTCCCGCCTGACGTCTGTTGTCCGCATAAACACCCGACTGTGAGTCGAACCGCGGTTTCCCCCAAGTTGACCGAGACGCCTCTGCCCGATCCCTATCGTTTGATAGGCGCACCTGTCATCGTTCTTCGTCAAACTTGCAGTCTTGAGCGACCAGATTCACTCAGTCAAAGGAGGACCCCAGCTGTTGAAGCCAGTCCTTGCCCTCGTCCTGCCACTCGTGTTCGTTCCGGCATTGAACGCACAAGAACTCGCTCCCCGCCTCGTCTGCGAACCCGTTCTCGTGGGGGAGGACGGTCCTGTGATGGTCCCCGAGTATCTTCGGGTTGAGGGTGTTTCGCAGAGCGTCACGATCGACGTGATGCTTCTCTACAGCCCGGCTGCGCTGGCGGAGAATCTGCACGGGGACACGTTGACACCCACCATGAACGAACTCAACCGCATTTACAAGGACACCGGGATCACGTTTAGAGTCGTCGGCGTGTATTCGATGAACGATGATTCGTCCCTTGCTCAAACAGCTGCCCGGGTAGAGTACGATGAGGTCAACAACCGAGAACTTCTGCTCGCAGTAGCGGCCGATGGAGGTGTGTTGGATGTTCGCACGGAAGTCGGTGCCGACATAGTGCTCACGTGGTTGACCAACTCGCGCGACGGTTGGGTGGCTGGCATTGCGTATCAGCCCACTTCACGACAAGAATTCAGCCCTCCACTCGGTCACGCGGTAATTCAGGTGAACAGCGGAGGTAATAGTGCTGCGGCAGTCATGGCGCATGAGTTTGGGCACAACTTAGGGCTTCATCACCCACCCGCTCCTCGGAGGGAAGGCTCTCCGTTTGTTTCGTACGGGCAGGGCTACATTGGGTCGCATGCTGACTTGTCTCAGCCGTACTTCACAGTCATGGGAACCGGCGCAGAAGTAGACGAAGACCACTATTGGGTCTCCGAGCTTTCGGCACAAGAGTTCGCGGACTACTTTGGGCGTCGCGTACGCATTGGCGACAGTCGGCACCGCGGTCGCGATGCGGCAGCGTACACAGCTTCATGGGTCGCCGACTATTTCGCAACCGTCAAGGAGCCGGATGGCACACCAGAACCGGAGCCCGAGCCTGAGCCTGAGCCGGAGCCGGAGCCCGATCCACAGCCAGACCCTGAACCCACCACGCTGTCGGTGTGTAGCGGAGGTACCTGCGTGTTGGAGGATGGCCGCTTCCGGGTTCGGGTTCGGTACTCGGCTACGGGCAGCACAGAGACCGCGCAAGGGCTGACGGGCAGCGACCTCACGGCGTCCGCCGCGATGTTCCGCTTCGGTGGAGAACGGCCGGAACTCCTGGTGGGTGTCATCGACCGTTGCGAGACCGATGGCTACTGGTCGTTCTACGCAGGAGCCGCGACCGACACCCCCTATGCGATCCTGATTCGCGACACCGAGACGAACGAACTCAACCAGTACGGCACCGGATTGGGTTCGTCAATCCGCGACACCCAGGCGTTCAGGTGCGACCAATGAGGCGGCTCGGATGGCTGACCCGGCCGAGATCTCTACACCGGGCCTCGACCGACTCGGGCGTGTTCACCTGGAACTTCCGACCCTCGCGCCGCGCACCTCCGATCAGCTCCTCGGCGAACCTCTGGAGGCCGACCCCTCCTGCTCCGACTGGGTTGGACGTCAGTGCCGAGAGGGAGGTTCTGCGGGTTCAGTTGTTCGACGTCGTCATGGCGAGCGTTCCCCGACGAGTCGCGGTGACGGTTGTGGCAGCGGCGGGCAGGAAGAGAGCCTGGCCGGGCCGTAGGCTCTTTGAGCCAGAGACGTACCGGACCTCGGGCTCTCCTTCGAGCGCCAAGACGATCCGGGCGCGGCCGTCGGGGCTGAGCGGTGCTTCGCCCTCGTTGATGAGATGCAGAACGTCCAGCCGGAAGTCGTCGACCGGGGGTCGGAAGCAGCATCGGGTGCCCCAGGAGTGCTCCTCGACCCGGGGCTCGATCAGGGGTGCGTCGGCGGCCTCGTAGGTCAGGACATCGAGGAGTTTTGCGGCATCGACACGCTTGGAAGTCAGGCCGAGGCGAAGCACGTTGTCGGAACTTGCCATGACCTCGACCGCGGAGCCTTCGAGGTAGCTGTGAGGGACGCCGGGTTCGGTGAACAACGCTTCGCCCGGACCGAGGCGAACCAGGCGCAGGAAGAGCGGTGCGACGACCAGGGGGTCGTCCGGGTGGTGAGCGGCGATGCGGACGACCCAGCCCATGGCCTCACGAAAGTCCGCGTCGCCCATGGTCGAGGCGCGGCGGGCCGCCTCGACGGCGTCCGCGGCGAAGCCGGTCCCGGTGTGCCGTCGGAGCGCTTCGAGCAGCGGTCGATAGGCGGCGGCGCCCTCCGATTCGAGCCGGTGGATGTTTGGCGGGAGTCGTTCGAGGCCGAGGGCGGACAGGAGTCGGGCTGCCTCGGTGGCGGGGCGGAAGCCGCTCAGAGCGGAGAACGGCGTCAGGGCGTAGAGCAGCTCCGGCTTGTGGTTCGGGTCCCGGTAGTTGCGATCCCCGGAGGCCGGATGGGTGCCGGTTTCCGCGGCGAAACCGCGAACCGCCTGGTAGTGGCTGGGGTGGGCCTGGATGGACAGGGGTCGGGCGGCGGAGAGGATCTTGGTCAGGAAGGGCAAGTCGGTGCTGGTCGAGCTGGGGCCGAGCACCTCGTGGCGGCGGTCGGCGATCAGCCGATCGAGAGGGACGGTGTCCGGATGCGGGACGGATGCGGGCGGATCGAGGGGGGGTAGGCCGCGGTCGGGTTCAGCGGAACCCGACTCCAGGACGACGCCTGCCGGTGCGTCGGGATGCGCGCCGAACCACAGTTCCGCTTCGGGCAGGTCGCCGGGTTCGCGGCCGCAGAGACGGGGGATGAAGTCCCGGGTGCCCCAGTCGTAGTGTCGAACCTGGGGGACGAGCCGCAGGGGGCGGTTGAGCGCGGTGCTCATGGCCGCGCCGCCTCCCGGGTCCAGGAACGGGCGTCGGCTTCGGTATCGACATCCTCGAGCGGGGCCCGCGAATCGAGCTCCACATCCTGGATGTGCTCGGCCAGTGAGGCGAGCAGCGGTCGGGCGCCGTGGTCGCCGTGCAGGCTCTCGAAGCGGGGGAACCAGAGGCGCCCGAAGGTGACGGGCGCGCCGCGGCGGCCGCGGAAGGTGGGCACCACGATCGAGGCGGGACCGCGGAACGCGTTGAGCAGCCGGTCGATGACCGCGGTGTCGAGCCCCGGTTGGTCCACGGCGAGGAACATCGCGCCGTCGGCGTCGGCCGGGACCGCCGCCAGTCCGCGGCGGACCGACCCGCTCTGGCCGTCTTCGTAGCGCGGGTTGTGGACTACCCGCAGATCGAGGTCGGCAACCTCGGCGGCGATCCGCCGGTGAGCGTGACCGGTGACCAGGATGACCTCCGCCAGACGGGAGGCGAGTGCCGCGCGGCAGACGCGCCGGACCAGAGTCTCGCCCTCGATGCGGTAGAGCTGCTTCGGCTTGCCTGGATCGGCCTTGGCCTCGAACCGCGTGGAGAGCCCGGCGGCGAGCACTACGCCGCAAACCGAGCCGGTCATCGGCCCGAGGCCGCGCTGCCGTTTCGTACCGCCACCAGTTCGGCGGCGATGGCGAGGGCGATCTCCTCGGGCTTGCGGCCGCCGAGGTCGAGGCCGATCGGCGCGTGGATGCGATCGATCAGCTCGGGCGACAGGCCGGCTTCGCGGAGCGCAGCGACTCGTTTGCCATGAGTTCGCTTCGAACCGAGGGCGCCGACGTACCGCACACCGGCTTCGAGGACGACCCCGAGCGCCGGGTTGTCGAGCTTCTCGTCGTGGGTCAGGAAGACGCAGAAGGTGTTGGCGTGCAGCGGCACCCGCGACAGATAGTCGGCCGGCCACTCGACGACCAGTTCGTCGGCGTGGGGGAAGCGCTCGGCCGTGGCGAAGGCCGAACGCGCGTCGACGACCACCGTGCGGAACCCGAGTCGGCGCGCGAAGTGGACGAGGTGGATCGCAACGTGGACCGCGCCGACGATGAACAACTGCGGCAGCGGCTCGAAGGTCTCGACGAACACCTCGGCGCCTGCGATCTCGCGAAGACCCGTTGCGGGGAGGGGGTCGGCGGTGGCGAGGGCGGCGGCCGCCCGGTCGAGGTCGGGGTCGGTGAGCGTTCCCTCGGACCGCCCGTCGTCCGGCCACACGAGCAGACGGGCGCCGAGTTCGGCGTCGGCGCGAGTGAACGCGACGACGCGCTCGCCCGCGAGCAGGGACTGGCGGAGGGACTCGAAACCCATCCTGGGGGAACCTCCGGCCTCAGCCGCCGATGCGTTCGACCAGCACCTCGACCTCGCCGCCGCAGGTGAGCCCCACGGCCCATGCCTGCTCGTCGGAGATGCCGTAGCGGAGCCGCTTGGGCCGGCCGTCCTCCAGCACCGACTGCGCTTCCTCGAACACCGCGCCCTCGATGCAGCCGCCGCTGACCGAACCGGCAATCCCACCGGCTTCCGAGACGGCCATCCTTGAACCCAGGGGTCTGGGCGAGGAGCCGACGGTGCGGATCACGGTGGCGACGGCCACCTTCATCCCGGCGGCGTGCCAGCGGTCGATGTCGGGAAGGATGTCCAGCACGGGCTGGGATCATACCGGTCGCCCCGGGGGCTATAGTGCCTGCAGGAGGTAGTTGACATGACGATGCGGCGGCCTTGGACCTGTGTTGTCGGAGCGGCCGGGGTGCTGCTGTCGGTGTGCCTGGCCGGTTGTGCCGCGCCCGAGGCGGAACCGGTCGAGGCGGAGGCCGCGCCGGTCACCGCGCGGAATCAGCCTGGCACCGGGATGGGGCTCTATGAGCCGGAGCAGCACGAGCTGTACGACGGCCGCTTCGTGATTACCGGCACCAACGTCCACCAGGTGGGGAGTCTGGACGACGAATCGCCCTGGGACCACATGGGCGACGATGCCAGCAACGTGGCCCCGGTGGGCGGAGAGATCACGATCGATGTCGACGAGATCGCGAACACCGGTACGTTCCGCGCCGAGTTGCAGCTACCGGAGGGGGACTACGTGGTGGAACTCGACCGATTCCACGAGTTCTCGGAGTGCCAGGACGGCGGCATCGCGGCCTACCTGTTCGAGCACGGCGACGCCGGATGCGGCGACTCGAACTGGCCCAAGAGCCTGCTCTACATCGCTGGTTGGGGCTACGGCCGGGCAACGCTCGACGGCGAGGAACTCTACAGCGACTACCAGATCCACTTCATGGTCACCCAGGGTATGCGCGACCGGGAGACGCTCCAGGTACAGCTCGAGCCGAACGAGGGGCCTGCCGGGGCGGTGAACCCTGCCGCGCAGCAGTTGGACTTCTACATCCGCAGCCCGGAGAACAACGAGGCGAACCACCCCAACCGCGAGGTCTTCGACCACTTCTTCGCGATGGCGGTGACCTGGAATTAGGCCACCAGACCCCTCGTAGCTTCCTGATGCCGCTTTGGCTGGAGACTGTGTGAGCCGTCTCGCCCTCCCCATCGCGTTTGTTGCGAGCGTCCTCGCCGCCGGCGCGGGGGCGGAGGTTCGGCGCCTCGATTCCCCGGCTGCCGAGGGGAGCCGCAGCTACTCTCTGGCTGCCGGCGGCGACGGTGCGGTGTTCCTGGGTTGGGTCGAGCGCGTGGAGGACGGCGGCCATGTTCTGCGGTTCGCTGAACTGCGCGGCGACGAGTGGGGTTCCGCCGCCACGGTTGCGTCGGGGGAAGACTGGTTCGTCAACTGGATCGATCATCCGGCGGTGGTGCCGCTCGGCGGCGACCGGCTGGCCGCGCACTGGCTGGTTCACGACGAGGACCGGCAGGGCGACTACGGCTACGGCATCCGGCTGGTGTTCTCGGACGACCGGGGCGCGTCATGGCGGCCGGCGTTCGAAGCTCGGGGAAAGGGCAAAGACGGCTACGCGGGCTTTGTGGCATACGCCGGCGTCGCCGGCGGCTTCGAGGTGGTCTACCTGTCGTCGGTCGGCGACGAACCGGAGGCCGAAGGGGTCGGTGAGGCGTCGCCGGAGCGGGAAAGCCCGGCAGGACATGGCGAGGTGGAGCCGCGGATGACCCTCCGCTCGGCCCGCTTCGATGCCGCTGGCGTTCTTCTCGGCGACCGGGTGGTGGATGTCGACGTGTGCAGTTGCTGCACGACCGCGATGGCGGCGGACCCGGCGGGGGTTTTCGTGTCGTTCCGCGACCGGCAGGCCGGCGAGTACCGGGACATTTCCTACGCTCTTCTCGAAGGAGAGCGATGGGCGGATCCGCGGCTCGTCCACCGCGACGGCTGGCTCATCCGGGGCTGCCCGACGAACGGACCCGCGCTCGCGTCCGGCGGGCTCGGGCCGGCGGTGGCGTGGTTCACCGCCGCCGGCGGGGAGTCGAGAGTGCTGGCGGCTTTCTGGAACCGGGAGAAGGAGCGCTTCGGAGCCCCGATCCGCGTCGACGGCGGTTCACCACGGGGTTGGGCCGGGGTCGCAATGCTCGAGGACGGCACCGCGGCGGTCAGTTGGGTGGAGCGCCGGGAGAGTGGCTCCAGTGATCTACGAGTTCGCCGGGTCAGCCGCGACGGCAGCACGGGACGGGGGCTCACCGTGGCCCCGGCGCCGCCGGGTCGCAGCGCCATCGGCGTTCCCAAGCTCGTGCGCAGCGGGGACCGGCTCGTTTTCGCCTGGCGCGACGGGGGCGTCCGCGTCGCGGCATTGCGGCTTGCCGACTTGGAGTAGCGGCCGGTGGGCGTTGACACCGTCGTCGGCGTCAGACAGGATCCCGAAAGCGGTTGGGAGGGCTGCCTCGGCGGTCCGCTGAGCATTGGCTCACCCGGCTGCTTTTTCTTTGAGCGCAACGACCGTGCATCTCCTCTACCTCGACGACTCTGGCTCTGCGGCCAACGTCAAGGAGGACTATCTCGTCCTCGGTGGAGTTTCGGTCTACGAGTCGCAGTCGCACTGGATCACCAGGGAGTTGGACAGACTGGCTGAGAGTACCGACCCGGGTGACCCCCACGGCATCGAGTTCCACGCCTCGGAGATCTTCTCTCGCCGAAGCGCTCCGTGGAAGGGACTGAAGCCCGAGGAAGCCAGGGGCACGATCAAGTCTGTTCTCAAGGTGCTGGCCAACGCGTACGACACGGCGCGAGCCTTCGCGTGCGTTGTCCACAAGGCTTCGTTCCCGGACCGGGACCCCATGGAGGTCGCGTTCGAGGATCTCTGCAGCCGGTTCGACCGCTACTTGGGGCGCTTGCGTGCCAGCGGAGACGATCAGAGGGGGCTCGTCATTCTCGACAAGAGTGCCTACGAGACGACGCTTCAGCAGATGTCGGTGGGGTTTCGCACGCTGGGCACACGGTGGGGTGTCATCAGACGCTTGGCGGATACGCCGCTCTTCGTCGACTCACGAGCATCTCGGGTGATCCAGCTAGCTGACCATGTCGCCTACGCGGTCTTTCGCCGGTACCAGGCTGGGGACGCGCAGTACTTCGACCTCATCGCGAGCAAGTTCGACGCTGAGGGCGGGGTTGTGCATGGATTGGCCCACAAGGAACTGGGGAACCCGGCGTGCATGTGTGTTGCCTGCATGAGTCGCCGCACCGGTGAATCGTTTCGGCCTTAGTCATCGGGCGTTTTTGGGCCCCTCTGCCGCTACGCAGATGGTGTGCCTTGCCGGAGCCGCCTACTTCTTTGTCTACCTCCCTGGGTAGATTCTCCTCTTCTCTCTCGCACCCACCAAGCCTCCTCATACCGACGTGAGTCAATCACCGAGCCCTGGGGCGTATCCCCGCTTTTGCTCTGGCAGGGCGACGAGTCAAACATAGTCCGCCTGAAGTGCATTCAGGCGTTCTTGCGTTGCCACGTTGCTCAATCTCGTCTGCCGAGCCCGTTCACGGCGCTGTTTGGCCTCCTTCTGTTCTTCAACGAGTTGGAGTTGTCCGGCGACGTGGGTCTTCAGCGCCTCGACTGCCGCACGCGCCAGCTTCACCTTCTGCCGTCCGTCGTCGAGAACTTGTAGATGGCGGAAGTTCTCGAATCGAGCGACTTCCTCCATCAAGCGGAGGGTGTCGAGTAGGTGGTCGCTGGGACGCGCGGCGAGGTAGTCCACGAGGTGGTTGACGGTGTCGCGCTTGTTGGCCTGCCAGTTGACTGTTCGTGGGACGGCGGCGGCAGGTAGGCAGGCGGTTACGAAACTCCGGAGGTCGCTCTTGTACCAGTAGATACGGACGAGCGCATCTCTAAGAGCATTGAGGGCAGCAGGAGAAATCGTCTTCATGGTGGATGGCAAGAGTAGTGCCTGAGTGCGGCCAGGACGTCAGGGGAGCCAGTCGGTTCCGGTGGGAGACTGAGAGGGTGCGCGCGTAGAAGGGGGGAGCGAGAGACACGGATTATGGCGGAGTCAGCGAGGAAGGGCAGCGTGGAGCGATAAGGGCGATGGTGAGGTGCACGCTTCGTTCAGGGCGAGACTTGATGCGAAGGTCAGGAGTTCGCGGGCAGGACAAGGCACCTAGGGTTGAGTGGACCGGTTCGTCGGGTAGCGCACACAGGCAGTGGCGGTGCGTTCGTTGCCGCAACGGGGGGTGTTGGCAGCGCTAGGCGAGCCCCAGCTCCTTCATCAGCTCCGCCTCTGTGACCCGCGGCCGGTCGTCGGCGAAGTCGTAGCGGTCGGGCTTGGCGTCGCTGTAGATGTGGCGGTCGAGCTGGAAGCCGGTTGCGTCGTTCAGCGCGTCGATGCTGACGATCAGCATCCCCTCGGGTTGCTCAGTCAACCGCCAGAACAGGCTCGATCCACACCTGGAGCAGAACCCGCGCTGTGCCCAGGGCGTGCCCTGGAACCAGGTCAAGCCCTCGTCGTTCAGCCATTCGGTGTCGGGCGCGGGGCAGTGGACGGACATCAGCGGACCGCCGGACCAGCGCCGGCACAGCCCGCAGTGGCAGACGCTGTAGGTGCGTTCCGGAACGTCGACTGCGAATTCAACGGCACCGCACAGGCACTGGCCGTGGATTCGGTCGGCGGTTGATTCGGGCTCACTCATCTGCTCCTCCTGTCTTAGGCGGGGCGACGCGGAACGGCACCGACGCCATCTGCTTGTCCCAGATCAGGGCCAGGCGGCCGCCTTCCGGTGTCACGTCGAGGAACTGCCAGGACAACTGCTCGAAGGACATGGGCAGCGGCTGGAGCGTCATGTCGGTGCGCAGCACGTCCCTGTCCGGCGTGTAGCCGTAGGCGCCGAAGAGCGCCGTCCGGTCGTGGTAGTCGTAGCGCTCCTGTGCCGGCCACTCGGAGATGATGAGGATCCACCGCTCCGGGCCGAGCTGGATGAACATTGTGTACTCGCCCGGTTCGAGGCGGGTCTCGTCGATGATGAGCGGCAGCTCGGTGATGAGCCGGGTCGTCAGGTTCGCGCCGGCCCGCCACACCGGGGCGCCGTCGTTGAGGAACGCGATGAAGTCGGGCGGACCGAAGATGTCCCGACCGCGGCGCAACGGCCGCCCGTACCGGACTTCGATCCAGCCGCCGTTGACGTAGCCGGAGCGCGGGTCGAAGGTGCCGCCGATCTGGGTCGCGGCAGCGCCCGCCGGGCTGGCCGGCCGGTCCTGGGCGGTGGTGATGCCGGCCCCTGCAAACAACTCGGCGCCCGCGACGAGGATCGCCGCGGACGCCGCGATTCCGAACCGGCTCAAAACCACCTGGTTCAACGCCAGGAGGTGGTGCTACTTGACCGCTTCGAGGGGGAGATCGATCTTCTGGCCGTTGCCGAGCTCGATCGAGATCACGAACTTGTCGTCGGCGGGCCGGCTATAGCCGAGCTTCGCGAACTGTGCGTTGCCCGCGTTCTCGAACATGATCATGCGGTCCTTCGACTCGACCAGCGTGAACTTCTGGAAATCCTCGGTGCGGGGCTCCATGCCCGGGTTCCACTGCTTGAGGCGCAGAACCAGCGAGTCGTTCTCTTCCTCGATCGAGATCAGTTCGATCATGTTGGTCGTGCCGTCGGGCGAGAAGCCGCGGACCAGCGCGGCCATCGAGCCGTTCTTGGGCGCCGCCCAGTTCTCTTCCAGGGAGCCGCCCTGCGCCATTGCACCGCTCCAGGTTCCGGTCATCCAGGCCAGGTCCTCCACCTTGGGTCCGTGGTTGTCGGCGGCAACGGCAGTCACGAACAGGAGACTAGCGATCAGCAGAACGAAGAGCGTGCGGCGCATGGTTTGTCCTCCAGGGAGTTTGAGCCGCCGACCATAGCAGCGGGCAATGGCGTCTACTCGGAGCCTCCGCCGCCGGTGGACGCGGCGTCGCCTTCGAGCGCCTCCTCCTCGAGCAGCCGGGCACCGCGGAGAATGCCGCCAAGGGCGTAGTTACCTTCGTGACAGGCGTACTCGAAGACCTTGTTGGTGCTGGCCGGCCACGGGTACTCCCCGCTCCAGGGCTCGGTCCAGGTGTTCGGGTCGTCGACGGTGAAGCCGTAAAGGAGGGTGTCCTCGTCGATGCGGCTGAAGCGCTCGGTGATCACCATCTCCTTCGAGCCCTGCGTGAAGCTGTAGTCGTCGCCGAAGTTCTTCGTCTTCACGACGAGGGTGTCGCCTTCCCAGCGGCCCACCGACTCCCCGAGCCAGCTCTCGACGTTGTCGTCGTGGGCGGAGTCGATGGGGATGATCCGCGCGTCATGGTTCATCTCGACCAGGATCATCAAGTGGGTGTCGGTCTGCACGATCCGCTTCATGTTGTTGTACATGACGGGCAGTGCCGGCGGGCCGGCGGTGGAGCCGAAGCCCAGCAGGCAGCGTTCGGCGTGCGGGCGGAGTTCCGGGTCGTCGTAGGGGCCGAACTCGCGGTCGATCCACCAGGCGGTGCCAGTGTTCTCGTGGCGGAAGGCCGCAGCCTCCGCGAACCGCTTCTTCGCGCCGTCGGTGAGCGCCGGCATCCGGCCGTTCGCGGGCTCCGTGATGATCGAGGTGCGGTACTGGCCATCGAGCTGGAAGGTGCCGTCGCCGATGTCGACGTAGAAGGCGTTGTAGCCGCCGACCTTGCCTGCAGCTCCCGTGAATTCGGGCGCGTAGATGCCGGTGCCGCCCTCCGGCGGCGCCTCGCGATTCGGGTCGCTCGGCGCGTAGTCCTTCTCGAAGTTCCGCCGCCAGTGGTCGGCG
>WTGL01000180.1:0-953 GCA_011523565.1 Acidobacteriota bacterium
CGGCGCCGACTTCTACTTCGAGAAGGTCCGCGACCGGAACGCCTGGGACTTCCCCCTCGTCAACGTCGCCTCGGCCATGCGGGTCGAGGACGGGGTCGTGCAGGACTGCCGGCTTTCCGTCGGCGCCGTCTCGCCGGTGCCGCTGCGCATGGACCGCTGCGAAGAGCTGCTGCGGGGCCAGACGATCAGCGAGGACGTCGCCACCCGGATCGCCGAACTCGGCGTCATCGGCGCCGAGCCGCTCCGCCACAACGGCTACAAGGTGCCCCTGATGAGAAACCTGATCCGCCGGGCCATCCGCGGACAGGCGCCGGTCTAGGCCTCAGATGAACTTCTTCCAGAGGGCCACGAATCCGTGGGGGGAGAACGTACTCATCGGGATCGACTGGAGTCTGTTCTGGATCTCGTTGATCGCCGGCGGCGTCTTCCTGATCCTGCACCTGGCGCTCCGCAGCCGCTGGATCGGCGAGGAGAAGAAGGCGGCGGCCAACGCCCCTGACGATCCGGGCCTGCCGCAGAAGATCCAGCGGCACCGCCTGTTCCACGGGATCATGGGGATCTCGATGATCCTGCTGCTGATCACCGGGTTCCTGCCCAAGGTCGGCCTGCAGTTCGCCTGGCTCGAGATCCACTGGATCACGGGCCTGATCCTGACCGCGTCGATCGTCTTTCACATCATCCACGCGACCTTCTTCCAGAGCCTGAAGAACGTCTGGGTCGGAATCAAGGACCTCGGCGACATGATCCGCGAGATGCGCAAGGCGGTCACCGGCGGCGAGCCGCCCGACAAGCCCGGCAAGTACCCGGCCGCGCAGAAGATGTTCCACCACGCCGCGACCCTGGCCGGCATGGCCGCGATCGTCACCGGCATCCTGATGATGTGGCGCATCGAGCAGCCGCTCTGGGCCCAGGACGACTACAAGTTCTTCGGCGACGGCGGCTGGGGCTGGGTC
>WTGL01000180.1:963-8281 GCA_011523565.1 Acidobacteriota bacterium
GTGGTCGATGATCCTCGGCTGGATCGACCGCAAGGACTACCTCCGGCACCACGATCCGGCCAAGTGGCCGGTCACCGGCGGCAAGTAGGGAGCCTACTGGGTGCGCGGGTCTGCCATCCCGCCGCCGCAGAGAGCGGCAAAGAAACGTGCCGGCCGCCGGGCCGGCCCCGGTACTCTGTCCCGCCCCCCGCTCAAGGTCTGGCTCGAGAGTGTGAAACAGCGCAAGGACGCCGCCGGAACCCGAGTGGGCCCGGACGCCATCCTCGAGGCCCGCGACGCGGACCGGAAGTGACCGTTCTCGACCGCGGACTGAGCCCGGCTGCGGGACCGACGTGCGAGTTCGCTCTTCCAAGGATCTCGCAGACCGACCAGCGCTAGTCTCAGGAAGTTCATCAACCGTCCCGCGAGCAATCCACCAAAGCGCGGTCGACGTGCGACCCATGACTCAAGTCACTGAAGCGGTTCTCGACCGGATGGTTCGGGCCATCGTCGACGAAGTGGATCCCGAGCAGATCATCCTCTTCGGCTCGAGAGCCCGGGGTGACCAGCGCGAGGACTCGGATATCGACCTGATCGTCGTCGAGGATGAGCCTTTCGGACCGGAGCGCAGCCGGCACCGGGAAATGGTCCGGCTCTACCACGCCATCAAGGGGTCCGGCGTGTCCACCGACCTTCTCGTCTTTTCCCGGGAAGACGTCGAGTACTGGCACGACTCCCTCAACCACGTCCTCGCACGGGCGCTGCGGGAGGGCCAGGTGCTCTATGAGCGACACTAAGTGCGCCCGCATGCTGCTGGGCGCGGCCGAGCGCAACGCCGAAGCACTGAGAGTCATGCGCGACCCGGCGACCACCTCCGACGAGATCTTCGGCTTCCACGTCCAACAGGCAGCCGAGAAGGCGCTCAAGGCGCGAATCGCCCTGCTCGGCGATGTCTACCCGCTCACACACGATATAGAGGAGCTCCTCGACCAGCTCGCTCGTCGAGGAGGCACGACGGCCCCATTCCAGGCCCTGATCCCGTACACGCCCTATGCCGTCGCGTTCCGCTACGCCGGAATCGATCCGGACCTGGAGAGGATCGACAGGGAAGGCGCACTCACGCTCATCGAAGCGTTGCTCAGCGAGGTCCGGCGGGAGCTGGCGGCGGCAGAATCAGACTAACCGAGGGGAAGCCGCCAGTCGTTCAGTCCTCGATCTCGATCTCAGCCGCCCGTCGCCGCTCGGTCCACACGGTCCGGACCTGATCCTCCCAGCGCAGGGTGTACTCCCCGACCGGCAGGTTCGAGATCGTCTCGCCGACCTCGAACGCCGTCCTGCCGCCGAACCAGAGTCGCAGCCTGCCGAGGTCCCAGCCGCCCGGGCCGGTGACCTGCACCGCGGCGGTTGACGGGTCGCCTTCCAGGACGATCGAGGAGTCCGACTCGAAGGGATCGAAGTCGATGCCGCGCTCCAGGGCGCGTTCGAGGTCCTGCCAGCCGGTGAGAATCCAGCGGCCGTCCGCCTGGCAGGCGACGCGGACACGGTCGGTTAGCGGAGGGGTGAGTTTCGTGGTCGCCACGCCGCCATCGATCCGGACAGTCCGCTGCCCGGCACCCTCCATCTCGACGAAGCAGAAGCCGCCGACGCCACCGGCGAGCCGGATGACAAGTTCGTCGTCGGAGGGATCGTCTCGCAGGTCCAGACGCACCGACTGGCGGTCGTTGTAGTCCCTGAGCTCCACGTCGACCAGGTCGGATCGGGAGTGCTGAAAGCGCGCCCGTAGCTGGTAGGCGCCGGGCGCCAGGTCCATGATCTCGTAGCGGCCGCTCCGACCCGTCACGACCGCCCGGCGGCCCGGGAAGATGTCGACTGTCGCATGGGTGACGGGCTGTCCTTCGGCATCGACGACGATCCCGTCGATGGACACGCCGCCATAGTGGAAATCCAGCACGACTTCCTCACCCGGGGCATCCGGCACGGTGACCTCACGCCCCTGCTGCCATCCGCCCTCGAGCGTCGAGAAGCTCACCTCCCACTCACCCGGGAGCATCGACTCCAGTCGGTACCGGCCCTCGTGGTCAATCGGCGCCGTTCGCTCCAGGCTGCCGCCAAAGACCTGGGTACGGCTCATCGGCCCGCGCAATGTTCGAATGACTCCCCCGCCTAGCGGAGTCTCGGCCTTCAGGCTCCAGAGCAGCTCCCCGCTTCCCGGCTGCCCCGCCAGTGTCACGCCGCCGGTCACCGTCAGCGTGCTGCGATCGCACCTCACCACCTCGTCGCCGGTCCCGGCGTCCTCGCGACGCTCACAGACCGGCACCCCGTCCTCCATCACCCGAACCCGCAGCGGCTCCTCAGGCACGGCCTCGAACACGGCTTCACCGTCAACCAGCCGGCCCGTCATCGGTCCCAGGGGATCGTGCTCCTTGCCTGGATCGAGGTGCACCGTCCCGCCATCGACGTCGGAACGCACCGTGATCCGTCGCCCGCGCGAGAGTTCGACGAAACCGGCATCGACCCACTCGATCGCCGCGGCCTCGACCTCGAACTCCAATGGAGCGAATCCCTCCGCCTCCACGCGGAGGCTCGACGAGCCGAGTTCCAGGCCGTGCACCTCGAAGTAGCCTTCGGCATCCGCCGTCACCTCCGCTACCCGTCCTATCGCCCGGGCCATCAAGCCGCCGAACTCGGACGGACGCACGTAGGAGATCCCGGCTTCGGGGACCGGCGCGTACTCGGGACTCACCACGGTCCCGGACACCCAGGCCGACGCCGGCGCCACGATGATCCCCAGGTCGCGCGCCTCGCCCGCCGACCCGGAGACCTCCAGCACTGTCCGTCCGGCATTCGCGGCCGTCAGTTCCAGAGTGTAGGCGCCCGGCTCGAGGTCCAGGGAAAAGGACCCGTCCGCCGCGAGAGTGCTGGGACTCATCCGGCTCCCGCCCGCCACTTCCTGAGTGGCCAGCACGCGCCCGGCGGCTGCCGGAGTCACGCCGTCGGCCGCGACGAAGACGCCCTCGACCGTGAAGGCCGGCACCAACCGAAGTACGAGGGGGTCTTCGGAAGTCGCGCCGATGTCGCCGGCTACATCGACGGGGACGGCCGCCAGACCGGGTATCGGGGGTTCTTCGCGCGTCGGATCGCCGCCGCCAAACGCGAATCGGGCTGATCGGTACCCTTTCGCCGTGATCAGGAGGTCCCGACTGAAACGAGGCGACACGTGTGCGATTCCCTCCCGGTCCGTCGTTGTCCCCTCCCCTCCCGCGAACACGGCGCGCGCCCCGGGAATCGGCGTTCTGCGGCTCGCATCGACGACCTGGATCCAGTAGGTTTCGGGCGCACTCAACACGATCGGTCCGAGGTCCAGGGGGCCCTCAAGATCGAGCCCCTCGGAGTACTCCAGGTCGCCGCCGTCGGTTCGCAGGGACGCGCTGCCCTTCGTGAAGCCGGTGAGCGAGAAGCGGCCGTCGGGGCCGGAGACGCCAAGGTGGCGCTGCGTCACTGCAAGCTCGCCCCCCACCCACGACAGACCGAGCAGCCGCACGCCGGCTATGGGTCGTCCTTCCGGATCGACGGTTCGACCCGTGACGGCGAGGCCTGGACCGAGTTCGACCACCGGCGGCACCTGGCCGAAGCGCTCGAACGCCGACGCCGTCCGGGTGACGTGCGAGACGAGGACCGCGGCGCGTTCCCGCTCGGACACCGTCAGGCCCACCTTGCCACCAGCGCCCGAAATCCCAAAGCCCAGAGGTTCGGGTAGCGCGGCCCTTCCCGAACCTGACCGCACCAGGTACATTCGCGCGCCGGCAAGGGGCGCGCCGCCAGCTGTCGCCTGGACCCTGAGGTCCACTTCCTGCCCGAGCGTGAGTTCCACCGATCCCTCTTCAGGGGTCACGTCGCGCCAGACCGAGGCGAGACCTTCCGCGCGCGCCTGAACTCGCCATGTGTCGTCGTCACTACGTAGCAGGGAGAACGACTCGGACGCGACGGTAGTCGTCGGCAGCAGATTCCGTGGCACTTGCCGCCACATCGCCGAGGGCGCCGCAGTCACCCTGAACTCGGCCGCGGCAGCAGACTCATCCACCGGGCCCCCACTGGAGCTCGAGGCCTCGGGAACCAGCACGCGGACGGTCAGCGGTCTGGCCGAATCGTCGCCGGGACGGCAGGCCGCAGCCGCGTTCCGTCCGGGCTCGAGAAGCCGGGGCGGACACGACGCACTCCATGCCCAGCAGCCGGCCGGCGCCGCACCGTCTGGCGGCGCGTCGTCCCGTCGTTCCCATGTCCTGTCGGCAGCCACGGCGAACCCATTGACGAAGGCAGGTTCACTCTCCCTCGAACATACGAACTGGAACTGGTCGCCGGCAGCCGCTTCGTCCTGTCCCGCGACCGGGACTGCGACCGCTCCAAACGCGACCAGGAGAATGGAGGCTGAAGACCGCACCGCCCTAGTCTCCCGACCCTGCCGGCGGGAAAAGGCGGGCCTCGAACGCCTCCGCCTCTCGCACATCGCCTCCGCGCAACGCGCCGCCCCGGAGCAGGATGACTCCCCGGTCTCCTCGCAGGTCGGCCCGAAGCCGCGTATCGGCGAACTCCGACTCGATCACACACGGCCGCATCGAGGAGGCTCGGAGATCGTTCACGCGGGCGTGGACCAGGTCCCAGCACACCCTGCCGCTCGGCGGGGGCACCGAGGCGACGACGAGGTCGCTGACCGCTCCCCCACTCGTGTTGACCTGGGTCCCGACCTGGCCCGGCCTGCCGGCCGGTTCTTGCGGGCGGGCTCGACGCGGCCTGCTCGAACCCCCGCTCGCTCGGCCCGGCCTCGCGGCCCCGGGGCTCGAACTCAGCGCCACATGGTGCCCGAAGCGCAGGCCGGGCTCGGGCAGCGAACCGATATCCGCAGCGGCCTCCGGCGCGGGCCCATCCGCCCCGTAGCGGACGAAGAAGTACACGTTGCCGGCGCCGTCGGCCACGACCTCGTCGATCAGGCGGCGCGGGCCCAACCAGTCCGCCCGCGCGTAGGCGTCATTGAGAGGTGACCTGCCCCACTCATTCGGTTCGACATCGCACCCACTCCCCGCAAAGAAGGTCGCCGCGTCGAGACTGTCGTGGATCACACCGTCCAGACCGTAGACGAAGACGCCGGCCTCGGCCCCCGGAATCACGAGCAGGCGATCCTCCGAAATGAAGCGGATCACCGAAAGCTCGGCGTCACGACAAAGTTCCAGACCGCGCCCGCCGTCCCTCGTCGGCAGCAGGCCACGCGGCGAGCCACCGCCATCCTCGATCAACCAGGCCGCGTAGGGCGCCCAACCATCCTCATCCCTGAGCATGAGGCCCACTGCCGCAGTCAGCGCCCTCCGCCGATCCAGATCGCCCAGGAACTTGAGATTCACCGGGCCATCGATCCCGTTCTCGTTCGCTACGAACACCCCACCAAACAGGTCCGCAAAGGCAAATCCCTGAGGTGAAACGCCAAGCCGCCCGTAGTCCCGCTCGAACGTGTTTCGATTGACAACGGCCCTGCCGCCGATCTCGACAACTTCAGGGGCGGGATCCTCCAGGCCCACGCGAAAGTCGGCGCTGATCTCCTCAAACCACCATGAGTGAATGCCCAACCCGATGACACCGAGGATCAACTCGCCATCCTCGAGCCAGCGGACATCTGCCGCGCGAGCAATCCGCTGCGGCAGATCGAGACGCTTCAGGCCTTCGAGTCGCGGCCCGCTCTCTGCCTGCTGAGCCGCCGCCACTCCTGCCGTCGCGCCCGACACGGCGACCAACATCGCGGCACCGACCGTCAGCGCGAGGCGATTGCCTCCCCGAACCGGCCCGCGAACCATGTAAGCCTCCTCTCCTTGCCCGAGTGTCTCAGGCTTCCGACGTCTGATGAAGGTGTCGGAGAGGACAACGCCACCTAGGACGGCAACCATTCCGAGAGCGCCTGACCGATCTCGTCCGGGGAATCCTCCTGGATGAAGTGGGAGCCCTTGACGGTCACTTCCGTCTGGTTCGGCCAGGTGCGGCACAGCTCGCGCATGGCGCCGGTGAGGATGGCACCGGGTCTCGCGTTGACGAACAGCTTCGGCACGTTGGACTCCGCCAGCCAGTCGGCGTAGGACTGCACGATTCCGACGACGTCCTCCGGCTCACCGGCGATCGGGATCTGGCGCGGCCAGGTCAGCGTCGGCCGCCGCGACTCGCCCTCCTCCTCGTACGGACGCCGGTAGACGGCCATCTCCTCCTCCGTCATCTTCCGCAGCACCGAACCGGGCAGTACCCGCTCGACGAACACGTTCTTCACCAGCACCATCCCCTCGCCCGCGGGTGACCGGAAGCCCTGGAAGACCCCCCGTGCCGCCTCAGGCCAGGTATCCCAGTTCGGGATCGGACTGACGATCGCCTCCATGTAGGCGAGGCCGCGGACCACGTCCCGGTGCCGGTTCGCCCAGTCGAAGCCGAGAGCGGAACCCCAGTCGTGGATCACGAAGACCACCTTCTCCGTAACGCCAATCGCCTCGAGCAGGCCATCGAGGTACCGCCGGTGCTCGACGAACCGGTACCGGTCCGGCCCGCTGTCCGCCAGCTTCGCCGAATCGCCCATCCCAATCAGGTCCGGCGCCACCAGCCGCCCCTTCCCCTCCAGGTGTGGCATCACGTTCCGCCACAGGTAGGAAGAAGTCGGATTCCCATGCAGAAACACGATCGGGTCACCCTCGCCATGGTCGACATATGCCATCTCATGCCCGTGAACCTCAGTCCGCTTCTTCTCGTAGCGCGCGTCAGCCGAAATCACCTACGCGTTCCTCCCAACTCTGTCCACTGTGTGGTCCTGTAATCGGCGCAGCCTATCCGGACCGGCACAGTTAAGTGCAACGAGGAGCAGCGTCTGCCCATACCGTCCAGCCTGCACCTGGGGCCGAGGGGAGGCTCCCAGGTGGCTCGGAGCGAGCGACGCCCGACGCGCATTCAGTAACTGATGCTGAACCGGAGCGAGTGGAGTGCAGTGAGCGCAATCCCCTCGCAATCCGAACCAGCGCGGACCCGGGTGGCGCGATCCGCGCCACCCGCGAACCAGTCCGTGCGCCCGTTATCGGGCGCACGGATGGCACGGCACCTGGGAGCCTCCCCTCGGTCCCAGGTGCAGGCGGGTGAGCCCTACGGCCCGGACGACTCGCCGTAGCGGAAGCCGGTGCGCGACCGGACCTTGTACTTGCCTTCGCGGATCTTGACCCTGATGTCGCGGTAGCCCTTGGTGCCGGCTTCGTACTCGGAGCGGAAGCTCACGAGGTAGTAGCCCTGGTTCTCCTCGGCGACCTGGCGCATCGGCGACATGATGTTC
>WTGL01000180.1:8291-11532 GCA_011523565.1 Acidobacteriota bacterium
GTTCGTGAAGTTCGCGTAGTAGTGGCCGCCCGTCTCGTTCGAGATCAGGCTCAGGGAGTCGTTGAGCGACGCCGAGGCGATCGAGCGCCGGGAGCTACCCATCGTGTCGATCGTGTACACCGCCACGTTGCCGGCGTTCAGCGCCTCGCGCATCTGCGGGTAGTAGCGCGGGTCCGGCGTGTAGCTGCCGAACCGGCTGATCTCGCCAAAGCCGAGGCTGAACATGACCAGGTTCTTGCGGCCGGCGACTCCCGAGGCCGCCTCTCCGAGCAACTCGAGCGCCTCCTGGAGCTTGCGGCTCCGGCGGGACAGTTCCTTGCCCTTCGGCAGGTTCACCACGAGTGACGGCGAGTTCGGATCGAACTCCGGCTCCGAGCGCGTCAGCCAGGGCTCGATGTCCTTCTTGCCACGCGCGGCGGCATCCACCGCCGCCAGGATCTCGTCGCGGTCACGGCTGAAGTCGAGGTAGACCTTGAGCCGCGCCTGGTACGCGAACACGGCCACCTGATCGTTGGGCTGGAGCTCCTCCTCGATCCACCGCTTGAGCCAGCGCGCGTTGTCCATCTGGGGAGCGGCCAGTTGCGGCGCCTGCATCCGCTGGTCGTGGAACATGAGGATGAAGTAGCGGTCGGTCCGCCGTAGAAGGAGGCGTTCGTCACTTCCTGCTCCTCGCCGTCGTGGAGGACGACGAAGTCCTCGGCGCCCAGGCCCTCGATCACGTTTCCCTTCCTGTCGGTCACGAGGACATCCAGCAATACTTCGGCCACTCGGATGCGCTCGTTCAGGCTGACGTCCGCGGGAGCCGCTCCCGCGACGCGAGCCGGCGCGGCGGGTCGACTTACCGCCCGGTCCGGGCTGGGAACCGGATCCGCCGCGCGCGGCCGGCGCGCGGTCCTCGCAGACGCCGGTTCAGGCGCCGGCTCAGGCGCCGGTTCCGTGAGGGCCGGCACGGCCGGTTCCACGTTCGACTCGGCGTTGACCTGCGTGGTCGCCGTCGACACAGCGGCCGCTTCAGGAGCAGGCCTGGTTGCCGGCTCGGCGACCGGAGCGACTTCGGCCGCCGGCTCGGGACTCGGCGCGGTGCTCGCCGACGGTGCCGCGGCAGGCTCCGACGGCACGACGACCGCCCGCACCGTCCTGCCCCGCTGCCGCCGCTGCTTCTCCAGCCGCTTCTGTTCCTTCGCCGCGCGAGCTGCCGCCCTCTTCTCCGCCTTTCGCTTCTTCTTGTCGTCGTCCTGGACCGCGGCCTCTACACCAACCGCGGCGTCCGCGGCTACGGCCAGCCCGTAGCCTGTCGACAACAGGAGGGCACCACCCGCCAACGCGGCGGCAAGCGCCAATCGTCGTCCAACCGTCGTAATTCTCTTCATCCTTGAGAACCTCCTATGTTCCTGACCGCCTGGCCGCGAGCCACGGCGACGACCCGGGAGCGACGCTGCCGTCATCCTACCAACCGCCGCCGTCACTGATTCGTCCAGCCACGCGGATGTTTCCTCGTGTCGTCAAGGTCTCGCTCCGGTCGTCGACCTGTCTGGTTCACGGCCCTGAGAAAGATGTCTCGTCGACTCTCCCGGATGTTGAAGCACAGACCGTGCCAGTTGACCCATCCGTCTTGCCGACCCGGCCGCCGGCCGCTCCTCGCGAGTAGCATTCCGCCGCCATGGCTCCATCCGCCCCGGATCGTCGAACCACGGAACTGGCCGCAGCCTTCGTCGAACTGCGGACGGAACTCGGCCGGGTGCTGGTCGGGCAGCACGACGCCGCGACGGGGCTGACCCTGGCGCTGCTGGCCGAGCAGCACGCCTACCTGGAGGGGCCGCCCGGCTGCGGCAAGTCGGAGCTGGCGGCGGCCCTGGCCGCGTTGTCGGGCGCCCGCACCCACACGCTGGTCTTCCATCGCGACATTCGGGAAACGGACCTGCTCGGCGACGTCCTGCTGAGCCGCCACCGCCACCGCGGCCACGAGCGCCTGCGACGGGAACTGATCCCCGGACCGCTGCTCCAGGCCGAAGTCGCCCTGCTCGAGGATCTGCCGCGTTCCCCCGGCGAAGCGCTGGGGCCCTTGCTCCGGATCCTCGCCGAACGGCACGCCCTGGGGCAGACGCTGCCCCTCGAATCGGCGGTTGCGACCGGACCGCTGGAGCAGGTCGAAGCGCCCATCGACCCGCTCGAACCCGGCCAGCTCGACCGTTTCGCCGTCCAGCTTCGCCTCGCCGGCCTGCTCACCGGAGGGCTGTTCGACGAGGCCGCCGTGCTGCTCGAACGAGAGGCGGCTCGACCACCGGCACGGGGCACGGTCCCGTCCGGCACGTTCACCACGGCAAACGCCGCACCGAGACCGGCAGTGATGAGCACCATCACCCGCAACGCCGCGCAGCGCGCCGCGGCCGCACTCCGGGTCGAGCCGCGAACCCTCGCTGCATACCACCGGCTGCTCGACCGTCTGCGCCAGCGCACCGCAGACGAATCGGCGTCCGGCGATCGGCTGATGTCCGACCGCTCCTTCAGTTCGGCGGCCCTGCGACTCGTTCGCGCCCACGCCTTCCTGCGCGGCGCACCGGCCGCGGCGCCGCGCGACCTCGGGGCGATCCGCTACATGGTGGCCCACCGCCTGCCGGAGGAGGTCCAGGAAGACTTCGACCACATCCTGGAGGAACTGCTTGGCGATCCGCCGAACGTCACGATGGCGGAAACCGGCGCGCAGATGCCGGGAGCGCAGTCCCAGGGCGACGACTCCGACGGCGCGGCGGCGGCCTCCCCGGCCTCCGACTCCTGGATCGACGACAAGGCCGATCTACCGGCGCCCCCCTCCCTGTTCGGACAACCGCCGCCGCCGGCCCAGGTCGATCCTCTGCTGCGGGCGCTGGTCGGCCGCATCGAGCGCGGGCGCATCGACCCGGACACGGACCCGGGAGGCCAGCCGCGCGGGTACCGGCCGCTGCGCGACCTGGACGAACTGATCGACGCCGACCTGATCGAAGCCCTGCTGTTTGCCGAGGGCCGACTGCCGGGCGCGCCGCGCACGTTCGAGCGCAAGCGCAAGAGCGCGGGCGGCGCGGTCGCCGTGCTGCGGGACATCTCCGCCTCCATGGCCGGCCGCCTGACCGTGTGGTCGAGCCAGGTCGTTCTCGGCATCCTGCGGGTCGCGGCGCGGCGGCGGATGCGCGTCGGCTACGTCGAGTTCCACCACCGCGCCCTGCCCCACCACGTCGGCGGCCGGCTGCTGCATCGCTCGTACTCG
>WTGL01000180.1:11542-11958 GCA_011523565.1 Acidobacteriota bacterium
CGCCGAGCAGGCCGGCCAGGCGAAAGCGGTCGGCCAGACGAACTACGAGGCGCCCCTGCGGACGGCCCTCGAGGGCCTGCGCGGCGGCTCCGGTCGCAACCGCCACATCGTCCTCCTGACCGACGGCCTGCCGATCATCGGCGACACCACCGTCCGCCGGGAGCGACAGTTGGCTCGCAGGCTCGGCGTCGCCCTCCACACCGTCTTCCTGGGCAACGGGGACTGCCCGCCGGTGCTCGACGACATCTCGCTCGAGACCGGCGGACTGCGTTTCTGCGGACGTCCGCTGGCCGGCGGCGGTCTCCGGCTGGAGGAGCGATAGAGTCGCGCGTTCCGTGAACGACTTGGCCCCCCTCCGCGACCTGCTCGATCACCACGTCGTCGGCCACGACGAGGTGAAGACGGCCCTGCTCCTC
>WTGL01000218.1:0-2393 GCA_011523565.1 Acidobacteriota bacterium
GCGCTGCCCTCTGCCTCGAGGTCCGCCGGTCGGCTTGCCCGTCAACTCGTCGAGTCCGACGTTGAACTCGGCCACGATGCGGATCAGGACGTCCAGGCTGACGCGGAGCTCGTCCCGCTCGATCCGGGACAGGTCGGACGCCGGGATACCGACCCGCTCGGCCAGCGCCGGCTGCGTCAGCTTGTTCTTCCGCCGCAGGCGTCGAATCCGGTGGCCCATGAGCTGGACCTGCTGGACAGTGGCTTCCTGGTTCATCGCTGGCTCGATCGGGGAGTTCGAGAATTGTACGCGGTGCAGGCGTTCCGGGCCTGAGATCAGATCGAGGTCCTGAGGTTCTCGTTGGCGGCGATTTTCGCGCCGCGTGCCTGGTAGCGCTCCCGGCGCTCCTTGCTGAAGCTGTCGACCTCGTCCTTCGGCACGCCGTAGGCGACTCCGCGATCCACGCCCGGGCGGCCGAGAATCGCCACTAGTCGCAGCGACTCCCTGCCGAATCGTTCCAGCGGATGGGCCTTCTCTTCGTCCGGCACGTCGATGTAGCGGGTGTAGCTCAGCTTGTTGCCGAACGCCGGACCGAGATTGGCGGCCTGCCAGTAGAGCCAGGGAAGCACGTCCCAGCGCCGCTCGTCGGTCGGGAAGAGCGGGGTCGGGTACTTCTCCCCGAGGTACTGCAGGATGGCGCAACTCTCCATGATGGCGCGACCGTCGTCGACCAGGGCCGGGAGCTTCTGGTTCGGGTTGATGGCGGTGAACGCGGGCGTGAACTGGTCGCCTGCGGAGAGATCGACCATGTGGATGCGCGTCTCGGGAAGTTCGACTCCCGCCTCGCGCAGCTCCTCCAGCATGATCGAGATCTTCCAGCCGTTGGGCGTCGCGCCCGTGTAGACGTCAAGAGCCATGTTCGTTCAGTTTGTCACCTTGATCTCGCGGCCTCTCCTAGAGGGCCGAGCTCAAGCACCAGTTCGTTCATCGCTCGCCGGTGCCAGGCTTCGGTGTACGCCTCACGAAGTCTGTCGCGCAGTCTGTGGCCGATGTCTCCCAGAAGGCGTTCCAGGGACACGAGGCGGTCGCGGTATCCCAGGAGGACCCCACAACGGAGGCTTGCCTTGTCGGGCCCGGCGAGCAGCCAGGTGTCGTCCTCACGGTCTAGGCCGGGCGCTTGAGGCCATGCTCGGCGAACAGGTCACCGACACCCTCGACGGTGCACTCGAGCAGAGACGCGGTGCGGCGAAGCGAGATGAGGCCCTTGTCGACGGCGCGGGCCACGACCGCCGCGAAGCGCCTCGAGAACCTGGGCGGCGGCTTCTCTGCCTGAATGGCCCCGTCCCTCATCTCGACGCTCGGGCGGCCGTTGTTCCTGAGCGCGGTCTCGGGCAGCGACTCGCCGGCACTCTTGCTGAGTTCCTTGAGCGCGACCAGACGCCAGCGCAGGGCGGACGAGGTGACCCGCAGTTCATCCGCTACGCGGTTCAGCTTCGCGACCAGGGCCGACTCATCGAGTCCGGACCACGGGCCATAGTGCCTGACAACGGCCGCCGGCATCAGCAGGGCGCCGGCGAAGTTGTTCGCCAGGTGCTCTGCCCGATTGCCTCCGGTGGTCGTTGCCCGCTCCGAATGGGCTGGCGGCATGGCCCGCCAGGTGAGTAGATGAAACAGCTCGTGTGCGAGGTCGAAGTGTCGCCGGCCGGCGACTTCTCCGCGTGCGATGAGCGCGACGTCGAGTTCCGGGAGACGGCAGGCCGCGCCGGAGATTCCCGGCTCGGCATCCACCATCAGGACCAGGATCCCAAGTTCCTCTTCCATGACCCGAGGGAGGCCCTGCGCGGGCGTTGGCCCCATCTCGAACTCGGTGGCGAAGCGCTCCCCGGCCTCCATGGCGGCTTCGTAGCTCGACCGCAGTTTCAGCGGGAGCGAGCGGCGGAGCAGCGGCGACGCAACGCCAACCTGGGGCGCCAGGTGGCGATAGGCCGCGATCCAGCGGCCGGCACGTCGTTCGTACTGGTGGAGTTCCTCGTCGGTCAGCCCTGAATGACGCCAGGAGAATCGCCCTTCGCCGACAAGCGTGAACGGATCGGTGAAGTAATCGAGCGAGACGGGAAACCTCTCCACGACCAGCAGCAGCTCGTCGGCCGTCAGGCGGCGCGTGCCGTTCTCGATGGCCGAGACGGTCTGACGGTCTTATCCGCCTACAGAGGTGAGATTTACGACAATCTCAGCCGATCGTTCAGATCGTGCGCCCGACGATCCACGCGCCCGCGACGAAGGTAGCCAGCACGCTGCCCAGGTTGCACAGGACCACGACCAGGAGGATACGGGTGAGGCGGTTGTTCCAGAAACCGCGGACGGAGCCCAGGCTGTCGGCCAGGTTCTCCAGATCGGCAACCAGGGGCTTGCGG
>WTGL01000218.1:2403-4064 GCA_011523565.1 Acidobacteriota bacterium
CTGGACGAGGCCCGCGACCCAGCCGGCCGCCATCAGGGGGTTCAGGCTGGTCAGTGGGGCGGCGGCGAACGCGGTCAGGATCGTGATCGGGTGGGCGAGGGCGATGGCGGCGCCGAGGGCGGCCAGGCCGCCGTTCAGCCCGATCCAGATGTACACCGATTCGACGGTGCGCTCCCTGTCGCCCCAGACGAGGCCGTAGGCGAAGAGCGCGACGATGAGGATCGGCACCAGCCACGCCACGACGCGCGGCCACACCGGCGGGTCCGGCACCTGTTCGAGTTCCTCGAGGTCGCAGGACGAGTCGGCCAGGCCGGTGATGCCGGGCAGGTGCCCGGCGCCGACCACCGCCACCGTCCGCGGACCGGCCGACTGGCGGAGCTTCTCGGCCATGTAGGCGTCCCGTTCGTCGATCAGCGCGCCCTTGACGGTGGGCAGTGCCTCGGCGAGGGCGCTCATCAGATCGCTCAAGTTGCCGCTGTCGCGCAGCTTCTCGATGTCCTCTTCCGTCAGGTCGTCGCCGACGAAGATGCTGCCGGTCAACTGGGTCATCACCTTCGCGCGCTGCCAGAAGCCGAGAGAAGCCCAGGTCCGCTTGAGCGAGATCTGGATGTCGCGGTCGATCAGCTCCAGGCGCGCGCCCCGTTCCCTTGCCTGGGAGATCGCCGCCCGCATCTCGGCGCCCGGCTCGATGCCGAAGCGCTGGGCGAGGCGCCGCTGGAAGGAGTGCATCAGGAAGGAACTCAGCAGGAGCGCCGCCTTGCCCTCCCGGAGGACCTGGAAGATGTCCAGTCTGCGCCAGGATTCCTGGTTCTCCAGGTTCTCGTAGCGGGCCGGGCACAGTTCGACGCACACGGTGTCGGGTTCGATCGCCTCGATCGTCTCGTTCGTATCCCGTACGCTCTGGGGCGAGACGTGGGCCGTGCCGACCAGGAAGACTTCGCGGTCTTCCAACTCGATGCGCTGGACCGAGGCGGGAAGCTCGGTTGCGGTTGGCTGGGCTTCGGCTTCGGTAGTCATGGCAGCGCGGAGCGTAGCCCACGAACCGCGCCCGCGGGGTCTGCTTCCGGTACGCTCTTTGGCTCCAGAGCGGTTGAACCAGTAGGGAGGTTCCCATGGAGATGACGACCCGAAGCTCCAGGATCATTGCCTTGGGGGCGGCCGCGGCGCTTGCCTGGGCCTGCGGCGCGCCAGAAGCCGACGCCCCAGCCGTGGACTCGGGCGCCGGTCCACCGAACATCGTCCTGATCCTCGCCGACGATCTCGGCTACGCCGACATCGGCATCTACGGCAGCGAGATCATCTCCACCCCGCACATCGACGCTCTGGCCGCGAGCGGCGTGCTCTTTACGGACGGCTACGTCAGCCACCCGGTGTGTAGCCCGTCGCGGGCCGGCCTGATGACCGGGCGTTACCAGCAGCGCCACGGCTGGGAGTTCAACCCGGCCGGCCGCGATGTGAACGCCGGCATGAGCCTCGACGAGTCGACCCTCGCCGACCGTCTGAAGGGGCTCGGGTACCGGACCGGCATGGTCGGCAAGTGGCATCTCGGCCACCAGGATCCCCACCACCCGATGAGCCGCGGCTTCGACGAGTACTTCGGCGTCCTGGAAGGCGGCAGCATCTTCATCGACTCCAGCCTGCCGGGCGTCGAGTACGGCTCG
>WTGL01000218.1:4074-7800 GCA_011523565.1 Acidobacteriota bacterium
GGTCGGCTTCATCGAGCGCAGCACGGCGGGTGACGAGCCGTTCTTCCTCTACCTCAGCCACACCACGCCGCACACCCCGCTGCAGGCGACGGCCGAGTACCTCGAGGGGTACCGCCACATCGAGGATCAGCGGACGCGGGTCTACGCGGCGATGGTCGCTTCGCTCGACGAGAGCGTGCGGCGGGTGGTCGAGACGCTGAAGGCTCAGGGCGTGTACGAGAACACGCTGATCGCCTTCGCCAGCGACAACGGCTGCGCCGGCTACATCGGCAACGCCTGCTCGAACGGTCCGCTGTTCGGTTTCAAGCGCTACCACCACGAGGGCGGCGTGCGGATCCCGTTCATCGTGAGCTGGCCGGCAGAGGTCGAAGGCGGGCAGGAGTTCAGCCATCCGGTGATCACGCTCGACTACGTAGCGACCTTCACCGCAGCCGCGGGCGAAGAGGCGGAAACGGAAGACAGCGTGAACCTGCTGCCGTACATGACGGGAGAAGCCGACGGCGCGCCCCACGAGTACCTCTACTGGCGGGCCGGCGCGAGCCTCGCGATCCGGGACGCGCAGTACAAGCTGATCAAGCTGAACCGGACGGACTTCCGGCCCGACAACCTGCGCGGGGACGGCCGCTTGCAGCCGCCGGAGGAGGGCTGGCCAACCGATTCGCCTCACGGCCAGCTCACCCTGCTCTACGACCTCGACGCGGACGTCGGCGAAACGAACAACCTGGCCTCGGAGCAGCCGGACATCGTCGCGCGGCTCGAGGCCGAGCTCGACTCCTGGCGGGGGACGCTGCTCGACGAGTCGATCCTGCCCGGGGTGCGCTCGACGATCACCCAGATCGATGGAGAGTGGGTGCAGTTGGTATTCTGAGCCGCCTGCCAGGAGCTTGCGCCGCGGAACGCAGCGAAGCGAGTTCCGCAGGTGCAAGATCATGGTGAGGTGGGGGCTGGGGCCAAACATGGAGTCTGCGACAGGTTTGGCGGCGGGCGCGGCGAGCTGATGAGCGGACACCCGAAGAACGCTGAGCGCGGCCTCTGGCCTCCGCGCCGCCGGGTGCTGGCCGCGCTGGCGGCGGCTCTCCTCGTGGCCGGCTTCTCGGCCTGGAGAGTGGAGCGGCACGTCGGCCAGGCGCGGCTGGAGTTCCGGCTGGCGGAAGCGGCGACGGCGGGCGAGGAGTTCGAGAGCGTCGCCGAGCAGGCGCCGGGACTTCTCGGTCTCGCTGCCCGGCAGGCGGCCGGCGAGGGCCGCTGGCGTGAGGTGGCGGCGCTCTACGAGGAGCACGCCGAGCATCTGCCGCCAGCCTTGCTGGCCGCGGCCGAGGTGGAACTCGGGCTGAACCGCTCGGTCGACGAAGCGACGCCCGAGCCGGACGCCGAACCGCCGCCCGCATCGGCGTTCGAACGGCGCCTGCGCCGGGCGCAGGAGGTCGACGCCTCGGGTGTGCAGCAACTGCTCTTCGACCGGCGGGGCCGTCCCCTGGGATCGATCGGCGACGACCGGGCGCTGACGCTGGAGCCGGATCTGCCGGCGGGCCTGGTGCCCGTCGAACTGGCGACCCACCTGCTGCCTCCGGCCCTGCAGCCGCCAGGCCTCGCCGCCGCCGGACCCGGGGCGATGAGCGGCGCCGCCAGCGCGCGGGCGCTGCGCCTGACGATCGACCGGGCCTGGAGCCGTGCGGCCGACGAGGCGCTGGGCCGCGAGGAGGGAGCGATCGCGATCGTCGAGCTGCCCTCCGGCGGGGTGCTCGCCGCGGTCAGCAATCGCAGCCGGAGCCGCCGCTGGCGGTCCAACGGCGACAGCGTCCTCGATCCGAGGGAGCCGGCGTCCATCTCCAAGCTGATCACCACGACCGCGACGATGCGGGCCGGCCTCGACCCCGATCGGGAGATCGCGGACATGACCTGTCGCGGTTCCGTGCTGATGGACGGAGAGCGGCTCTACTGCGCCGCGATCGGCGGGCGGCTCAGGGGGCTCTCCGACGCGATGGCCAGTAGCTGCAACATGGCGTTCGCAAGGCTCGCGATGGACATCGGCGACCGGGCGCTGGTGGAGGAGTACGAACGCTACGGCTTCGTGATCGGCGGCAGAAGGGGCGAGCCGGTGCCGAGGAGCGCGATCGGCGTGGTGCACGAGTTCCGTCACCCGGGCAAGCGGCTCGGCGAGCTGTCCATCGGCCTCGAGGAGGCTTCGATCACGCCGCTGGGGGCGGCCCTTTTCGCCGCCACCCTCTCGGACGGCCGCCGGCACGAGCCGAGTTTCGTGCTGCAGGCGGACGGGCTCCTGGGCATCTCGCCGAGGAGGCCGGCCGGCGACGGTCCGCGCCAGGGCCGCGAGGTTCTCGACCCGTCCTGGCTGCCGATGCTGCACGAGTCGATGCGCGCCGTCGTGTCGCCGGGCGGCACGGCGAACCGGGTGGCGCCAAAGCGGCTCCGGGTGGCGATGAAGACGGGCACGGCGCGCGATCCGGACAAGCCGTTCCACGTGAACTACGTCGGTTTCTTCCCCTCCGACGAGAGGCAGCCGCCGCGCTACGCCTTCGCGGTTCGGGTCACCGGCCAACCGACCTCGGCGCGCGTTCGACGCGCCGGTTACGCCGTCACCTTCCGTCTCCTGCGGGCGCTCGACCGGCTCGTCGGCGAGGAGATCGAGACGGCGACCCGGATTCCGCCACGGCTGACCGGGGCGACCGGGGCGAGCAAGTGACGAAGGGCGCGGGCGGCGGGGCGCGGCCCGCTCGCCGGCGCTACCGGCCGGCGATCGGCCCCAGGCTGAAGCCGCTCCTGTGGGTGGTCTTCGGCCTGTTCGCGCTGCTGGCGGTGAACTCGTTCTATCTCTCTGGTGTTCGGGTCGCCGAGGCGGCGACCGGCGAGACGTACCAGAACTGGTTCTACATCTCGATGTTCCTGCTCCACCTGGCGGTGGGCGGCCTGTTCGTGCTCCCGGTCATCTGGTTCGGCCTCGCGCATATGCGCAACGCCCGCAACCGCCCCAACCGGCGGGCGGTGAAGGTGGGCTACGCGCTGTTCGGGACGGCGCTCGTGCTGCTGTTCAGCGGCATCGTGCTCACCCGGATCGAGGGCGTGATCACGGTGAACGACCCGACGGTGCGCGGCGTCGCCTACTGGCTCCACGTCCTGGCGCCGCTGGTTGCCGCCTGGCTCTTCGTGCTCCACCGGCTTGCCGGCAAGCGGATCAACTGGCGGATCGGGGGGCGCGTCGCGGTCGCCGCCGTGGTTCTGGTCGGCGTGGCGCTCGTGCTCCAGTTTCAGGATCCGCGGGCCTGGAACGTGGAGGGCCCGGAGTCGGGCGAGCAGTACTTCTTCCCCTCCCTGGCGAGGACCGCGAGCGGCGGCTTCATTCCCGAGCAGGCGCTCTCGAACGACGCCTACTGCGTCGACTGCCACGCCGACGTTCACGGCCGCTGGGCCTACAGCATGCACCGCTTCAGTTCCTTCAACAACCCGGCCTACAGCTTCTCCGTGCAGCAGACCCGCGAGAAGGCCTACGAGCGCTCGGGCGACGTGCAGGCGTCCCGTTTCTGCGCCGGTTGCCACGATCCCGTGGTGTTCTTCTCCGGCGCCTTCGACGATCCGGAGTTCGACGTCGACCAGCCGGCGGCCCACGCCGGCATCACCTGTACGTCCTGCCACGCGATCACCCACGTCAACAGCCCCCGCGGCAACGCCGACTACACGATCGAGGAACCCCAGCACTACCCCTTCGCGTTC
>WTGL01000218.1:7810-11869 GCA_011523565.1 Acidobacteriota bacterium
CCTCGACTTTCCGGACTGGGTGATCGAGGCGCACCGCGAGTTCAACGAGGGCGTCGTCGACGTGGACATCTTCGGCGTCAAGCCGGGCGGCGGGATCGAGGACGAGTTGATCGCTCCGATCCGGCCCGAGATTCCGGAACTCGAGCCCGGCGAGGACTACCTGCTGGAGGTCGTGGTGCGCACGCTCGCCCTGGGCCACCACCTGACCCAGGGGACGGCGGACTCGAACCAGCTCTGGCTGGACGTCGCCGTGCGCGACGACACGGGCCGGCTGCTGGGCCGCAGCGGCGGCCTGGGCGAGGGCAACCGGGTGGACCCCTGGTCGCACTTCATCAACGTCTACATGCTCGACCGGGAAGGGGCGCGGATCGACCGCCGCAACGCCGAGGACATCTTCGTACCCCTCTACGATCACCAGATTCCGCCGGGGGCCGGCGACGTGGTCCACTACCGGCTGGCGGTACCGCGGGCGATAGGGACCACGGGCCTGACGGTCGAGGCGTCGCTCCACTACCGCAAGTTCGACACGAAGTACCTGCGGCACATCTACGGCGAGGAGACGGCGAACGAACTGCCGATCCTCGACCTCGCCCGGGACACGGTGACCTTCCCGGTCGGCCCCGCGGAGGCATCGGGAGCGCGCGTCCGGCAGCCCGTGAAACCCGAGTGGCAGCGCTGGAACGACTACGGCATCGGTCTGCTGCGCAAGGGCGGCACCGGCCGCGGCGAGTTGCGGCAGGCGATCGAGGCCTTCACGCACGTGGAGGAGTTGGGCCGGCCCGACGGACCGCTCAACCTCGCCCGCGTCTACCTGGCCCAGGGCACGGTCACCGACGACGCGATCGCGGCGCTTGAGCGGGCCGCCACCTTCGAGCCGCCGGCGCCGGCGTGGTCGGTGGCCTGGTTCAGTGGGCTGGTCAACTTCCAGAACGGCGCCGTGGACGAGGCGATCGCGAACTTCCGCTCGATCCTGGAGGCCGACAGCGAGGAGATGCGGCGGCGCGGCTTCGACTTCAGCCGCGACGTGCGGCTCCAGAACCAGCTCGGCCTGGCCCTCTTCGAACGGGCGAAGCGGGAGAGGGGCCCGGCGCGGGCCGATGCGCGTGCCGAGCGCCTGCACGAGGCGCGGGAGTCGTTCGAGCGGGGACTGGCCATCGACCCGGAGAACGTGACGGCGCACTACAACCTGGGTCTGATCTACTCCCAGCTCGGTGACCGCGAGGCGTCCGACCGGCACCAGGCGCTCCATGCGAAGTACAAGCCGGACGACAACGCCCGCGACCGGGCGATCGCGATCGCGCGCCGCGCCGACCCGGCCGCCGATCATGCGGCGGAGGCGATCGTGATCTACGACCTGCATCGGCCGGAGCGCTTCGAGGGCGACCGGGCCGGAGTCGCCGGAGGCGGCGGTTGAAGCCGGATCCGCCGGGCGGCGAAGGCTCGGAGCCTCAAAACCCGGGCGAGGAACCCCGGGCCACCGACCCGGAGGCCGGCCCGGGAGCGGAGGAGGCCACGCCGGAGGACGAACTCGTCGCCGAGGACGACGCGGTCATCGGCCGGGCGTTCGCTCGTTCGCTCAAGGTACTGGCCGCGCTGGCGGCCGCCGCGCTGATCGTCGTCGCGCTCCGCTACGTGTTCAGGGCGGCGCCTGAGGAGGCTCGGGAGATACCGGTCGCCGCGCCGCGCGCCGTGGCGGCGACGCCGGACGTGCCCGCTATTGCCTTCACGGACATCACGGCGGAAGCGGGGATCGACTTCGTCCACGTCAACGGCGCCGAGGGCGAGGCTCTGCTGCCGGAGACGATGGGCGCGGGCGCGGCCTTCTTCGACTTCGACCGGGACGGCGACCAGGATCTGCTGCTGGTCAACTCGACCACCTGGAACGCCAGGGCGGACGCCGGCCCGACGATGGCGCTCTACGAGAACGACGGCGCCGGCCGCTTTGCCGACCGCACCGCCTCACTCGGCCTGGCGACGAGCTTCTACGGCACCGGCGTCGCCGTCGGCGACGTGGACAATGACGGCTGGGTCGACCTGTTCGTCTCCGCGGTGGGGCCGAACCGCCTGTTCCGGAACGTGGAAGGTGGCCGCTTCGAGGACGTGACCGCTTCCGCGGGGGTGGCCGGCGCCGATACCGAGTGGAGCAGCAGCAGCGCCTTCTTCGACGCCGACGGGGACGGCGACCTCGACCTGCTGGTCGGCAACTACGTCCGCTGGTCGCGCGAGATCGACATCGAGGTTGGCTACCAGTTGACCGGCGTGGGGCGGGCCTACGGACCGCCGCTCAACTACGGCGGCACGACGATGGACTTCTACCGAAATGACGGCTCCGGTTCCTTCACCGATGTCTCGGAGGAGGCCGGGATGCACATCCTGAACCCGGCCACCGACACGCCGGTGGCCAAGACGCTGGGCCTGGCGCCGGTGGACGTGGAGGGCGACGGCGACATCGATGTGCTGATCGCCAACGACACGGTGAGGAACTTCCTGCTCGTGAACGACGGCAGCGGTGTCTTCACCGAGGAGGGTGGCAGCTACGGCCTGGCCTACAGCCGGGAGGGCGCGGCGACCGGCGCGATGGGCGCCGACGCCGCCGACTTTCGCAACGACGGCGAACTCGGCTTCGCGATCGCGAACTTCGCCAACGAGATGACGTCTCTCTATGTCTCCCAGGGCGACCCCACGCTTTGGAGCGACGAAGCGATCACCGCCGGCATCGGCGCGCCGAGCCGCCGGGTGCTCAGCTTCGGGTTGTTCTTCTTCGACTACGACCTGGACGGACGCCTCGACCTGCTGCAGGTCAACGGCCATCTTGAGGACGACATCGAGGTGGTCGAGCCGAGCCAGCAGTACCGCCAGGCGCCCCAGTTGTTCTGGAACGCGGGTCCGGACGCGCCGGCGACCTTCGTGCCGGTTGAGCCGGCACCCGGCGATGGACTGACCCGCGAGCTGGTCGGCCGCGGATCGAGCTACGCCGACATCGACGGCGATGGCGACCTCGACGTTCTGCTGCTACAGACCGGCGATCGGCCGCTGCTGCTGCGCAACGACCAGGAGACCGGGCACCACTGGCTGCGCTTTCTGCTGCGCGGCGACGGCGAGCGCGTGAACCGGGACGGGATCGGCGCCTGGGTCGAGGTCGAGCAACGGACCGCGGCCGGACCGGTCGTCCAGCGGCGCCGCGTCATGCCGACTCGCAGCTACCAGAGCCAGGTCGAACCGCTCGTGACGATCGGCCTGGGTGCACCGGCGTCGGTCGACGAGCTGGAGCGGGTCGAAGTACTCTGGCCCGACGGCGCTCGGCAGGCGGTCGAAGTGGACAGTTTCAACCGGGTGATCGAGGTCGACTACGAACCGCCGAACTGACGGAAGCACCACGCCTTGCTGGCGGGCCCTAGCCGTGTACAGTAGGTGATTGGCTTTCCTTCGATGAAAAGGCTCCGGATTACTTTGGTTCGGGCGCTGCCGATACTCCTCGCCGGTTTCCTGCCGGCCGGCCTCGCCGCGCAGACGATCGTCCTGACGGACGTCAACATCATCGATGGCAACGGCGGTCCGGTCCAGGAGGGGATGACGATCGTCATCGAGGGCCAGCGGATCACCTCGATCACCGAGGGTGCCTACGAAGCCACCGACGGCGCCGACGCAGCCGACGTCCACGACCTCGACGGTGCCTGGGTGCTGCCCGGGTTCTGGAACATGCACGTGCACCTCAGCGTGATGTTCCCGCACAACCACGCCCTGGACGACGAACAGGTGCCGTCCAAGGTCATCCGCGCGGGGCTGAACGCGATCGACGGGCTACGGCACGGCTTTACCAGTATTCGCTCGGTGGGTGAGCAGGACTACATCGATGTCGCCTGGGGACTGGCGTTCGACCAGGGTTTCTTCCTCGGTCCGCGGGTCTTCGGCAGCGGGGAGCCGGTCAGCCCGACCGCCGGGCACCGCGGCTCGGTGGCCGACGGCGCCGACGGTGTGGCCGCGATCCGCCGGGAGGTGCGGAAACGGGTTCAGAACGGCGCCCGGGCGATCAAGCTGTTCAGCGTCGAGATGCTGCCG
>WTGL01000132.1 GCA_011523565.1 Acidobacteriota bacterium
TCTCGCCGCACGTGCTGAGACGGACGTTTGCCACGCGGGCGCTCGACCAGGGCGTGGACGTGGCCACCGTCGCCGACTTCATGGGCCACGCAAGCCTCGATACCACCAGGCGGTACGACCGACGCGGAGAACAGGCCAAGAGGGACGCCATGGCGGCCATCGCCGGCCCCTACGCCCGGACGGGGGAAGGCAAGTGACGCCGCGCGCTGCGCGCTTTGGGGAAACGATGCCGCTCCCCCGACTTCCCATCGCCGCCCCGCTGAGTCCCTGACTCGGCAGCCGGCCCCTTCCGCTGCCTGGACTGCGGAGCCGAGTACGTCGCGCGATTTCGAAGCCACGCGTGACCGCCAGGGGTGCGCCCGTGGATAGATGAAAAGCGACCCGCTACGGGCGCGAAACGGCCCGGAATGAGGGGGTGTCTGGTCCAACCTACAAGAGGGTGAGTCGCGGGTTTCCGTAGCGGGTCGAGGATTGGCACAGCGTAACAGGTTCCCCTGCGCTGGCTCCTCTGCTACGGTCGCCGCCGTCTAGTCCAATCTACGGCCGGGTCGGTCGCGGATGAGCCGCTTGCCGACGGGCCGTAGCACCTACATGGAGGCTACGGAAATGAGGGAAGCTCTACGGGGCGCGCTGCTCAGCGTGCTGTTCTTCGGGTTGATGATCGGAGGTGCGCCAGCGGTGGCGGAGGAAGAAGTGCATGAGTGCGACGATTGCGAAGAGACACTCATCATCAAGGGGGAACCGTACACGTTCCCCACATCTTGACGCCGGCATTGCCAACCTGCCAACCCCCTATGAGATGCTGCTGATAAAGGAAGGTGCCCGGAAAGCTGCGTGCAAAGGGATGGCGGCCGCCGTACTCACTACGACCGGCGGCAAGGAGTTCTTTAGCGCGCTTGCCGAGTACGTGAAGAAGGCGGGCGCAAAGCAGCTTCTGAAGAGGGTTGGAACTTGGGGGGGCGTCGCGCTCGGCTTCGAGATATGGTACTTCCTTGAGGAGTGTCCAGACTTCTGGGGTGGATCGACCTACTCCCATACGGATTCCATCGGGTGAGGACGAAACGATGATCGACGAAACCTGTGTACGCTCTCCGAAAGCCCCGGAAGCGGCGTTCGTTCCTCCCAGCTGGGTTTTCGCTCCCGTAATCCGTAGGTTCGTGCGGAGTCGATTCGTGCGGATTCTGTGTATTGTGGGGAACTGCGGCCTTCTGATGTTGGCTTTCTGGCTCGTCGCTCGGTCCGCTCTCGCGGCCTGAGTATCGGGGACAGTCCACTTTTGCCGCCGCCTCCGGTTGTCCCGGAGGCGGCGGTTTCTTCTCGTTTTAGCCTTTTGGGGTCCCGGACGGCGATTTCGGCCGTGACTCCAAAGGGGGGATCTACCGATCCACACCCCCTTCACGACCCCCCCCGCAGCTTAGCGCCGCCCAGAACCCGGAAATCAGGCGAGCACACGTAGAAGCGTGACGGTGAGCGCAACCGTGGCGCCGGCCTGGGCGATAGCGAGCGCGTACATGCGTCGCGTGAGCCGCAGCTCGATCTCCGCGAGTCCCACCTCCAGGCGGATGATGTCTTCCTTCGTTAGCACGAATCGAGGTGCGTCGTGGGCCTGACTCCCTGGGGCTACGTAGGGGGCTGTCGCAGCAGGAGGCCAGCGGCCAGGCCACCGACGAATCCAAGCGCCAGGATGATGAGTGGTCCGAGAATGCCGAGCCACGTCACCGCCTTGCGGAGGGCCTGGATGGGTTGTTGGGCGGCGCGGACGACATCGACGAATTCGTGAAGCTCCCTGGTCGCGGTGCGCCACGGATCAGCCGACGATCCCATTCATGGACCAGCCCGAGGTAAGCGCGGAATTCCGGCGCGGAGCTGACGCCGAGGCGACGTGCCGTCAACCGGCCAAAGCGGGCACCGGCACCGGCGCCCGCGATGGGTGGCAACTGGACCTGCAGGAGCGCGTGATCATCCAGGTGGGCACCTTGGCCCGGGATCGCGCGCCAGAGGACCGGTGCCCACTCGAGGCGGGCGTCCGGGGTGCTGAAGAAACCCAGAGCGTTTACTGCCCGCATGGCGTTCCGCAGTTTCGGCAAGTCGCGCCCACGCTGCCAACCATGTGGCCACAGAGCCTCAGCAAGCTCTCAGACGGTGAGCGGGACATCCACCATGCGACCGTGCCTTGCTGCTGGCGGTGCCCAGGCCAAAGCCTCGACGAACAGGCGTAGGTCAAGCGGCGCACCCCTACCAGGCATCATGCTCACGCCGCCCATGCTGTCGAAAACGGTTAGCCAGGGCGCGGGGCTGCTGCGCGGGCTCGGATGCGGATTGAGGTTCGGCAGGACGAGCTGTCTTTCGGCCTTGGTTGGGTCGGGCAGGACGTCCGGCAACCGGTCACGGTCCTCGGGGGTGTCCACCACACGGACGCGCGGTGGTGGCGGCAGCCGCCAGGATGCTCAGGGGTTCGCCATCAATCTCGACGGTTGAGGGTCGTTGTTGGAGTAGGACGATGAGTTCACGTTCGCCGGCGTTCAGGGCGGCTCGAAGGTGCGTAGGGACATCGGAAGTGATCCGGCGCTCGGCGAGGTCGGCGGCCACTTCGAGGTAGTCCAGATCGTTGTACAACTCGCTGAGTTCTTCGCCGTGAAGTTGGTCGACGTCCGGAGGGATCAGGGCAAACACGGCTGCGGGATGGGAGCGGAGGAACCTAGCCGTGGCGGCGGGATCCTTGGCGGCCCAGGCGGCCGCGGCACGCGATCGCGCCGTTGCAGACTTCCGCGGGGGCTTGGAAGGGGTCGCCTGAGCCGTCCCGTCGCTGGCGCTGGGCGGGACCGGCTGGCTAGGGGGCTGAGGCCGGTCTCGGCGCTTGCGGCGCTTCTGCGGCCTCTGAGAGCCTTGGGAGGAGGCCGGAACGGCCGCCTTCTGGGGGCGATCGACGTCTGGCGTCGCCGTTTCGGGTCCTGTTCGCTCCGTTTCCCCCGGGGGTCGCGGGGAGATTAGCCCCCTTCGTGAGCCGGAATTCGACTCCTGCGGCCTCGATTACCTCGCGTGCGATGCCCGCGAGGAGGTCGTTGGGAGCGTCGATGCAGCCATCCGCGTCGATACAGCGGAGGATCGCCCTGGCCGTGTCGCCGGTGAGCGTGCCTCCGGCAACGGCGGCGTGAACTGCGGCGGCGGCGTCAGTCGCCATACCGCTGGAGCATGAGATCTGCGGCTTCCTCGCCGAAGGACTGGAGGGTGCGGTCCTGCATCGTGGCGGCGACCTTGAGTCGCCGCGCCGTGTCGGGGTCGAGGTAGATCAGCCAGCCGCGACGGCCGCGACGGGAGGGCGGCGCGGCCGTCGCGGCGTTGGCTGTGCGCATGGTGTCGGTGAGGGTGAGGTTCTTCGTGGTCATGTTGAGGTCTCCAGCCAGCCATAGAGAGCCGCGACTTCCGCCGCAGCCGGAGAGTTCGGTTCGGTTTCCTGGGCGGTTTGGCCGGCCATGAACGCCTTGGCGTGAGCGATGCGGGCACCGAGGGTGACCGGGCAGAGTTCGGCGTCTAACTGCTGTAACGCGTCAGTCGCCTGGGAGGTCCACTGCCCGCGGGCCGGACAGGCGTTGAGAACGACGGCGGCTCGCGCTCCAGACGAGCGGGCCAGGTCAAGGGTCGGCGCGATCGCGATCAGGTCCGGCGCGGCAGGTCGGCAAGGTACGAGCACCAGGTCGGCGAATCGTGCGGCCTCGGCGCCGCCCGCGCGTTCTCGCGGAGGACCATCGATCACGACCAAGTTGGCGCCGTCGCTCCGGAGCGCTTCGAGGACCTGGCGGAGCCGTTGCGGAAGTGTGGCGCTCACGGGCGGTCGCGGCTGCTCTCGAAGGCGGCCCCAAGCTGCCGCCGTCCCCTGCTGGACATCCAGATCGATGACTGCGGCGCGGCCACCGGCGCACTCATGGGCAACAGCTAGGGCAAGAGCAACGGTGGACTTCCCGGCACCGCCTTTCTGAGACAGCACGGCGAGTGTGCAGGCGACCATGGCAACCTATGATATCAGAGTATCTGCATATCTGCGTATTCAGCTAGAGTGCCGGCGAGTCCGCCGCACGGGGCGCGGTGGCGCAGCGATACGCCGGCGCTCCGGACCCGAGCCGCTGACCACACTAACGTGCGGTCCGGGCGAATCGTGCGTAAAGTGGATCGCCGCGGAGGAGCCACAGCGCGTCCACCGCGACCGTCGCGATTCGTCCGACCACTGGAAGGACCCGACATGGTGGTCCGCTACGCCCAAGGCGCAGGAGGCCGGCAGGGGGGCCGTGAGGCAACCCCTGGTTGGCTCTCCTCTAAGATGGTCCGGGACACGGCTCTAGACTCGGTAACCCTCCGCAAGACTGCCCCCTCGTAGCTGCGTTCTCCGGCTCCACCCGGCGTCGCCAGGTCCACGTCGCGACGGCGGCGTCAAGCCAGTTGTCGAGCGCCGTGAGGTTAAGCAAGACGGCGCCCTCTCCCTCCTGGTCCGTCTCGGCGGGATGGTCCAGCGACCGCTGCCGTCGCGGTGGACAGTCGCTGGGGAGTGCGGAGGGGCTGCTGCTGCGGCCGCCTCAACTGTGACGCGCAGATTGACCCGCTACGGGGGATGCAACGACATACCGAGGACTTGGGAACTGGCCTCCAGCACTTCCCCGATACTCCCACAGGTCGGAAAGGCGCTAGCGCCGTAGCACAGTAGTTCGGTAGATGCCCTTGGGTTCCTTACCCGCAACACACTCGACCGGGCCGCGCCAGCCATAACCGACACTGCCGCCTTCCCAGGGCGCCTTCGCCAGTGCTGGTGATCACCGCTATCGTCGCCATGGCGTTCGCTATAGAGCAGGACGACGAGAGAAGATGCTCAGTGCCTAGAGTCGCCAGTCGCGCTAGATGGTGCTGGTGGGCCACCATCGGGTTGGTACTCGTCACTGCGCTTGTGGTGACCGCTACGCGCGCGCTGAACGCGTAGGCGACAAAGGCAGCCCCTTCCAGGCCCTCAAAGACCCCAGACGAATGCCGGATCGCCTGGCCCTGGGCGAACCAGGACGAGGCGACGGCTCTTGCCCCGAGCTAACGGCCCAACTCTAGTCGAGCACGCCTACCCAGGTATCGCCCACCCCCACACTGTTCAGACGATCGCCAAGCTAGCTAACCGGCAATCGGGCTGGGAGGCATCACCTGCGTCATCAGGTCATCGTCCCATTCGCCTTCGACCCTCACGTGGGCCAGAGCGCCCAGTTCGACCGCTTCGATCAGGTTGTGCGTGAGGTACACATAGAGACCGGGCTGACGGAACGTGTAGATCGCTGCTCCCGCCGATCCTCCGCGGATGAACCAGGTTTCCAGCCCGTGAGCCGGGGGATCGGAGAAGGAGCCCTGCTCCCAGACATAGTCCCCGTGCCCGCCGATCAGGTGCGGCCTCGAGTCCCTGTTGGCTTGGGAGTGAATGAAGAGGACGGTCTCCCCAACCCGCGCCGTCATGGCGTCATCCCCGGTCAGCGCGCCCACCCGACCGTTGAACACGACGTGCGAGGGGATGAGCGTCCGCATCGACTTGAGCGTGTCAGCGAACCCGGCCGCGCCATCGGTCATGAAGTCGCCGTTCGCATCTCGCGGTACGTAGCAGTCCTGCTCACCGATGTAGTACGCCTTGTCGTAGCGAATGGCGCTGCCGTCACGATCCTCCAGGCCAGCCCGGGGCAGCACCATCACGGCACCGTTCATGCCCGAGACGACGTGGTACGGAGTCATCGATCCGCCCGGTGCGCAGTGATAGATGAACGTGCCTGGCCTGGTTGCCCTCCACCGCAACACGACCTGCTCGCCAGGCCGGACCTGCGTCAGGGCGCCACCGCCGAGGGCGCCTGTCGATGCATGAAAGTCGATGTTGTGCCGGAGGCGATTGCCGACGGGGTTCTTCAACGTGAGTTCAACGTAGTCGCCTTCGTGACAGACGATCAGCGGCCCCGGGAGCGAGCCGTTGAAGGTGAGCACATGAATCTCGGCTCCCTCGTCGTCGATCACCCGCCTGCCCTCCTGAATGAACATCTCGACCTCGACGATCTTCGGGCCGCCCTCGGCGACCTGGGTGTGATCCGGAACGAAAGGCGGATCGACAAGTTGTTGCTGAACTCGCGGCAACTCGTCTACATCGGACCGGGCCGGCGTAGTGCTAGCCGCCCCAGTTCCGGGCACCGTAGAGAGGGCGGCCAACGGGCCACTTGCCGCAAGGAATCCCCGTCTGCTGATTGTGGACATCATCACTTCTCCCCGGCCTCGCACAGCCTATTTGCGCGGAGCACCGACCCGGCGGCGGCGCGATTGCTCGATTGGCGCCGATCACTACGACGCTTCAACTCTTCGACGGCCGAACGACTCACCGCCCGGAAGCGCCGGTCGAGTCCGCCGCTTGGCCTGAGTCGTCGCTGTCCGCCGCGACGTAGTCGACGAGGCCGTTCAGCATCTCGTCGGTGGATTCCAGGCCCCACTTGACGTCGACCGTCGGGTCGGGGTTGCTCGGGTTGCCGGCCGAGTTGTCAAAGGAGGCCTTCACACGGACTCGCGTCCCGGCCGGCAGCCGGATCGGCTCGGACAACTGGTACGTCGTCTGCCAGTTGAAGTCGTAGCGGCTGACCCCGAGCAGGTCCCTGGTGCTGCCGTCAGGAAGCTCCGCGCTGAAGAACATGGTCTTTCCGCGGTAGTGCATGTGCGGCGTGAACGCGTGAAGCAGGACGTCTTCCTCGAGGACACGGCTCGCCTCCGCCTCGTAGTTCGGGTCACCCGCCGGGATGTTGATGCCGGCGTTCCAGATCGGCAGCGTCACCAGTTCCTTCGCGACTTCCTCGGGTTCGGCGAACCAGAGACCGATGCGGGTCGTGTCGGTCGCCGCCTCGCCCCTCGGGTGGTAGTGGAAGTCACCGATCATCTTGCGGCCCTTCTGCAGCAGGCGGGCGGACCCTGCCGGGAACCGGTAGGGCTTGGCGCCCGCCGTCCAGGCCGCCATCCAGCTTTCCTGGTAGGACGCCCCCTCGGCGGCCCGCCAGAGGATGAAGTGATGGAGCACCTTGCGGTCTCCGGGCTGAACCTCGATCGCCCGGATCCAGCGATCCTCCTCGAATCCGGTCGTGATGAGCACGTCGCGAAACTCGTCCGGTCCCTCCGGCGCCACCTCCCAGGGATCGAACTCGAACACCCAGTCCGGTTCGCCGAACGTCCACTCGCCCGCGGCCTCCGGCTGCTCGTAGACCGGTTCGTCGCCTTCGCCGCGCGGCGCGCCGTTCGCCGCCCAGCGGGTGATCGCAGCGATCTCGTCGTCGTTCAAGCTGATGTCGTTCAACCACGGCCCGTAACCGGGGTCAGCGTCCCACGGCGGCATGTCGCGATTCTCGACCGCGCGGGCGATGGACCGGGCCCAGGGCCGCACCTCACGGTAGGTGCGCAGCGACATCGGTCCGATCTCGTCGGGTTGGTGGCAGGAGACGCAGTTGGCGTGGAGGATCGGTGCCACGTCCTCGACAAAGGTGGGCTGGGCGACGTTGAGGCCGACGGCGCCGGGCGGCGCCAGCAGAAGGACCGCTACCGAGGAGGCGGCGAGACGGATCAGGCGGGTGGTCTGGTGCATGTATGGACCTCTCCGGGGATCTGCGGAAGGGTCGGACGCCTCGGCGATCCTACCTTGGGCGCTCGCCACGCTTGTTCGCCGGAACGTTCTAGCCGAACTGCGGAGGATCTTCCTCGACGAGCCGTACGAGGCCGGCGCGGGAAGCGGACGAGCCGCCTTGCCGTCGGGTCCGCGCCGGGCGCTCTGGTCGAAGCGCACCTGCGGCCCGCTGAGACTGAGCCGCCCTCTGAGCTTTACGGCCTGTAAGCAGACAAAGCCCCTGCCCGACCGTTACTCCAGCAGATCGCCTTCTTCCCCGCTCTTGCTGCGCAAGAACACGGGCGCCGTCACGAACCACGACATCACGACACCTGGCACGACGAGAAGGTTCCACCCGAACAGCGCATCGAACGACCAGACACCTTCCGTTATAGCTAGAAACACCGTGACCATACCGAGCATCATCACGCCAAGTACGACCCGAACGATCTTCGTAGACAGAGGCACCACTACTCCCCCCAGACCCGGATGGCCTAAGGCCCTTTTGACCGACGACCGGCGTCAACCGGGCCGTCAGCTTCAGCCATAGCGTTCCCTCGTCCGAGCAGCATGTTCGCGGCACGTTTCCACGTCCCGAGCAGCACACACAGGACCAAGTCGCCCAGGAGGCCGAAGCCAACCTCTGCCCACATTCCAGCCCATGCACACCAGCCGATAGCGCATAGCGGCCGCGTCGGTCGTATCACCTGGTCGTATCGAGGCTGGAGCGCCCCATGAGGTCGGCGACGCTCACCACGTCCACGCCCTGGTCGAGCGCCCGCGTCGCGAAGGTGCGCCGCAGTACGTGCGGTGGAAACCGCCCGATCCTGGCCTGCTCGCGGCGCAGTTCCACGCTGCGCGTGGGCTTTAGTGCTACCCTGCCCGAAGAGAAAAACCAGGACTGCTTCGGAGAGGCCGATGTACCCCCCCCCCCCCCCCCCCCCCCCCCCCCCCACGGATTGGAGACCGTGCCGAACTAGCTTCCGTTTCTGATTCACTACGCCGCCAAAGTCTACAGAACCCGCTCTTGCCGAGCTGCCGGCGATTCGCGTTTGCACAGCGGCTACTGGAGAGCGCGCGACCCTCGGTCATGCCCCAGGGGCGATCTTCAGGATCAGGAGGCTGGCCGCCTGATCTGCGCAGCAATTGGCGGGCTGCTTCGATGTCGGCCCGAGCCGCGCGCTCAGTGAAACGCAGCGGCATTCGACCAGGGCGTGAACGTGGCGGCGGTCGTCGATCTCATGGGGCACTCCAGCCTCGACACGACCAGGCGATACGACCGACGCGGCGAACAGGAGAAGCGGGACGCCATGGCAGCGAATCGCCGTCCTCCCCTAAACTCAGACGGGGGAAGGCCGCTACGCCGCTGCTTCCGGGCGAGCAGCGTAGCGGATGGTCCGTCTACCGCGTCGTCTTCGCCGATGGCGCGGCCTACGTCGGGATCACCAGGCTCCCCGTTGCCGAACGGCTGGCGCAACACCTGGGACTCGAGAACTCGCTCGACCCCGCCGCGCCGCCGCTCGCACTGCGCCGGGCGATCCGCAGCAACGGCGCGATTCTCAGACGTGCGCAGGCGGGCGTTCGGTATCGCTTCCGGGTGCTGGCGGCCGGCCTCGACGGATGGCAGGCCAGGACGTTCGAAGACGCCGCGATCCGGCGGCTGAAACGACCTCTCAACAGAACCGCGAATGCGCGCTGGTGGAGTGATCCGCTCGCTGACGATCTCGCCGAAGATCCGGCGCACGGCGCGGTCGCGAGACTCTGGCGTCGGCGCGCTCGGGACGGCGACAAGCCCGAGCGTAGCTAAGCGAAGCAGGCCCGGCGCGGGTGGCCCTGGAGCGACGCTCCTGGCCCGTGAAGACGGCTCCGGTAGCACCCCTCGGAAGCCCGTTTTGTCGGCGAGAGCGCCGGCTTCGCCCTCTCTGTGCCGGACGGACGTTGACGCTTTACGCCGTCAGTCGGGTTTGGTGAGACCGGTTCGGAGGAACCCGGCGAGGCTATCCAGCACCGTACCCAGTCGAGTGCGGGCGGCAAGCTCGCTTGAGCCCTGAGCCGATACGTACAGATCGTAGACCTAGCCGTCGAGCGCCTGGGAAGGAACCGGGGATGGAGGTCAGGCCAGTAGCCGGACTGCGGCGACCGCTAGGCCAGCAGCCGCCAGAGCGGCACCGATCGCCCACCGGATCAATCGCGTCTCCATCGCCGCTATGTCCGCACGCAGGTCGCCACGCAGATCGGCCATATCAGTGCGCAACTCTGCTATGTCCGCCTTTGTTGCCACCCCCTCGGTTACGGCGGCGGTCACGGTCTTGACCACCGCTTCGGCCTGATCGGCTGGCATTCCGGCGCTTTCCAGCGTCCGCGCTGCAGCCAGCGTGTCGAATGTTGCCGTCGTGCTCATGGGGCCAAGCCTATCCGCAACACCGAACTCCCTGGGGCTACGGCCCACCCCCGTATCCAGTGGCTGACCCGCTCGGCCCAGGTGAACGCCGGCCGGCCGATAATGAAGGTAGGCTTAGCGTACGACAAATGGCAGATCGCCGCCGATCTCGGGCCACCGCGCTGAAGGTTCTGAAGGAACTGATTGCCCTACCAGGGACGTGGGATGATCTGAAGACTTGGGCTGTGATCGGCGCACCCCCCGTGGTGCTCATGTTTGACGAAGTTCGTCAGTGGTTCATGGCCCACCCCGATGACGCGCTACGGACGATTGGGATTGGTTGGCCCAGCTTCTGGCTAGTCGTGTTTCGCGTCCGAGGGGCGTGGAAGAGGGCAACCTACCTCGCTCCATTCTACGATTACACCCGATACGTGGCCGTGCGGGATGACACTCTGTTTGGGACTGCGGATTTTTCCTCTCGCCATGCGTCAAGAACGGAAGTCGTTCGAGCCCCGACCGTGAGCGGCGGATATCTGGCAATCGCCGTGCCGGCATACACCGCGCGACCCGAAGGCGTCTTGATCACGGACTTTGTTCCCGAGAACTTGGTGGAGGTCTTCGAGAGGTTGCCCGGCACGGTATTGATCGGGGAGATCGACTATGCGGTGTGGCACTCCACAAAGCGCTTCAACAACGCTATCTCCAGGAGGAAGATCACCATCGTACAGCCTAAGCCCCCCAGCGCGAAGCCGGTTGAGTAGCCGCGTTCTAGCTCGCAGCATCATGCACCCGGCCGGGGTAACTCGCGAACGTGCCGGGTGCGCCGCTCGGCGACCGTCAGCTTTCGCCGGCCAGCGGCGCCGTCGGTCGGCGTTGCCCAGGTCTGCGGCGTCCATTCGCCGGCGCGGTCGCTCAGTCGGCACCAGCAGGCCGCGCCTCGATGCGGCCTAGTGCGAATCGCTGCGGTGCGGAGGCTCACGCCGGGTCCTCCGTTTCGCAGTGCTGACGGGGTAGGCGAGCAGGACAACCAGGCGGTCGCGGTCCGTCTCGATCAGGGCCTCGGCGAGGGTGGCGACCAGAGCGCGGGTGCGCCAGCGGTGCCAGGTCGGGCCAGCGCTCCGGATCCCGGTCCAGTCGGTCATCAGCCGGCAGTCGGCGCCGGGCTTCATGCCACGGGTCTTGCTCGTGCGATGTACTCGGCTCCGCAGTCCAGGCAGCGGACCAGGTGTTCTGGGGCCGGCAGGATGGACAGTTGCGCGGCCAGTTGGCCGGCGCAGTCCGGGCAGGCCGTCCAGCCGGTGCATCTCGGCGCTCGGGGTCCGCCCGCGTCGCGCGGTCAGCGAGACCCGCAGGCCGGTCTCGGCGCGATCGGTCGTTCAACCCCGCTCATCTCCGCTCACGGCGTCGCCGACGGCACGCCGGCGGGGACAAAAGGCCGCGGCGCTCCTCGCCCTGCTCTACGGCGTTGGCTTGCGGCGCGCCGAGGCCGCCGCGGCAGACCTCATGGACTCGACCGGACGGACGCCTCGACCTGGGCGCTCAGTGTCCGCGGCAAGGGCCGCCGCGAGCGGATCGTCTACATCGGCGACGGCGCGAAAGACACGCTTAACGCCTGGCTCGAACTGCGCGGAGACGATGAGGGGCCGCTGTTTCAGCCGGTTGACAAGGCCGGCCGGGTCCGGGCCGGCCGCGGCATGACAGGCCGGGCCATAGCCCGCCGCGTCGAACTGCGCAGCGAGCAGGCCAGGATCGGGCGCTTCTCGCCGCACG
>WTGL01000242.1:0-9052 GCA_011523565.1 Acidobacteriota bacterium
CGCGGGTCTTCTGACCCGCGGAAGACTCGCCGCGAAGCGGCGAGCCCGAAACGCCGTCCTACTCGCCGGCCGCCGCCGGTTCGATCACGCCGTACATCAGGCCGCGGTACTGCGCATGGTCCCACGTCCCGGCATAGCGCTTGTCGTAGAAGAGAACCTGCGCTCCGAACTGGTCTCCCAGGCCTGGAATCTCGAAGTCCTCGATGCTGACCATGGGCGTGTTACCGGCCCAGACCATGGGCACGACTACGGGCAAGGTCACATCCACCGTCATGAAGACGATCCGAACATCAAACCGCCAACGGTCGCCCTCCCCCTCAATCTTGGACACCTTCGCGATCTCGTACCGTTCCGGATTCCGGTCATGCTGAACACCCTCGATGTGCTCGAGACCGTCCAAGCTCTCAAGCGTGAAGTGCCCGACCAGGTTCACGTTCTGCATCCGTTCGGCGAACGCTCGCTCCCGTTCGGAGAGTTCTTCGAGCGGCACCGTTCGGCCGACACCGGTAGCGTGGACGAGCCAACCGGCACCGTAGCCGATACCGAGCAAGACGAGACCGGCGACCGCAGCGCCGATCCAGAGTGTTGCCTTCTTCATGTTGCGCGTGAAGGTAGCGCCCAACCTTAGTCTCCGTCAACCGTCATCCAAGGACGATGGTAGGTTCGTCGCCATGGCGGACGCTCGTAGTTCTCTGATCCGGGACGTCTACTCGAAGCTGCGCGCACTCCGAGGGAAGGTCCGATTCGATCTCGATCTGAAGCAGCTCCGGGCGGATCGACGCTGAGCCGGGAAGTCTGGCGACACCCAAGCTCCCCTGGCCCTATGCGACAACTGACCGCCGCCGGACCGACGGTCGCGGTCGCTGTTGTGCTCGCGGGCGCTGTCGGCGCTCAGGAGCTGACCGGCAACCCCTGGTCCGACATGGACTACGGGCCGTTCAAGGTCCACTCCTACATCGTCGAACCAGGCAACAACGCGAACAAGGGCATCGCGATCCGCGTCGACGACGGTCCCGGCGGTGTCGCCAAGGGCGCCGAGTTCCTGCTTTTCGACACGGACACCCTGCGCTGGGCGGCGGGCTGGACCGGTCCGGGCTTCATGGACTGGAACTCGATCAACTACAACGGCAGGCACGTCGTGGAGCCGGCGATCGTCGGCGACATGGTGTTCACGAACCCGGACGCGCCGGGCTGGTCCAGGGCGGGCAACGACTTCCACGACACCCGGATCACGGGTCGCGGAGGCCGCCGCTTCGGACCGCAGGACCCCGGCGTCGCCCGTTGGCTCGGCCACTACGTTCATGGCGACCAGGTCGTGCTTCAATACCGGGTGGGCACTACGGAGGTGTTGGAACTCGGCGCCTCGGAAGGCGGCGGGCTGTTCAGTCGGACACTCAACATCGGGCCCCGGAACGCGGACCTCGTCCTCCAGGTGGCAAACCAGCAGGGCGGCCGAGCCTGGACCGACGGCGAGGCCGCCGGCTTTCGCAAGCCCCGCCCGAACGCGCCGGACCGGGGGGAGCACAGCGGGCCTACCGTCGCCGCCCTCGTCCGCGCACCGGCAGTCGTCCAGTGGGTCGAAGGCGACGGCGACCACCTCCGCCTGAGCGTCCCGGCCGGCGACGAACCGGTCCGGTTCAAGGTCGTGATCGGGCGGCGCGGCCGCTCGAACGCCGGATTCCTGGCCCAGACAGCCGGCGTCGAGCCGGCCGTCGACCTCGAACGGCTGACCCGGGGCGCTCCGTCGCGCTGGACCGAGACGGTCACGACCGAGAGCCGCGTACTGGGCCGCCGGAACGGTCCCTTCGAACTTGAAGCGATCACGACGCCGCTTGAGAACCCCTACCGCGCCTGGATGCGCCTCGGCGGTTTCGACTTCCTCGACGGCGGCAAGCGGGCGGTGGTCGCCACCTGGATGGGCGATGTCTGGATCGTCGACGGGCTGGGCGGCGAGGAGATCGGAGCCGTCACCTGGAAGCGGTTCGCCACGGGGATGTACGAGCCGCTCGGAGTGAACACCCGCGGCGGCGAGATCTTCGTTACCTCGCGTGACCAGATCACCCGCCTTCACGACCTCAACGGCGACGGCGAGGCGGACCACTACGAGGCGTTCAATCACGACGCCCAGGCCTCCGCCCACTTCCACGAGTTCGCCGTCGGCCTGGAGACGGATGACGAGGGCAACTTCTACTACGCCAAGGGCGCCGGGCACGACTTCGACGCCCGCGTACCGCAGCACGGCACGGTCCTCAGGGTCGCCGCCGACGGCTCGGCGACCGAGGTCATCGCCAACGGGTTCAGGGCACCCAACGGCCTGGTGGTCAACCCCGACGGGAGCGTGATCGTCACCGATCAGGAAGGACACTGGATCCCCGAGAACCGGATCAACTGGGTCGAACCGGGGACGTTCCACGGCTACATGCGGGCCTGGCGCGAGCCCGACCGCGGTCCGAACGACTTCGTGCAACCGGTGACCTGGATTCACCACGACGTCGACCGCTCCCCGTCGGCCCCGGTATGGGTGCGAAGCCGGCGTTGGGGCCAACTCGACGCTTCCCTGATCTACCTCTCCTACGGCAACGGCAGGATGTTCTCCGTGCTCTTCGACCAGGCGTTCCCAACGACCGATGGTCCGCCGCGTCAAGCCGCCGTCGTCGAACTCCCGGTCACCGCGGCGCCGACCGGCCTGATCCGGGGTCGCTTCAACCCCGCCGACGACCATCTCTATGTCTGCGGCCTGTTCGCATGGGCCGGCGACCGCACCCAGCCCGGCGGCTTCTATCGCGTGCGGCGGACGAACCAGCCCCTGCGGATCCCCAGGGCCTACGAAACCGCCCGCGACGGCATCGTCGTCCGCTTCACCAGCGAACTCGACCCGGAAACCGCCGCCGACCCGGGCAACTACTCGATGCGGATCTGGCAGTACCTGCGCCAGGCCAGCTACGGCTCGGAGGACTACCGCGTACTGGGCGAGGGAGTCGGCGACGACGATCTCGCGATCCCGTCCGCAACCCTCTCGGCGGACGGCCGCGCCGTCTTCGTGGAGATCCCGGATATCCTCCCGGTGCAGCAGTACCACCTGGAGATGAACCTCCGAAGCGCCGATGGCGAACGGGTCCGCGAGTTCATCCACGGCACGATCCACGAACTCGGGACCCGCGACGGCGCCGAGATCCTCGCGGGCTCCGACTAGAGCCGGAGTCGTTCTGCGCATCCGCGGGCAGTCATCCTGCGCCGCGGCAGTGCTCGTCGCGTCTGTCTGGGCGGTCGCGGCTGTTGCCCAGCCCGGTTCGCGGGACACCGTGTTCGAGCACCGGGGTCTGGTGCTCTTTCTCCGTTCACTCGAGACCGGGACCACCGACACCCGTGTCGCGCGCCTGGCCGCGCTTCATGTCCCCCGAAACCAGCCCGCGAGCCCCTTCCTGGACCCCGGCCCCTTCGAAGCGATCTTCCGGGGCGCGGTCGAGATCGACCTGAACGACTCCTTCCGCTTCACCGTCCGCGGCAACGGCGACGTTCACCTGCGCATCGGCGGCGAAGTCGTGCTCGAGCAGGAGACGCTACGCGCGAACGACAAGCCGACCTCCACCGCCCGCGAGGTGCGCCTCCGAAAGGGATACAACTCAATCGAACTCGTCTACCGGAGCCCGCCCAGCGGCGACGCCTCGGTTCGGCTCAGTTGGAGCAACGACTTCCTGCCGGAGGAGCCCGTGCCGCCCGCGGCCCTGCGCCGGACCGCTTCGCCGGAACTGGACCGGGCTCTGGCGCGCCGGGACGCTCGCCGCCTCGTAGCCGACGCGATGTGCGCGCGTTGCCATCCCGTGGCGGCAGCCCCGGGTGAACCGCCGCACGCCATGCCCGAACTCGCCGCGGCCGCGCCCGATCTCGACGGCGTCGGCTCACGGCTGCACCGCGGTTGGATCGAACAGTGGTTGCTCGACCCGCGGTCCGTTCGCCGGCACGCCCGGATGCCCCGACTCCTCTCGACCGATCCCACCGAGGCGCGGACCCAGGCCGCCGATCTCGCCGCGTACCTTGTCGCCGCCCACCGCGACGGCGACGACCAGGCTGCTCCTCCGGCCACGTCAGGGGCAGCCGGCGCGTTGGCGGACGGCCACCGCCTGTACGCCGAGATCGGCTGCGCGGCCTGCCACGGCGACCCCACCTCCCCGCCGCCGCTCGACGCCGCCCACCGGCTTCTCGCGCCGGACCCTGCCGCCGACGACGAGACCGACGACCCGGCGCTTCGCCTCCGGGACAAGTGGGAACCGTCGGCCCTCGTCCGCTATCTCCGCGACCCGACGAAGTTCGATCCCTGGAGCCGCATGCCGAGGGTCGAACTCGAAGCGGCCGAGGCCGCCTCGCTCGCCGCGTACCTGCTCGCTCCGGCCGCGGCAGGCGGCGCGGCGCCGGCCGGCGCCTCCCCGACGACCGCAACCTCCGGCCGAGCCGGCGACCCCGAGCGCGGCCGGCGCCTGGCAGACGAGTTCCGATGTCGCAGTTGCCACTCGCTCTCCGATGGAGCACCGCCGCCCTCCGCGTCTCCGATCGGCGAACTGACCGGTCGCCCCTCGACCTGGAGCGGCGGCAACACGGACGCCAGCCACCCGCGCTACGAACTCGATCCCGCACGGGCCGCGGAGATCGAACGGTTTCTCGGCGAAGACGCCTCTTCCCTCGCCCGCACCGTGCCGGCGGAGTACGCGGAACGCCGGATCCGATCCGGAGGCTGTCTTGCCTGCCACGCGCGCGACGGCGTGCCGGCAGCCTGGTCACCCTCTCTCTCGGCGACGGCGCGCGCCGCCTCCGAAGACTCCGCCGCGGACGACTTCGTCGTCTCAACCGAGGACGAAGTCGGCCCGGACCACCTGCCGCCCGACCTGACCTTGACCGGCGAGAAGCTGCGCAGCGATTGGCTCGCCCTCTTCGTGGCCGGCCGCCTCGACCACCGGCCGCGGCCGCATCTGCGCGTTCGGATGCCCGCCTTCCCTTCCCGCGCGGACACGTTCGCCGCTGGACTCCATCACCAGCACGGCCTGCCCGCCTCGCCAGCTCTGAACCCTTCGGTCGACGCGGAACTGGCCGCCATCGGTCGGGATCTGATCCGGGGTGATCGCCTGGGCTGCCACTCCTGCCACGCCCTGGGCGAGGAACCGGCCCTCGGCGGCGAAGGCTCCGAGGAGACGATCAACTTCGCGCTGACACGCCCGCGCCTGAGGCGCGCCTACTTCGACCGCTTCCTGCGCGATCCTCAGCGGATCATGCCGGGCAGCAAGATGCCCCAGTTCGTCGACGAGGACGGCTACACGGCGCTCTACGACGTGTTCGACGGTGAGGCCGAGCGTCAGTTCGAAGCGATCTGGCAGTACCTGGGAACCCTCGACTGAAAGGGCAGCACACCGTCCGGGCGGGGCCGCTTCGGCTACTCTGCCGGCATGAAGCGCACCCTCCTCCTGTCGCTGCCGCTTATCCTCGCCGCCCCCGTCGGGGCGCAGGACGCATCCGCACCCTCCGAGGCACCCTTCGAGCCGGCCTCGACGGTCGAGGAGAACCTGCGGCAGCACCGCGGCCTGCCGGATCCGGCCGACGAAGTCTGGTGGACCGAAACCGGCGAGGCGATGGCCTGGCGCAACCGCAACCTCCACCAGATCGTGCCTTCCGTCAACGTCTACCGGGCCGGACAGGTCCGCGAACTGGCGGCGCGGCCCATGGCGGAGATCGCCGACTTTCCGGTCACGACACCGGCAGGCGAGATGACTTTCGACGCCTACCTGCATGGCGAGCACTCGACGACGATGGGAATCGTCATCCTCCATCGGGGCGACATCGTCTTCGAGCGCTACCCCCGGATGCAGCCCTATGAGAAACCGATCTGGTGGTCGGTGACCAAGGTCTTTCCGGCAACGCTGGTGGCAATCCTCGAGTACCGCGGCCTGGTCGACACGGCGCAACCGGTCGATCGCTACGTGCCCGCACTCAAGGGCTCGGACTTCGAGGGCGTCACGGTCCGCAACGTGCTCGACATGGCGTCCGGCGTCGACTGCCCGGACGGCGACTACACGGACCGCAGCACCTGCTACTACCAGTTCGAGGCGTCACTCGGCGACGGCGTACGAAGCGAGCGCACGCCCGACGATCCCTACACGATGCTCGCCAATCTGAAGGTCGGCCACTGGGCCGAGCAGGGCAAGGGCTTCGACTACTCGGGCACGAACACCTTCGTGGCCGGCTGGCTGGTCGAGGAAGTCACGGGGTTGCCGTTCCAGGACGCGCTGAGCCGCGAAGTCTGGACCCGGATCGGCGCCGAGGCAGGAGCCTCGATCTACGCCGGGCGCTACGGCATTCCGTTGACCTCGGGCGGCCTGCTGGCCCGACCCCGCGACATGGCCCGGTTCGGACTGCTGTTCACTCCGAGCTACGGCAAGGTCTCCTCGAAACGGATCGTGCCCGAAGAGCACATCAACACGCTCCTTCACGGAGGACGCCCGGAACTGCTCGAGAACGCCCGCTTCGGCGGCCGCCCTCCAACGGTCAAGCACAACGTCTACCAGTGGGACCTCGTGTTCACGAACCACGACATCTACAAGGGCGGCTGGGCCGGACAGGGACTGCTCGTCAACCCCGACCGGGACGTCGTCGCCGTGTGGGTCGGCTACACCGCCGCCGACTCCGATCCGAACACGTACCCCATCCTGCCGCGGGTTCGCGCGGTGCTCGACGGCGTCTTCGGCGACGACTAGGCGCCGCGCCGGCTGCCGTTCCGGCTCCGCGGCCGACCTCGCCGGCCCACGCCCGAAGTGCGGCGGAGCGGCACGCGACGGCGGCGCAGGTGCGCCTGGCGCTTCACCCGGCGCCGCGCGGTGGCGAACGACTGATTGATGGCGACCGGAATGGACGCGATGGCGGAGCGGTGCACGACCACGTCCGGACCCGGCAGCGCGACCTTCACGACCACATCGAAGCTGGTGCCGCCACGGCGGCGCCTGCCCGGGCCGGTCACCGCGACCTCACAGTCCACAATACGGGAGTTGAACCGTTCCAGACCCGCCGCTTCGGACTCGATCGTCCGCCTCAGATCGTCGTTCAACTGCACGCCATGGGTTCGGATGCGGACCGGGAAGCTCAACTTGTTGTTCAACTTGGAAGCACCTCCGTGGTTGTCCTCACGATCGTACAACGCACCCACGGACGACAAATTCCGCGGCGGCCGACCAGGGCCGGGTTCAGCCAGTTTCCTCGCCGACGGTGCCCCGGAGATACACGTCGATCAGCCGGGGCAAGGCGGCCAGGTCATAGCCGCCCTCGAGCACCGAGACGAGTCGGCCTTCGCAAACCTCCTCGGCCAGTGCGGCCAACAGGGCGCCGAACCGGTGAAAGGCGGCCTCCGTCAGCTCCATTCCCGCGATCGGATCGTTCCGCCAGGCATCGAAGCCGGCCGAGACCAGCAGCACGTCCGGAGCAAACGACCGCAGCGCCGGGAGCAGCACATCGTCCATGACCTCGCGGTAGACGTCGTCACCGCTGCCCGCAGGCAGCGGTGCGTTGACCGTGGTGCCCTCGCCCTCGCCGATGCCGCGCTCGGTGGCGGCCCCCGTGCCCGGGTAGAAGGGGTACTGGTGGACGCTCAGGTAGGCGACGTCCGCGCGGTGGTCGAACAGGTGCTGGGTCCCGTTGCCGTGGTGAACGTCGAAGTCCAGGATGGCCACCCGTTCCACGCCGTGCACGTCGATCAGGCCCTGGGCCAGAATCGCGATCTGGTTCAGGTAGCAGAACCCCATCGCCCGGTCCCGCTCGCAGTGGTGCCCGGGCGGCCGGGTGACGCTCATCGCCCGGTGACCGGCGCCCAGCATCGCGTGGTCGCCGGCCATGAGCGCCGCGTCCACCGCGGCCCAGGCGGCGTCTGCGGTTCCGGGCGAAAGCGGGTTGTCGTTCGTGTCGAGCATCGCGGTCGGCCGTAGAGGGAAGTTCCCGGCCGCCGCCGAGGCCGCCACGGCAGCGACCGCCGCCTCCATCCGCTCGATGTACTTCGGGTCGTGAACCAGAGCCGCGAGCCGCCGGGCCTGGCCGGCCATTCCGCCGGCACCTGCGTCCTGACCTGCTTCCACCAGATCCCAGTCCCGCTCTCTCAGGTACGGCAGCGCCAGCTGCAGGCGTTCCGGCCGCTCCGGGAATCCCCTCGGCACGGTATGCACCTCGCACCGCGGGTCCCAGAACACGCTCATCGGCGAACTCATCTCATTGCCTCCGCAAACTCTGTTCCCGTGTGGACGTAGTCTTGGTGGAACATACTTCAGTCATGAAGATGCACGCCACCGCCCTGAAGATCCGACGCCTGCTGGTTCCGGCCGCGCTGATCGCGGCGCTCGCGGCACCGCTCTCCGCCTCCGACAACTGGCCGTCCTTCCGCGGCGAGGCCGCGGACGGCAACGGCACTGGAACGCCGCCGGCCACCTGGAACGTCGAGACCGGCAAGAACATCCTGTTCCGGGTCGCGGTTCCCGGTCTCGGCCACTCGAGCCCGGTGATCTGGGGCGACCGTCTGTTTCTGACCTCGTCCGTGCCCGAGGGCGAGGAGGCCTCGCTCAAGGTCGGCCTCTACGGCGACATCGCGCCGGTCGTGGGCGAACCGCCGCAGCGCTACGTGGTGCTGGCCTACGACAAGCGGAGCGGCGAGCTGCTCTGGCAACGGACGGCCTTCGAGGGCACGCCCGCGGTCAAGCGGCACACCAAGGCGTCCCATACGAACTCCACGCCTGCGACCGACGGCGAAGTGCTGGTCGTCTTCTTCGGTTCCGAAGGGCTCCATGCCTATGACCTGGACGGCAACCCGCTCTGGAACCGTCAGTTCGGCATGCTCGACTCCGGCTTCTTCATGGTCAAGACGGCGCAATGGGGGTTCGCGAGCTCGCCCCTGGTCCACGACGGCCGCGTGATCATCCAGGTCGACGTGCAGGGCGACTCCTTCCTCGCGGCGCTCGACGCGGCGACTGGCGAGGACCTCTGGCGCACCGGGCGCGACGAGATTCCGACATGGAGCACGCCCGCCGTGTTC
>WTGL01000242.1:9062-11765 GCA_011523565.1 Acidobacteriota bacterium
GTACTTCGGCTTCGACAACGGCGTCGTCACCGTGTTCGACTGGAAGAGCGGCGAGCGGGTAGCGCAGCAGCGCCTGGGCCGCGGCGCCTCAGGCTTCACCGCCTCGCCGGTCGCGGCCGGCAACCGTATCTACTTCAACAGCGAGGACGGCGATGTCTACGTGCTGGAGGCCGGCGAAGAACTCAACGAGGTGGCCGTCAACGAACTCGGCGAGACGCTGATGGCGACGCCGGCGATCTCGGATGGCGTCATCTACTTCCGGGCCCGCCGTCACCTGATCGCCATCGGCTCCGGGTCATAATTGGGTATGTCCACTTCCTTCCGAACACCGATCACCACGGCGACCGTCGCGTTCGCTCTCTCCGCGGCAACGGCCCTGCCCGTCGCCGCGTCGGACAACTGGTCTTCCTTCCGCGGAAACGGCGCGAACGGCACGGGCAGCGGGTCGCCGCCCGCGACCTGGAACGTCGAGACCGGCGAGAACGTCCTCTTTCGAGTGGCCGTGCCTGGACTCGGCCATTCGAGCCCGGTGATCTGGGACGACCGCCTCTTTCTGACCACGGCGGTGCCCGACGGCGGCGAGGCGTCGCTCAAGGTCGGGCTCTATGGTGACGGTACGCCGGTCGAGGGCGAGCCGCCTCAGCGCTTCCAGGTGCTGGCCTTCGACAAGCGGACCGGCGAACTCCTGTGGGAGCAAACGGCATTCGAGGGCACGCCCGCGATCAAGCGGCACATGAAGGCGTCGCACACGAACTCCACGCCCGCGACCGACGGCAATGTCCTCGTGGCCTTCTTCGGCTCGGAAGGCCTGCACGCCTACGACCTGGACGGAACGCCGTTGTGGAACCGTCAGTTCGGCGTGCTCGACTCGGGGCCCTACGACTTCCCCACCTACGAGTGGGGGTTCGCCAGCTCGCCCGTCCTCCACGACGGCCGGGTGATCATCCAGGTCGACATCCTGAGTCAGTCCTTCGTCGCCGTTCTGGATGCGGCGACCGGAGAGGACGTCTGGCGGAAGACGCGCGAGGAGGTCGCCACCTGGAGCACGCCGGCCGTCTTTCCGCGCCAAGGCGGCCGGAGCCAGGTCGTTCTCAACGGCTACCACCACATCGGCGGTTATGACTTCGACACCGGCGAAGAGCTCTGGCGACTCGAGGGCGGCGGCGACATCCCGGTGCCGACGCCGATCCGGGCCGGCGACGGTCCGATCCTGATCACCAACGCTCATGGCCGGTTGAAGCCGATCTATGCGATCGATCCGGATGCAGAGGGCAAGCTCGATCCCGACCATGACGCGATGGTCTGGTTCCACGAACGGCTCGGGAACTACATGCAGACGCCGATCGTGGTCGGCGACCTCGCCTACTTCTGCTACGACAACGGAGTCGTCACCGTCGTCGACTGGACGACCGGCGAACGCCTGAACCAGAAGCGCCTGGGACGCGGCGCCTCCGGCTTCAGCGCCTCGGCGGTTGCCGCGGGCGGCCGCATCTACTTCAACAGCGAGGACGGCGACGTCTACGTCATCGAACCGGGTCCGGAACTGAACGAGATCGCCGTCAACGAACTGGGCGAAACCCTGATGGCGACGCCGGCCATCTCCGACGGCGTCATCTACTTCCGGGCGCGCCGGCACCTGATCGCGGTCGGCGCCGGTTCATAGCGCCCACCGGGCGCCGGATCAGTCCGCTCAGGCCTTGCGCTGCAAGACGGCGCTGAAGCTCTCTCTGTGCTGATGGGCAGTGTAGAGGCCCAGCACCACCAGGAACAGGCCGATGGCCACGCCGGAAGGCTCCAGGAAGACGTGGAAGAGCAGGATGTTGAGCACGACCGGGGCCAGCACAACGAGGGCCAGCGGCACGAACATGCCGAGGATCAGCAGCACGCCGCAGACGATCTCGGTCACCTTGAGGACCGGCCACAGGTAGCCGGTGTCCATGATTGCGCCCATGAAGGCCGTCGCCTCCTCTCCCATCTCGGGCTCCGCCAGTTCGAACAGGCCGGTCACGCCGCCGAACACGAACATCAGCCCGAGCAGAATGCGCGCAATGAGCGGAAGGTGCTTCATCGTCTAGCCTCCTTGTGTTGTGGGTGCCACAACAGCGTAGCGTCGCCCTCTGGACCTGAGAAAAAGACGTGGACCTTGAGGAAAACAACGTGACGGGCCAGGACATTCTCTGGCGGCCCACCGGAGAACAGGTCGACGGCTGCAACCTGACCCGCTATCTGCGCTGGCTGGAAACCGAACGCGGCCTGCGGTTCGACGGCTACAACGACCTGTGGCGCTGGTCAGTAACCGATCTGGAGGCCTTCTGGCCTTCGATCGCCGACTACTTCAAGGTCAGGTTCCACGCACCGCCGGAGCGGGTGCTGGCCAATCGCGCGATGCCAGGCGCGCATTGGTTCCCTGGCGCCCAACTGAACTACGCGGAGCACGCGCTCGCGCGCGGCGGCGGCCAGCCGGCCTTGATCTGTCGTGGCGAGACTCGTGCAAGGCGCGAGTTCAGCCGCGACGACCTGCGGCGCGAGGTCGCGGCCGCGCGGTCGGGTCTGCGCCGGCTCGGCGTCGGCGCCGGCGACCGCGTGGTGGCCTACCTTCCCAACGACGCCGAAGCGGTGATCGCCTTCCTCGCCACCGCCAGTCTGGGCGCGATCTGGTCGAGCTGTCCACCCGAGTTTGGGGTCGAGAGCGTGCTCGACCGC
>WTGL01000038.1 GCA_011523565.1 Acidobacteriota bacterium
GGTCGCGAAGGGAGGCACGATGTAGTCGGTCTGCGCCGCGGCCCGTGCGTAGGCTTCCCCCACCTCTCGCCGTCCGTGGCCGATGTTCGAGACGATGGCGCCTCCGGCGGCGTCGAGGATGCGGCGACCGGTCGGCGTGATCATGTAGCAGCCCTCGGCGGCCGCCACCTCAAGTGGCGGGCTTCCCTGACCCAGGAACGGGTAGTCGTGGGCGTGCGCCAGGCCCGTGACCGTGGTCGATTGGGAAGCGGCGGTGTCCATGGCCTGAGAATAGCCCTTGTACACTCGCGCCCGCTGCCGCGCGCTGTGCGGCGGCGGTCGGAGCATGAACGGAATCCACGACATGGGCGGCATGCACGGCTTCGGCGCCGTGGACCGGCGTCGGGACGAGGCCCTGTTCCCGGAGGTCTGGCAGGGCCGGGTCTGCGCCCTGGCGGGCTACGCCATGGGGGCCGGGTTGGCGAACATCGACGCCTTCCGCCATGCGATCGAGCGAATGCCGCCGGACCGTTACCTCTCGGACGGCTACTACGGCCGCTGGCTCTACGCGCTGGAGACGCTGGCGGCCGAACGGCTGGGCGGCGACGCGGCGGTCGAGCGGCCCGATCACGTGGGCTCGGTTGTGCGCCGGGTCGACCGCGAGCCCCGTTTCGCGGCCGGCAACGCGGTGCGCACCTGGAACCGCCACCCGCAGGGGCACACGCGCCTGCCCGGTTACGCCCGCGACCGGCGGGGCGTGATCGCCGAGGTCCATCCGGCGTGCGTCTATCCCGACACGAACGCCGGCGGCCGGGGCGAGTCGCCGGAGTACCTCTACACGGTCGCCTTCGAGAGCCGCGAGCTCTGGGGCGAGGAGGCGGAGGCCGGCGCCACGGTCTACATCGATCTGTTCGAGCCGTACCTGGAGGCCCTCGAATGACTACCGATCACCAGCACGGAAGCGATTCCCCGGCAACGCGCACGGAGGCGCTCGAGGCGCTGCTGGTGAAGAAGGGGCTCGTCCAGTCCGCAGCGGTCGACGCCCTGGTCGAACGCTACGAGCAGGACATCGGGCCTCTGCGCGGTGCCCGGGTGGTGGCCGAGGCCTGGACCGACCCTGCGTTCAGGGCGCGGCTGCTTGAGGACGGGATGCCCGCCATCAGGGAACTGGGCTTCGGCGACAACACGGACGCCCACGTCGCCCGTCTGGTGGTCAAGGAGAACACGGACTCGGTCCACAACCTGGTCGTCTGCACCCTCTGCTCGTGCTACCCGTGGGCGGTGCTCGGGCTGCCGCCGGCCTGGTACAAGTCGCCTGCCTACCGGGCGCGCGCGGTGCGCGAACCGCGGCGGTTGCTCGCGGAGCTGGGGCTCGACCTGTCGCCGGACGTCGAAGTGCGGGTCTGGGATTCGAGCGCCGAGGTCCGCTACATGGTCCTGCCGCAGCGGCCGCGGGGCACGGACGGCCTGGGCGTCGAGGAACTGACCGGCCTCGTCACCCGGGACTCAATGATCGGCGTCGAGCAGCTCTAGAGCAGCATGACGCTGCCTGTCCGCCTCGACGAAGACGGCGCCGCCGCGCCTCCGCGGGAGAACGGGGAGCTGGCGTTCAGCGCGCCCTGGGAGAGCCGGCTGTTCGGCCTGACGATGGCGCTGGTGGAGGCCGGCCGACTCGACTGGGAAGCCTTCCGTGGGCGATTGATCGGCGCGATCGCTGCCTGGGAAGAAACCGCTTCAGACGAGGAGTGGAACTACTGGCAGCGCTGGCAGGAGGCATTCGAGGACTCACTCGAATCGGCTGGACTCGTCGCGGCGCCGGAGATCGACCACCTGAGCGGACAACTCGCGGCCCGGCCGCACGGCCACGATCACTCCCACGGCCACGATCACCACCACGAACACCCAACGGAGAACGACGAATGACGGCTCAACTTCTCGCAGGCCAACCGGTCGCCGAGGCCGTGCTGCAGGATGTCGCGAAGCGGGTCGGGGAGCTCGCTTCGGCAGGCGTCAAGCCGGGCCTGGGCACGATTCTTGTCGGTGACGACGCGGCATCCGCGGGCTATGTGCGCAAGAAGCACGAGACCTGCGAGGAGGTCGGCGTCGCCTCGTTCCACGAACAGGTGCCGGCGGACGCCGGCCAGGAGGCACTGCTCGCCGCCGTCGACCGTCTTAACGAGGACCCCGAAGTCGACGCCTACATCATCCAGCACCCGGTGCCTTCCGGCTTCGACTTCAACGAGGCCCTCGCCCGCATGGACCCGAAGAAGGACGCGGACGGCCTGCATCCGGTGAACCTCGGCAAGCTGGTGCTGCAGGAGAAGGGTCCGGTGCCGTGTACGCCGGCGGGCATCCAGGCGATGCTGATGCACTACGGGATCGACATCGGCGGACGCGAGGTCGTGGTCCTCGGGCGCGGCCCGACCCTGGGGCGGCCGCTGTCTCTGCTGCTGACCCTGAAGCAGCCGGGCGCGAACGCCGTCGTCACGGTCGTGCACACGGGTGCGAAGGACGTCAGGCCGTTCACACGCCGCGCCGACATCGTGGTCGCCGCTCTCGGCGTGCCCCGGTTCGTCGTGCCGGAGATGATCAAGCCGGGCGCGGTCGTCGTCAGCGGCGGCATCAGTTGGGAGGGCAGGAAGCTCCTGCCCGACGTCGACGAGTCCGTCGGCGAGGTGGCGAGCTGGATCACGCCCCGGCTCGGGGGCGTGGGTCCGACGACCGTGGCGATGCTGCTGCGGAACACGGTGCTGGCGGCGTCGGAACGGGAGGCTTGAGATGAAACGTCTGTTGGCCCTGGCACTCACCGTGGCGGCCGCGCCGGCCGCCGCCCAGGAACTGATCGGCTTTCACCCCGACCGCGCGGCCGACCAGCGCGCCATAGAGACGCGGGCGGACGACTGGATCGTTGCCGAGGACCTGATTTCGTGGAACCGCGGCATGACGCCGCGGCCGCATCATGCCGGAGCGCCGCAGACGGAGGCGAACGCCCGCTGGATGGTCGAGCGGTTTCGGGAATGGGGCTTCGAAGCCGGGATCGAGACCTTCCACGTCCTGTTCCCGATGCCGCGGCTGCGGAAGCTGACCCTCCTGGAGCCGACCCGCTTCGAGGCGTCCCTGGTCGAGGAACCCGCTGACGGCGACGTCACGGCACAGGTCGCGGTCGCGGAGGGGCTGCCCCCGTTCAACGCCTTCTCGGCCGACGGCGACGTGACCGCCGAACTCGTCTACGTGAACCGTGGCATCCCGGCGGACTACGAGGTGCTCAAACGGCTCGGCATCGACGTCGCCGGGAAGATCGTGATCGCCCGCTACGGCGGTTCCTGGCGCGGCATCAAGCCGAAGGTCGCCTTCGAGCACGGAGCGGTGGGTTGCCTGATCTTCAACGATCCGGGCGACGACGGATACAGCGAGGGCGCGGCCTACCCGGAGGGTTCGTTCAAGCATGCGAGCGCCGTGCAGCGAGGCTCGGTGCTCGATCTGCCCGTACGCCCGGGGGATCCGCTGACACCGATGCGCGGTGCCGTCGAAGGAGCCGAGAGACTCGACCGCGGCGAAGCGGAGACGCTGATGCGGATACCCGTGCTGCCGATCGCCTGGCGCGACGCGCAGCCCCTTCTCGAGGCACTTGGCGGCGAGGTCGTGCCTGAGGACTGGCGGGGCGGCCTGCCGATCACCTACCGGATCGGCCCCGGGCCCGCTCGTGTCCGTCTGCAGCTCGAGTTCGACTGGGATCTCGTGCCGGCCCACAACGTGATCGCGCGCCTGGCCGGCTCCGACCGACCGGACCAGTGGATTCTGCGGGGGAACCACCACGATGCCTGGGTGATCGGCGGCCGCGATCCGATCAGCGGCCTGGTCGGTCTGCTGGCCGAGGCGCGGGCGGTTGGCCGGCTGGCCAGGGTGGGTCACCCGCCCCGTCGCACCATCGTGTACGCCGCCTGGGATGCCGAGGAACCGGGCCTGCTCGGCTCCACGGAATGGGCGGAGCACCACGCCGAGGCACTGCGCGAGCACGCGGCGGCCTACATCAACTCGGACTCGAACAGCCGCGGCTTCCTTCGCGCCGGCGGTTCGCACGCCCTGGAGACGCTGGTCAACCAGGTCGCGGGCGAGGTCGAGGACCCGCAGACCGGCGTCAGCGTCGGTGAGCGGCTGCGGGCGTCGCGGAAGGTGCACGGCAGCTCCGCCGTCTACGAGCGGCTTCAGGCCTCGGACCGGCTGCGCATTTCCGCCCTGGGCTCGGGTTCCGACTACTCCCCGTTCCTCCAGCACCTCGGTGTGTCGTCCCTGAACGTCAGCTACGGCGGGGAGTCGTCCGGCGGCGAGTACCACACCGCCTTCGACACCTTCGACTTCTACCGGCGATTCGTCGATCCGGGTGCCGTCTACGGCGCCGCGCTGGCCCGCACGGGTCTGCGTCTCGTCCTGCGGCTGGCGAATGCCGACGTCTTGCCGTTCGAGTTCGGCGCGACCGCCGCGACCGTGGGCCGCTACGTCGACGAAGTCGTCGAGCTGGCCGCGAACGAGCGCAGCCGCCTGGAACGGGAAGCAGAACTGGCGCAAAGCGGCGCGTTCCGGCTGGCGGCGGATCCGACCCGGCCCTTCGTGGAGCCGGAAGCGCAGGAGCCGGCGCCCTACCTGAACTTCGCGCCGCTAAAGAACGCGCACGACCGGCTCGCGCGCGCCGCCAGGGCGGCCGACCAGTCCTTGGTCGCTGCGGCCGGAGGCGGCGACGAGGCCGTCCAGGTGCAGCTCGACGAACTCATCGTCGGCAGCGAGCGGCTGTTGACGCGGGACCACGGCCTGCCGGGCCGTCCCTGGTTCCGGCACCACCTGTACTCACCCGGCCTCTACACCGGCTACGGCGTGAAGACGCTGCCGGGTGTCCGGGAGGCGATCGAACAGGGCGATTGGGAGCAGGCCCAGACACAGATCGACATCGCTGCTCAGGTGCTCGACGAGTACGCCGAGCAGCTAAAGCGGATGGCGCGGGCCACGGTGTCCAGGGAACCGTAGCCCGCGACCATCCGGACGACGGCCGCGGGTCGACTTTACGCGGCCGCCGTACGAACCTTTGCGCGCAGGAGGTTATAGCCGCTGGCGTCCACTCGTCCGCGACTGGAAACGTCGCGTTCGATGTCCTGCGCCCATTCGGCGTCCTTGGCGCGTGGGCCTGCGATCAGGGAGAGGATCTCGGAACCGAAGCCGGAGCCGTAGGAGAAGGCGGCCACCTGTTCGCCGGCCTTCAGGCCCTGGAGGGCGTTCGCGACCGCGATCCAGAGCGAAGCCGTGTACGAGTTGCCGGAGAGCCTGTTCCAGCGCATCGCCGGTTCGACCTTGTCGTTGTAGATCTGCTGGATCCTCTCGGCGGACCAGCCGGCCACTTCGCCGACCAGGTGGAATGCCTTCTTGACCATCTTGGGGAAGGGGACATGGAAGCAGATCGCCGAGAACCGTTCCATCACCTCGGCCGGGTTCCGACCGTCGGCGAGGGCGTTGAAGCACTCCACCGCCGCCTTCTTGTAGCACTCGAGGCTCAGCTTGCCGTCGACCCGCGGGTAGGACTCGCCTACCGGGCGGTAGAAGTCGAAGGCCGGCTCGCTCCAGGCGTGGCAGTCGAGACCCACCTGGGCGATCTCGGGCCGGTCGACCACGAAGGCGACAGCGCCGGCGCCCTGTGTCGGTTCGCCCGGGTCGCCCTGTTCGTAGAGCGCGATGTCGGCGGCGACCACCAGGGCCGCCTTGTCCCGGGCCGCGCCCGACATGCGCCACTCGCAGGCCTGGCGCAGCGCCAGGGTGCCGCCGTAGCAGGCGTGCTTCACTTCGTAGGACCGGATGTGGCCGGCCAGACCGAGTTCGTCCGCGACGAAGGCGGAGAGAGGCCTGCTCATGTCGACCGCGGTCTCGGTGCCGACGGCGATCATGCCGATGTCGTCGAGATCGCCGTTCCAGCGGGAAAGAGCGCGCCGGGCGGCCTCGGAGGCGAGGTCGACGATGCCGAACTCCGGCGGGCAGAGGGAGATCTCCGAGCAGCCCAGTCCGATGAGGTACTTGTTCGGATCCACGCCGCGCAGCGAGGCGAGTTCCTCGACCGGCATGGCGAGAGGTGGCAGGTGTAGACCGATGGATGCGATGCCTGTTTCGACCTTGGTCATTCCGGTTCTCCGTTTCGTGGCCGTGGCCCGCTCCGCGGGGCACTCGATCAGCGGAATCGCGGCGAGGAGGCGTCGGCTCGTTCGCTACGAAAGGATTAGAGTCGAGTACCGTAGCACAAGAAAAACGGGTCGTGTACATTTTTCTTTTCGAAACGTGCCTGAACTATTCGAAGTTTCAGGAATCCGTGAAAGATCGTCGCCGGCCCCGCGCGCTGGCGGGCCTTCCACGCTGATCGCCGCCGCTTCGCGGCTACTGAAGGCTGCGGGCGCAGCGGAAGCCGGTGTTGTCGAGACCTGAGTCGGGCGCGGAGTGGTTGCGGTTCGCGTTGCGGTAGCCCTCGCAGTAGCTCGCTGCGCAGAGCCAGGAACCGCCCTTCAGGACCTTCTCGCCGCCGGTGCCGCCGGGCCGGTACCAGTCGTCGCACCACTCCCAGACGTTGCCGCCGAGGTCGAAGACGCCCAGCGCGTTCGGGGGGTAGGAGCCGACCTGCGCCAGGTAGGTGTGGCCGTCGGCCGCGTCGTCCTGGACGGGGAAATCGCCCTGCCAGACGTTGGCCACCCATTCGCCTTGGGGTGCCGGCTCGTCGCCCCAGGGGTAGTGGGCGCGGCCCTCGCCGTCGTTGCCCGCGGCCGCGGCGAGATCCCATTCAGCTTCCGTGGGCAGCCTCCTGTCACGCCACTCGCAGTAGGCCCTGGCGTCTCCCCAGCTCACATGGACGACCGGAAGGTCGGCCTGGGCCTCGGAGCCGGGTCCGCGGGGCTGGCGCCAGTGGGCGCCTTCGACCGCCAGCCACCAGGGCGTGCCCTGGACCCGCTGCTCCAGTTCCGGGTTGGCGGTGGCCTGCGGGTGGAAGACCAGGGACCAGCCCCAGTCCTCGGCCTCGGTCACGAACCCGGTCGCCTCGACGAAGGCCGCGAAGTCGCGGTTCGTCACCTCGTACGCGTCCAGGTCGAAGGCGGCGACCTCGAGTGGACCGTCCGGTCGGGGCACGTCGCCCGCGGGCACGCGGACCATGCCTTCCGGCGGCGCTTCGGACGGGATCGAAGGGGCCGGCGCCGGTGTTGCGATCTGCTGCGGCTCCTCCGCGGGGGTGCCGCAGCCGACGACGGCGACGATCGCGACCGAAGCGAGCAGCGCCGGGAGGCGCGAGCCGCGCCGGATGGTCATGGCGCCCACCCGAAGCGGTCCAGGTCGATGCGGCCGCGGCGGTCGAACAGGACGCCTTCCTCTTCAAGCAGAAAGCGTTGCCGGTCCACGCTTTCCAGCGGGTCGAGACCGCGCTGGCTCACCTCGCCGCCGGCGTTGACCACACGGTGCCAGGGCACGCTGTCGTCGTGGAGCCGCGCAAGGGCGTAGCCCACCTGGCGGGCGTGGCGTGGACGTTCGGCGAGAGCGGCGATCTGGCCGTACGTGGCGACGCGCCCCTCGGGAATGCAGCGCACGATGCTGTGGAAGGTCTCGTAGATGCCCCTTGGGCCCTGATCGTCGAGTGCGGTCATCGTCGGTGTGGCTCCGGCGGCCCGTTGACGGCTTCCCACCCTACTAGAGCTGGCCCGTGGGGGTGATCTGCCGCGCGGTCGGTGCGGCTGCTGGTCGTCGGCCCTTCTGCTACCTTCGTCGGGCCAAGCATGTCCTCAGCCGACCGAGGTCACAGCCGCCTCGACCGGCGGCGCAACTACGCCGCCCTGCTTGCCCATGGCCTGCTCGGCATGACGGGGTTCCGCCTGCTCCAGGCGCCGACCTTTCTGCCGACCTACATCCACCTGTTGACCGGCGCCAATCTGGCGGTGGGCGCGGCCTCCGCCTGTCAGAGCCTGGGGATGTTCGTGTCGCCGCTCTTGAGCGCGGCCCTCGCCGAGCACCGCAGCCACGTGAAGTGGGCCGCGGTGCTGTTCGGGGGCGTGATGCGGCTGCAGGTCCTGGTCCTCGCCCTGCTGGCGCTGTTCGCGCCGGTCGATGTCGCGGTGTTCCTGGTCTGGCCGGTGCTGGTGATGTGGGGTCTGTCGAGCGGCATGCAGATGGTCGTGTTCAACCTGCTGTTCGCGAAGTCGGTGCCCGTCACCCGGAGGGGACGGTTGCAGGGGACGCGCAACCTGAGCGCCGGCATCTCGGTGATCCTCCTCTCGGTCGTCGCGGGATGGGTGCTGGACCGGTACGGCTTTCCGCGGGGCTACGGACTGACCTTCCCGGGCGCGGCGGTGATGGCCTCGGTCGGGCTCGCCTTCATGGGACTCATTCGGGAACCGGCCGCCATCGATGTCCACGCGCCGGGACTCAGCCTGCGGGCGAGGTTGGGCAAACTGCCGGATCTCATCCGCTCGGACCGCCACTACGCGGGCTTTCTGGAGGCACGTCTGCTCACCAGTGCTGCCCGGGGCGCCCTGCCGTTCTACATCGTGCTGGTCAGCGAGCGCTTCGGGGTCACCGGAGCGCGTCTGGCCGCCTTGACGGTCGTCTTCGTGGCGGCGCAGTCGGTCTGCGCCCTGCTCTGGGGCCTGCTGGGCGACCGGTCGGGCTTTCGCGCCGTTTTCGTACTCGGGCTCGGCGCCTGGATTCTGGGTAGCCTGATCGTCCTCTGGGCGCCGGTCTTTCCGGTTGCCTACGCGGTCTTCCTGCTGGTTGGCGCGGGCTTGAGCGGGGTGCTGCTGGCATCGCAGAACCTGGTGCTCGAGTTCGGACGGGAACGCGACCGCCCGATGCGAATTGCCGCCACCCACTCGCTCTCCGAAGCGGCGGGGGTGGCGGGCTTCCTAAGCGCCGGGCTGATCAGCCAGTTGGCTCCGGTCGAGAGCGTCTTCCTGGTTTCCACCGTCCTCCATCTGCTGGCGCTGCGGAGGCTGATTCGCACGGTGGATCCGCGGCGGACGGCGGGGGAGGCCGCGACGGACCGGGCCTAGGCGGTTGGCACGGGGCTTGCTTCGTCTCTGGTGCATCGGGACTGCAAGCGTCGTCCCGAAAGATGTGGAACACACCGGAGGAGGTCCCTCACCAACCGTTCCTGCCTAGTAACCCGAGAGCCGACCGGCGGCGAGGCCGCGTGCAAACGACGCTTGTTCCAGCCGTTCGCCTAGCCACTACTTGCCGGTTCAGCCTCCTGCTCGGATCTTCCAACTCGTTCGGTGACTCCGGGCGAGCCTTCCAGGATCCTTCCAACGGACCTCCTCCGCTCCGCTTCCATCGACCCGTGAGCCGCCACGCCGTGCACGCCAACGTGGACGGGTCGCGGCGACGCGGCGCGCCAGGATGGCGCACCCGGCGCAAGCGCAGCTCTGACCCCTAGGGACGGTCGTGCAGGTACCGCGCTACGGCGTCCAGTGCGATCCGCTCCTGGGCGCCGGTGTCTCGGTCGCGGACGGTGACCGTCTGGTCGTCGAGCGTCTGGCCGTCGATGGTGAAGCAACAGGGAGTGCCGGCTTCGTCCATTCGCGCATAGCGCTTGCCGATCGACTGCTTGGCGTCGTACTGAATACGGTAGTAGCGGCGGAGTTCGAGGTAGAGGGACTTCGCGACCTCGGGCATTCCGCCCTTGTTGACCAGGGGGAAGACGCCGGCGTGAATTGGCGCCAGGCGATGCGGGAAGCGCATGAGTTCGGACGACGGCCGGCTCTCGTCGACGGTGTACGCCTCGCAGAGCAACGCGAGCACGCCGCGGGTCAGGCCGGCGGCGGGTTCGATCACGTGGGGCACGAAGCGTTCGCGCGTCTGTTGATCGAACGTCTCGTGCTTGACGCCGCTCCACTGCTGGTGCTGCTCGAGGTCGAAGCTGCCGCGGTGGGCGACGCCCTCGAGTTCGCCGTACTCCGGCTCGGTGAACGGGTACCGGTACTCGACGTCGAAGGTGCCCTCGCCGGTCTGAGCGTAGTGGGCCAGTTCGGACGCCTCGTGGCGGCGCAGTCGCAGGCGGTCGGAGGCCAGGCCGAGGCCGCTCCACCAGTCCATGCGGGACTGGGTCCAGAACTCGAACCAGATCTTCGCTTCGGAGGGGTGGCAGAAGAACTCCATCTCCATCTGCTCGAACTCGCGGGTGCGAAAGATGTAGTTCCTGGGCGTGACCTCGTTGCGGAACGCCTTGCCGATCTGGGCGATGCCGAACGGCAGCCGAACCCGCGAGGTGTCGAGCACGCCGCGGTAGTTGAGGAAGATGCCCTGAGCCGTCTCGGGCCGGAGATACGCGGTGTTCTCCTCGCCGGACGCGGCGCCGACGAAGGTCTTGAACATCAGGTTGAAGTCACGGGCATCGGTCAGGGTGCCCGGCTCCGAGGCGCCGGGGGCCCATACGTGGCCGCGCTCGGCGTCGTCGAGTTCGTGGAGCGGGAGCGATTCGAAGTCGCCCTCCCTGGGCCGGCCGCGCATCGCCTTGCGGGCGGTTCTGAGGGCAGGTTCCGGTTCGCCCTCCAGGTAGGCGAAGTACGCCGGCGGGTCGAGCTCCCGCTTCGGCCGCAGGACGTGCAGGTGGTCCGCCCGGAAGCGCGCCTTCGTCTCGCGGCAGTCGACCATCGGGTCGGAGAAGCCCCCGACGTGGCCGCTCGCCTCCCAGGCTCTGGGATTCTGGATGATCGACGAGTCGATGCCGACGATCGATAGCGGCGTGCCGTCCGGGCCGAGCGGCGGGCACTCGACCATGTCGTGCCACCAGGCGTCGCGCAGGTTGTTCTTGAGCTGGACGCCGAGCGGGCCGTAGTCCCAGAAGCCGTTGATGCCGCCGTAGATCTCCGAGGCTGGGAACACGAATCCGCGGCGCTTCGCGAGCGCCACGATCCGCTCCATCCGTTCGCTGCCTGTAGGTTGCGGCACGATTCACCTCCAGCCGCCGTAGCGGCGGCGACGGCAAACGGTAGCAGCTTGCTACGATGCCTTGTTCCCTACCCCGAACAGGAGCAGCATCGATGGCAACCGCGCCCGCAACCGTGCCAGAAACGCAGCCGATGTCTCGCCCTCTCCGCCCCGAAGGCGACTGGCGTCATGTCTTCTCGTACCACCCGATGGACGTCGAGATCGAGCGCGCCGAAGGCGTGTTCATCTACGACCGGGAAGGCAACCGCTACTTCGACGCCTCCGGTGGGCCGATGGCGGTCAACCTGCCGCACAACCACCCGAGGATGAAGCGGGCGATCGCGGCGCAGCTCGAGGACTACACCTACACCCATCCCTCCTTCGCCAGCCCGAAACGGGCCGAGTTCTGCCGGTTGCTTGCGGAGATCACGCCGGCCGACCTCGACCACACCTACCTCGTATCGGGCGGGTCCGAAGCGGTCGAGACGGCGATCAAACTCGCCCGCCAGGCGCAGATCGCGCTGGGCAACCCGGCGAAGTACAAGATCATCAGCCATCGGGACTCCTACCACGGCATGACGCTCGCCACTCTCGGCGTGTCGCACAACCCCGCCACCCAGTCGCGGTTCGAGCCGATGTTGCCCAAGTGGCCGGGCATCCGGCAGTACTCGGACTTCGACCGGCCGGAGGGGATGAGCCGCGAAGAGTGGGGCGTTCAGTGCGCCCAGGCGCTGGAGACCGCGATCCACTACGCCGGC
>WTGL01000175.1:0-2365 GCA_011523565.1 Acidobacteriota bacterium
GGGCAAGCCGCACCGGATCGACGACGGCGGCAGCCAGGTCGCCAAGGCGCTCTCGCGAATCGGCTTCAACCAGTACCTCCAGGCGGAACTGGTCGGCTGGGTGGTCTATCTCGAGGGGTCGACGGATCTGGCGATTCTCAAGGCCTTTGCCCGGCGTCTTGGGCATGAGGTTGCCGCGCGAGCGTTGGAGCGGCCGTTCGTCCAGTACGTCGGCGACCGGCTCTCGAGCGCCGAACTCCACTTCCACGGCCTCCGCGAAGCGTGTCCCGCGCTGCGCGGGATCGCACTGCTCGACAAGCTGCCGGAGAAGGTGGGGGCGGATGACGGGCTGGAGCGGCAGGCCTGGCGGAAGCGGGAGATCGAGAACTACCTGTGCTCGCGGTCGGCTCTCGAAGGCTGGGCCGCCGACAGCGCCCGGCGGGAGGCATCCGGCCCGCTGTTCGAGGAGGCCGAGGCGGAGCGGCGGGTCGAGGCGATGCGGGCCTCGATCGCGGAGGTCGAAGAGGCGTCGGCCAAGAGCGGCCGGCCGTCGCCGTGGGACGACGGCGCCAAGGCCAGCGCGGAGCTCATGGCGCCGCTCTTCGAGGCCTACGCCCGCAGGCTCGGTCAGGCGAACCTGATGTCGAAGGCGAACCTCCACCGGCTGGCCGAGTTCGTGCCGGAAGACGAGATCGATCCGGAAGTGGTGGAGAAGCTGGACGCGATCGTGCGGGTCGCGACGGCCGGTTCGTGAACGTGAACCGGCAACTGGCGGTCGCGGCGCTGGTAGTGCTCTCGTGCGCTCCTCGCGCGGCCCACGAGCCTGCCGCTGACGCCGAGCTGCAAGAGCCACGGCCCAACATCCTGTTTCTGTTCGCCGACGACCAGCGCGCCGACACGATCCGTGCCTGGGGCAACGAGCTGATCGACACACCGAACCTGGATCGCCTGGCGGGCGAGGGGTGGAGCTTCAGGCGGAACTACGTGTTCGGCTCGAACAGCGGCGCCGTCTGCGTCCCGAGCCGGGCGATGGTGCTGACCGGCCGTAGCTGGATGCGCTCGCCGAACCGAATGCAGGGCATCCCCACGTTGCCGCGCCTGCTGGAGGCCGAGGGCTACCGGACCTTCATCACCGGCAAGTGGCACAACGGCGAGGAGGCGCTGCTCCGCGCCTTCGACCGCGGCACGGCCATCTACCTCGGCGGCATGGCGGATCACACACAGACCGAGGTGCAGGACATCGAGAACGGCGGCATGGTGCGCCGGCGGGTGGGGGAAACCTTCTCCAGCGAGCTGTTCACCGACGCGGTCATCGAGTTCCTCGACGAGCAGGCTGGGGCGAAGGCGAGCGGTGAGTCGGACCAGCCGTTCTTCGCCTACGTGCCCTTCACCGCGCCGCACGATCCACGTCAGCCGCCGCCCGAGTACCGGGAGCGCTACTACCAGCGCAACCTCCCGCTGCCCGCCAACTACATGCCGCAGCATCCGTTCGACAACGGCGCCCTGATCCTCCGCGACGAGAACCTGGCAGCGTGGCCGCGGACCGAGGACGTGATCCGTGACCAGCTCGCCGAGTACTACGGCCTGATCAGCCACCTCGACGAACAGGTGGGCCGGATCCTCGCCGCCCTGGACGAGAACGGTCAGGCGGAGAACACGATCGTCATCTACGCCGCCGACCACGGGCTGTCGGTCGGCAGCCACGGCCTGCTGGGCAAGCAGAACCTGTACGAGCACTCCATGCGCTGCCCTCTGATCATCCGCGGCCCGGGCATCCCGCACGGCACGACCGACGCTTTCACCTACCTCTACGACCTCTTCCCGACCTTGCTCAGGGCCGGCGCCGTCGAGATGCCGCCCGGCATCGACGGCCGGGACCTGGCGCCTCTCTGGTCCGGCGGCGACTCAACCTGGCGCCAGAGCGTCTTCCTGCCCTACCGGGACGTCATGCGCGCCGTCCGTGACGACCGCTACAAGCTGATCGTGTATCCCAAGGTCAACCACCGTCAGCTCTTCGATCTCGCCGAAGACCCCGACGAACTGACGAACCTCATCACCGACCCCGACCACGCGGAAACAGCAGCCCGCCTCGAAGCCCTGCTGGAGGGTTGGCAGACGGCCATGGGCGACACCGTTCCACTCTCCGTCTCCGATCCGTCTCCGCTGCACCGCGACCTCACCGGCACTGAACGCGAACCCGACCGCTGGCAGCCCGACTGGATCGTTGAGAAGTACTTCGACGTGCCGGCCGCTTCCGACTAGCGGGCGTCCTCGGCCTGGGCGCGGCCGCGGGCGCGGATGCCGGCGAGGCGTTCGCCGACTTCTTCGGGCTTGGGGCCCCGGTACATGCGGTTGACCTCGACCTCGTAGTCCATCGCGTCGCCGA
>WTGL01000175.1:2375-3555 GCA_011523565.1 Acidobacteriota bacterium
GCGCTGGCAGGTCAGCATGTCTGTGGCTAGTTGGCGGCAGGTGGGGAGCAGCTCCTCTCGCGGCACGATCCGGTTGACCAGGCCCCACTCGCAGGCGCGCTCGGCCGACAGGTAGTTGCCGGTCAGCGAGAGTTCCTTGGCCCGGCCGGGGCCGATGGCCCGCGACAGCCGCGCCGAGAGACCCCAACCGGAGAGCAGGCCGACCCGGGCGTGCGTGTCGGCGAAGCGTGCCTCCGGGGTCGCGATCAGGAGGTCGCAGGAGAGCGCGATCTCGAAGCCGCCGGTAACCGCAATGCCGTTGATCGCGCCGATCACCGGTTGCCTGAGCGACCGGAGGAGCTTCGGCGGATCGGCGATCGCCTTGCGCTTGCGGTCCGGATCGCTCATTTCCTTCAGGTCGAGGCCGGCGCAGAAGGCGCGGCCGGCGCCGGTCAGGATGACCACGCCGACTTCTTCGTCGTGGTGGAGGTCCTCGATGGTCCGGGCGAGACCGTCCCGCAGCTCCTCCGAGAGGGCGTTCAGCACGCCCGGTCGGTTCAACGTGAGGGTGGCGATGCCCTCGGACTTCTCGACCAGCAGAACCGGCTCAGACATGGCTCCGAATCTCCCTTGCCTCGTTTGATGGGTGGGGCATCTTACGGCACTGCGCGGTAACCTCTTCGCACACGTGCGAGGGGAGGAAGCGATGGGAAGAGGACTCGTTGAAACGGTGGACCTGACTCTGAATCGCCGGACCCTGCTGGCCGCGGCGGCCGGAGGCGCGGCCATGGCGATCGGTTGCGGACCGGGATCGGAGCCGACGGATTCCGCGCCGGCAGCCGTCAACGGCTGGACGCCTCCGGACGATGAACGGCGGCAGTCTCTGGTGGCGACGGCGCGCTTTGGCCCCAAGCAGGCCGTCAGGAGCGCCAACGGCCTAGCCATCTGCACCCACCCCCTGGCGTCCGCCGCCGCCGCCGACATGCTCGCCCTGGGCGGCAACGCCTGCGACGGCGTGCTTGCCGCCAGCATCGCCCAGGCCGTCGTCGAGCCGCACATGACGACCCTGTCGGGCTGCCTGTCGATGCTCTACTACGATGCCGCCTCCGGCGAGTACACCTACGTCAACGGCATGATGGCGGCGCCCCAGGCGGTGCCGGACGTGCGGAACATGGACGTGGCCGAGTTCGGGGCGCTGATG
>WTGL01000175.1:3565-4158 GCA_011523565.1 Acidobacteriota bacterium
AGAAGGCGGCGACCACTTCTACCGGGGCGAGTTCGGCCGCCGGTACGCCGAAACCGTGCAGGCCAAGGGCGGTCTGATCACCGCCGAGGACATGGCGGCCTACGAGGCGTTCTGGGATGAGCCGGTGAAGGGCACGTACCGCGACTACGGGGTCGTCGGTTCGCCGGCGCCGGATTTCGGCGGTCAGGCCCTGGTCGAGATCATGAACATGGTCGAGCTGCTCGACCTCCAGCAGGCGGGTCCGGCGTTCGAGTCCGGCGAGACGACCCTCAGGATGATGCAGATCATCGGGCGCGTATACGCCGATGCGGTGAGCGGCCGCTTCGACGGCACCCTGCCCGACGTGGAGCGAGCGATCTCAAAGGAGTACGCGGAGGAGCGGTTCGCCGCGCTCGAGGGCAAGCCGGCCAGCCCCAACGACCGGTACGAGGCATTGGGCGTGGTGCCGCCGCCTCCGCCGGGCTCGAACCACGTCACGGTGGTCGACGCCGCGGGCAACGTCGCCACCGTGCTGCACTCGGTCATGTCGATGCCGTTCCGGACCGGCATCTACGTCGACGGCGTCTACGCCTGCGCCTCCGGCGTCCACCTCG
>WTGL01000175.1:4168-8160 GCA_011523565.1 Acidobacteriota bacterium
GACCAACCTCCTCGACTTCGGCCTCGACCTCGAGAGCTCGGTCCACAAGCCGCGCTTCGGCGGCTCGTCGATGAGCGTGCCCGGCGCCCTGATCGTGGAGGCCGACCTGGCCGGCGAGCCGGTCGGGCGGCTCGAGGAGGCGGGTGCCACGGTCGAGGTCGTGAATCCCTGGAACTGGCTCTGCGGCTCCTTCGAGGGCGTCCTGATCGAGGAGGACGGCGCCGTCGCCTGCGGCGACCCGAGGCGGACGGCGCAGGCGGTCGCCGTTTGAGTACGGTCCCAGGGGTCATCCCGGCGCTGCTCCTGGCCGCCGGGAGCGCCTTCGCTGGAGAAACGACGGTGGCGGTAGCGGCCAACGCCGCGGAGGTCGTCGAGGCGCTCGCCGTCGAGTTCGAGCAGGAGAGCGGCCACCGGGTCACGGTCACCGTCGGCTCGACGGGCAAGCTCTACGCGCAGATTCTCCACGGCGCGCCCTTCGACATCTTCCTCGCCGCCGACCAGGAGCGGCCACGACTGTTGGTGGAGCAGGGACTGGCGGTCGAGGACTCCCGCCGCACCTATGCGGTCGGACGGCTCGTGCTTTGGAGCCCCGATCCGGCGGTGGCGGTCGATGGCGAGGTGCTGAGGGGCGGCTCGTTCCGCCGGCTTGCGCTCGCGAATCCGGACCTGGCGCCCTACGGCGCCGCGGCCCGGGAGACTCTCCAGGAGCTCGGTCTGTGGGAGAACCTCCGCCCGAAGATCGTCGTCGGTGAGAACGTGGGGCAGGCCTTTGCCATGGCCGCTTCGGGAAACGCGGAGCTGGGTTTCGTGTCGCTCGCCTCTGCGCTCAGTCCGCGCCATGGGCGTGAGGGGAGCTACTGGGAGATCCCCGAGCACCTCCACACGCCGATCCGTCAGGACTCGGTTCTGCTCGACCGCGCCCGGAACAACCAGGCCGCCCGCGACTTCCACGAGTTTCTCAACACTCCGCGGGCGCGGGAGACCATTGAGTCGTTCGGGTTGGAGTCTCGGTATTGACATCGCTTCACTTTCGCCAATACTGTTTCGATATGAAGACTATTGCCGTGACCATCGACGAGGAGACCTTGGACCGCGTTGACGAGCTGCGGTCGTCATCCGATCGCTACTCCAGTCGTTCTGCTCTCGTGAGGGTCGCGTTGGCGGGCTTTGTGGCGCGCGAGCAACGCCTGCGCGAGGAGGACCGTGAGCGGCGGATCATCCAGGAGCACAAAGGGTCCCTGGCCGACGAACTGGCAGCCCTCGTCGCCGAACAGGCGCCGACTTGAAGCGAGGGGCTATCTATCGAACCCGGGAACGGATGCCGGAGAGGGGCGGCAAGCCGGGTTTCTACGTCGTTGTGTCGCGTCCTTTCATCGCCGCGAACGAGGACGTCTCGACCGTCCTCTGCGCGCCGGTGTACCGGGAGCATCTGGGCCTTTCGACCGAAGTCGTCGTGGGTCCGTCCGATGGCCTGCCGGTGGACTGCTCGATCCGGTGTGACTTCCTGGCTCTGATGTTCAAGTCGAAGCTCACCGGCTTCGTTGCCGATCTGCCGCGCGCCCGGATGGCCGAGCTGGACGACGCGCTGGCAAGGGCTCTCGGCATCGAACGGCGCTGACCGGGATGTCCCTGCCGGAACTCGGCCCGCTGTGGCTCAGCCTGCAGCTCGCGGCGTCGGCGACCGCGGTGCTCCTGGTGCTCGGAACGCCGCTCGCCTGGTGGTTGTCCGGTACCCGATCGCGGCTGAAACCGGTGGTCGAAGCGGTGACCGCGCTGCCGCTGGTGCTGCCGCCGACCGTGCTCGGCTTCTACCTGCTGCTGCTGATGAGCCCCCGGTCCTGGCTGGGCGGACTCTGGGTCGAGGTCACGGACACGACCCTGACGTTCTCGTTCGCGGGACTGCTCGTGGCCTCCGTCATCTACTCGCTGCCGTTCATGGTGCAGCCGCTCCAGGCTGCTTTCGAGTCGCTGGGCCGGGGTCCTCTGGAGGCCGCGGCCGCGCTTCGCGCTTCGCCTCTCGACGCCTTCCTGACCGTGGCGGCGCCGCTCTCGCTGCGCGGTTTCCTGACCGCGGCGGTCCTCACCTTCGCCCACACGATCGGCGAGTTCGGCGTCGTTCTGATGGTCGGCGGGAACATTCCCGGCAAGACACGAGTCATCTCGATCGCCATCTACGAGCACGTCGAGACGCTGCGTTACGCGGAGGCACACACGCTTGCCGCCGGTCTTCTGCTGTTCGCGTTCGTGGTGCTCGTGTTCGTCTACGTCTTCAACCGGAGGCTGCCGGTTCATGTCGCCTGAACATGACGCCACGGGCATCGCGTGGACTGCCGGTAGCGGTTCCGCGGCCTCGCCGGAGCTGGAAGCCCGGCTCGAAGTCGACGTTCGGGTCACTTTCGGCGCCTTCGATCTCCAGGTCGAGCAGGCGATCCCCGCAACCGGCGTTACCGCGGTGTTCGGTCCTTCCGGGAGCGGCAAGACGACCCTCCTGAGATCGCTGCTCGGCTTCGAGGCGGGAAGCCGCGGTCGCATCGCCCTGAACGGCGACGTGTGGCTCGACAGCGAAGCAGGAGTCGACGTGCCGCCGCACCGCCGTCCCGTCGGTTGCACGTTCCAGGATGGACGGTTGTTCCCGCACCTGGATGTCGCCGGCAATCTGGGCTACGCCGATCGACGAAGCGTCGGGGCGAGCGCGGTGTCGATCACCCGCGATGACGTTGTGGATGCCCTGGACCTGGAGCCCCTGCTCGGCCGGCGGCCTCACACACTTTCCGGCGGTGAGCGCCAGCGTGCCGCTCTGGGCCGGGCGCTGCTCAGCCGGCCGCGCCTGTTGCTGCTCGACGAGCCGCTGTCGGCTCTCGACCGGCGCCGCAAGGCGGAGATCATGCCGTACCTGCTGGCGCTGCATCCGCGTTTCGGTATTCCGACGCTCTACGTGAGCCACGCGGTCGACGAAGTGGCGCTGCTCGCCGACCGCGTCCTGGTCCTTGCCGAAGGCAGGGCCCAGGCGTTTGGCGGTACGGTCGAGGTGCTGGAGCAGATCGACCTCGCGCCGCTTACCGAGCGTTTTCAGGCTGCGGCGGTGCTCGAGGCGCGCGTCAGCGCCCATGACGACGAATACCGAATGACCTGGCTCGACCTCGACGGCCAGCGGCTCAGCGTGCCGCGCATCGAGCACCTCGCGGTCGGCGCGTCGGCCCGGCTGCTGGTGCGCTCGCGGGACGTCTCGCTCGCCACCGAACGCCCGTCGCCGACCAGCATCCGCAACGTGCTGTCCGGAGTCCTCGTGTCGCTGCATCAGGACGAGGCGACCGCGTTCGCCGAGGCCACGGTCGATCTCGGTTCGCACCGGCTGCGGGCGCGGATCACGCGGGCGTCCGCTGCCGAACTGGGCCTCGCGGTCGGTTCGCCGGTCTTCGCGCTGCTCAAGAGCGTCAGCCTGGACACCCGTGCCGGCCGGTAGGGCCGATAGCCGTCTGCTACGTACCTGGAGTACCCGAAGGCGCCGCCTAGGGAGGCCGCAACAAACAAGCCGTGGTGACGTTCTAGAGTTGAGACTCCCTTTCCGATCTCTCGCACGCGGACCAGACTCCGCGATCCCCGCTTTGGAGAACCACAAGATGAAGTCGACGAAGACACGCGCACTCACTCTCACCGCCTGCTTGCTCGTCTGGCTGGCGGTCGCTCTGCCCGCCCTGGCTCAGGATCTACCGGACGGCGTCACCAGGGTGGCGTCGGTGGAGGGGATCACCGAGTACCAGTTGGAGAACGGCCTGCGGTTCCTGCTCTTCCCAGACCAGAGTAAACAGCAGATCACCGTGAACATCACCTACCTCGTCGGTTCCCGCCACGAGGGCTACGGTGAGACGGGGATGGCTCACCTGCTGGAGCACCTTGTGTTCAAGGGCACGCCGAACCACCCCGACATCCCCGCCGAGCTGACCGAGCACGGCGCCTTTCCGAACGGAACGACCTGGTTCGACCGCACAAAC
>WTGL01000175.1:8170-11533 GCA_011523565.1 Acidobacteriota bacterium
CCTGGAGTGGGCGCTCGACCTCGAGGCGGACCGGATGGTCAACTCCTTCATCTCCGCCGAAGACCTCGAGTCGGAGATGACCGTCGTGCGGAACGAGTGGGAGAGCGGCGAAAACCAGCCGATGGGTGTGCTCCGCAAGCGGGTCATGTCGGCCGCCTTCGACTGGCACAACTACGGCAACTCGACGATCGGCGCACGCTCCGACCTGGAGAACGTGCCGATCGAGCGCCTGCAGGCGTTCTACCGGAAGTACTACCAGCCGGACAACGCGATCCTGGTGGTCGCTGGCCGGTTCGAAGTCGACCGCGCGCTCGAACTGGTGGCGGAGAAGTTCGGGCCCATTCCGCGCCCCGACCGTACCGGCGCGAACACGCTCTTCGACACCTACACCGCCGAGCCGGCGCAGGACGGCGAGCGAACGGTGACCTTGCGGCGCGTCGGCGACACCCAGCTCGCGATGGTCGTCTACCACGTGCCGCCGGGCGCCCACGAGCAGTACGCGGCGGTGGAAGTGCTCACTCACATCCTGGGCGTCGAGCCGGCCGGGCGTTTGTACAAGAACCTGGTCGAGCCCGGCCTCGCGGCCTCCGCCTTCGCCTCGAGTTTTCAACTGAACGAGCCGGGCGTGTTGACGGCCGCAGTCGAAGTTCGGGAGCAGGACTCGCTGGAGGAGGCGGCCGAGGCGTTGTTCGCAACCCTCGACGAGATCGCGGCGGAGCCGCCCTCGGACGAGGAAGTCGAGCGGGCCAAGACCGACTATCTGTCGCGGATCGAACTCTCTTTCAACAACCCGCAGGGAATCGCGCTTCAGCTCAGCGAGTGGGCCTCGATGGGCGACTGGAGGCTCTTCTTCCTCCACCGCGACCGGCTCGAGCAGGTGACGACGGAAGGCGTCCACGAAGTCGCCCAGACCTACCTGCGCGATTCGAACCGAACGGTCGGGTACTTCTATCCGACGGACGAGACACCGGAGCGGGCCGAGATCCCCGAGGCCCCCGACATCGCCGCACTGGTCGCGGACTACACCGGGCGCGAGGCGGTGGCGGAGGGCGAGGCCTTCGACCCGACACCGGCGAATGTCGACCGGCGCACGCGGCTCGTGGCCCTGTCCAACGGCGTCAAGGTCGCGCTGCTGCCCAAGCAGACCCGGGGCGAATCGGTGACCTTGCAGATGGCCTTCCGCCACGGCACGGAAGAGGCGCTGATGGGGCGCGCGACCGCTGGCGATCTGGCCGGTTCGATGCTCATGCGCGGTACGAAGAACCGCCCACGCCAGGAGATCAGCGACGAGCTGGACCGCCTCAAGGCCCAGGGTGGCCTCGGCGGCGGCGCCCTGATTGCGAGCGGCTCCTTTACCACGGTGCGGGAGAACCTCGCCCCGGTCCTGCGGCTCGCCGCCGAGATCCTGCGTGAGCCGGCATTTGATGCGAAGGAGTTCGACCTGCTGCGCGAGGAGCGTCTGGCGGGGATCGAATCCCAGCGCTCCGAGCCGATGGCTCTGGTGCCGACGGCGATGGGCAGGCACTTCGGTCCGTGGCCGGCCGATCACCCCCACTACTCGCCGACCTTCGACGAGCAGATCGAGCGCCTGGAGGCGGCGACGGTCGAGGAGGCGCGGGACTTCTGGGCCTCCTTCTACGGTGCCGAGGGTGGCACGATCGCAGTGGTCGGCGACTTCGATCCGGACGAGGTCGCGGGCTTGCTCGAGGAGCTGTTCGGCGACTGGCAGGCACGCGAGCCGTACGAGCGGGTGGCCAATCCGCATCGCGCCGTCGAGACGGTGAGCGTCGACATCGAGACCCCGGACAAGACGAACGCGATGATGATGGCCGTTTCGAACTTCTCGATGCGGAACGATGATCCGGACTATCCGGCGCTGGTCATGGCGAACTACATGCTGGGCGGCGGATTCCTGAGTTCGCGCCTGGCAACCCGGATTCGCCAGGAGGAGGGCCTGTCCTACGGCGTCGGCTCCCAGATCGGTGTGCCGCCGATCGACGACAGCGCGCTGTTCCTGACCTTCGCCATCTTTGCGCCGGAGAACGGGGACAAGGTGGTCGACGCCTTCCGCGACGAGATGACGAAGGCGCTCGAAAACGGTTTCACCGAGGAAGAGTTCGAACCGGCGAGGCGCGGCTATCTGGACAGCCAGCAGAACGGCCGGTCCCAGGACCGCGCGCTGGCGGGCATGCTGAACAACAACCTCTTCACCGGCCGTACGATGGAGTTCACGGCCGCCCAGGAGCGGGCGATCGAAGAGATGACGCTCGACGAGGTCAACGCGGCGTTGCGGAAGTACATCTCGCTGGACGACATCTCGATCTTCCGCGGCGGGGACTTTGCAAACAAGTTGAGTCAGTAGGCGACTACAGCGCCGCCACCAGGGCGGCGATCGATTCCGGGTTCTTCAATGTGCCGACGTTGACGGCGTTCTCCACGGGCTCGCCGGCGAGGATGCGCTTGATCGGCACTTCGAGCTTCTTGCCCGAGAGCGTCGTGGGTACTTCGGGGATCGCTCGGATCTCGTCCGGGCCGTGGCGCGGCGAGAGCCGGGTGCGCAGGTGGCGGCGAATGCGGTCGACGAGGGTCGCGTCGAGCACGATGCCGTCCGCCAGCACCACGAACAGCCAGAGTTTGCCTTCCCTTTCCAGACTGCCCGTGTCGACGATCACGCAGTCCTCGACCTCCTCTAGCTCCGCGGCAGCTCGGTAGAACTCAGCCGTGCCCATCCGGACACCGCCGCGGTTGAGCGTCGAGTCGGAGCGGCCGTAGATGACGGAACTGCCGTCTTCGTCGAACTCGATCCAGTCGCCGTGGCGCCACACGCCGGGCCAGTGGTCGAAGTAGCTGTTTCGGTAGCGCCTCCCCGAATCGTCGTTCCAGAAGAAGAGCGGCATGGACGGCAGCGGCTCGGTGATCACGAGTTCGCCGACCTGTCCGGTCACCTCGTGGCCGTTCTTGTCGAAGGTCTCGACCCTGGCGCCCAGGGAGCGGCACTGGATGCGGCCGCGCCGGACCGGTTGCAGCGGGTTCGGGCCCACGAAGCCGGTGCACACGTCGGTGCCGCCGGAGAGTGAGCCGAGCCACACGTCGGACTTCACGTGCTCGTAGACCCAGTCGAAGCCCTCGGCCGGCAAGGGCGCACCGGTCGAACCGATCGCGCGCAGGGCCTCGAAGCCGAACTGCTTGCCGGGTTCGAGGCCCGCCGCCCGGCAGGCCATCAGGAAGGGCGCGCTGACGCCGAAGCAGGTCACGGCCTCCTCGTCGGCCAGACGGTACAGCGCGGAGAGGTCCGGCCAGCCGGGTGAACCGTCGTAGAGCACGACCGTCGTACCCAGGAGAAGCCCGGAGACGAGGTAGTTC
>WTGL01000048.1 GCA_011523565.1 Acidobacteriota bacterium
CCCGAAGCCCTTCATGATGACCGTCGCCTTCGCCGCTTCGGCCAGCTTCCTGACTCCGATGGGCTACCAGACGAACGCGATGGTCTTCGGCCCCGGCGGCTACCGCTTCATGGACTACGTGAAGTTCGGAGCGCCGCTCAAGATCGTCTTCTGCGTTCTGTCGGTGTGGCTGATCCCCGTGTTCTGGCCGTTGACCTAGGACCGCCTACCTCTGGCAGCGCGGGCAGTAGTACGTACTTCGATTCGAGATGACGATCCGGCGAATGCCCGCCCCGCAGGCCGCCGGGCAGGCCTCCCCCTCCCGGTCGTAGACGTCGAGCGAGACCTGGAAGTAGCCCGAGTTGCCTTCGCCGTCGGCGAAGTCGTTGAGCGTCGTGCCGCCCTGCTCGATCGCCTCGCCCAGCACCTCCCGCACCGCCCCGGCGAGAACGTCGAACCGGCGGCGCGCGATCCGCGCCACGGAACGGCGGGGGTGGATGCCGGCGCGGTACAGGGCCTCCGAGGCGTAGATGTTGCCCACGCCGACGACGACGGATGCGTCCATCAGAAAGCTCTTGACCGGTGCGCGACGGCCGCGGGCGAGATCCGCCAGGTGAGCGCCGTCGAACACCGGCCCGAGCGGCTCTGTGCCCAGATGATGGAAGTGACGGTCGCGATCCAAGCCCTCCGTCAACGCGACGAAGGCCAGGCCGAAACGGCGCGGGTCGCGGAAGCGCAAGCGGCGGCCCGACGCCAGTTCGAAGCCCAAGTGCTCGTGGTCCACCAGCGGCGCGGCCCGGTCGACCAGAGTCAGACGGCCGCTCATGCCCAGGTGCAACACGAGGGTCTGGCCGCCGGAAGCGTCGATCCACAGGTACTTCGCGCGCCGGCGCAGACCGACCACCCTGCGGCCTTCCAGACGGCGCAGCCGCCATTCGCAGAGCGGCTCGCGCAAGGTCGGGAAGTGGATCCGCACGGTCTCGAACCGGTCACCGACGAGCGGCCGTTCCAGGCTCCGGCGCAGGACTTCGACTTCCGGCAGCTCCGGCACGTTCAGCCCGTGCGGCGGCCACGACCGGCGCCCGCGGCGATCTCCGCAGCCCCGCCACCGGCGACCGCCGCGACCAGGGCCTCGAGCGCGGTGTCGCCGTCACCGCTGCCGCCCCTCAGCCGGACCTCCGTCTCCAGGATCTTCCAGGGCAGTTCGGTGAGTTCCCCAACCGCTTCCGGATCGCGACGAGCCATGGCGGCCTTGAAGATCTGGAAGAGGGCGTAGGGCCTGGGTTTCCTCTGCTTGTCCGGCAACTCCGCCATCAGTCTCGGCAACACTCGGGCCTTGAAGCCGTTGAAGTCCCTCTCCTCGGGGAGATCGTGGGTCATCGCGATGCCGTGGACAGTGGCCAGTTGCTGGCAGCGGCCGGCAAGAAGGCTGAGGAAGGAGAACCGGGCTCTGGTCCGGTCGTCGGCGCTGTCCAGGTAGCGACGAAGCAGGGCCAGTGCAGCGCCCGGCCGCTGTCCGTCGATCGCGCTCATGACCTTCCAGACGTCCTCCTCACCTCGATCGACGACGGACTCTTCCACCGCCGAGCGGTCGATCCGGCCGGACGTTCCCCGCATTCCGGCGGCGATCTTCCGGTACTCGGCAGCAAAGCGTGCGGCCGAGTCCGCCTCGACGGCAGAGTCGCCCCAGTTTCCCGTCTTGCGCAGTGTCCGCCGCGCCAGTTCCCGGGCGGCTCCGCGGTCGATACCGATGCCGGTCTCGCGTGTCAGCTCCGCGACGACCGCGTCGAGTCCGGCGACTCCGCCACGGCGGTCGAACTCGAGCGAGCCGACCTCGAACGCGGCCTTGCTCTCGACCAGACGCCGGACCAGGGGGTGGGCGCCATCCGCGGTCCGCTCGGCGAAGACCAGCGAGTGGCCCTCGGGCAGACCGCCGTCGGCGGCGCGGCCGAGTTCGGCGAGGTCGCTGTCCGACCAGCCGTAGAGATCCTCGGCCCGGGCGGCTTCGAGCAGCGACGACAGATCCCTGGCAAGCTCTGCCGCCTGTTTCTTCGTCCGCCCCCGCCGGTTCCGCCGGCGAATCCGGCTGCCACCCTGAAGCGCCCAGTCCGGCAGGGAAGAGACCGCTTCATCGGGCGTTCCGGCGTCGGCGGCCACGCCGAAGAGTCGCAGCGCTTGAAGCAGTCGGCCCGCGGCTTCCTTCTGCGCGGTCGACAGCGTCTCCCCGGCCGCTACCGGCAACGCAGCTTCCGCCTCATCGATCAGATCGGCTGCGGCGGTCCGGTCGGCGAAGACCGCGCTGTCGCAGACGAGACTGACCTTGGCCGGCTCGAACAGCGAGAAGGTCAGCAGATCGGCCAGGATCGAGCCAAGCTCGACAGGCCGCGTGTAGATGGCCACCTCACAGCCGCTGCCCGCTGCCAGCGCATCCGCGATCCGGGTCGCCGCGCCGCTCGCCAGCACCTGCTCGCCGATCACGAGGTAGAGCGGCTGGCGGTCACCACCTTCGATTTGCTCGACCGCCGCGTCGATCGTAGGAGCCTTCACTCTTCTCTGGGAAGCCGACCCTTCTCTTCGAGTTCCTGGCAGTTGATGCAGTAGGAAGCCCACGGAACCGCTTCGAGGCGGGCGCGGCCGACGTCGGCGTGGCAGTGGACGCAGACCCCGAAGCGGCCGTCGTCCAGACGGATGGTCGCTTCCTCGATCCTCTCGAGCAGAATGCCGTCGCTGTCGGAGAGCGAGAAGTTCAACTCTCGGTTGTACGCGTGATTCGCCCGATCGACGAGGTCTTCCGAACCCTCACCGGATTGCGCCTTCAGGCCCGCGTGCAGATCGCGGTTGTAGCGGCCGAACAACTCCCGCCGCTTCTCCTCCAGCCGCTCCCGCACCCGATCGATATCGATGTCGGCGGTCTTTCGACGAGAATTCCTGCGACCGTCGCCGGCGCGCTCCGGTCTGAGAAGCAGTGTCGGCGCTTTCCTCGGAGGCGCTTTCTTCCGGGCCGCCTTCTTTCTCGCCAGGCGCTGCTTCGCCGCCAGATCGGGCGCGGCTTCTTTTTCGGCCGTTTCCTGAGCGGCCGTCTTCTCGGCCTCCCGAGCCTTCTTCGCCTCGGCTTCCTCCGCCGCCCGGGCCTTCGCCAACCGCTTCTCGGCGCCGGCAGCAGCCCGCTGGGCATCCCGGGCAGCGGCCTTCGCCTCAGCCGCCGCCTTGGCGGCCTTCTCGTGCGCAGCCGTCCGCGAGGCCGCGGTGCGCGTCGCCTTCCGCGCCGCCACTCCCTTCGCCGCGGAGTCCTTGGCCGCAGCCTGGGCTGCCGTCTTGCGATCGGCCGCCAGCTTCGCCGCCTTCTGAGCGGCGGTCCCCGTCGTCGCGGCAAGCCTCGTCGACTGTGCGGCTTCCTTCTTCCTTGCGGCCGCTTCCTCCCGTCCCCTGGCCGCGGCCTCGGCCGCGTTCAGGGCCTTGCGTTCTGCCCGCGTCGCCAGGGTTCGACCGGCTACCGCCTCGCGAACCGCCTTCTTCGCGGCTTCCTTTTCCTCTCGCGCAGCGGCCACGGCCGTTTCGGCAGCCGCGCGCTCGACGGCCTCGGCCTTTCGGGTCTCCTCGAGCGCCGCGCCGCGCTCCGCTGCCTCCAGAGCCGCCTGCTCCGCGGCCGCGGCCTTGGCCGCGAGGTCACGATCCGCCCGCTTCGCCGCCGCCTCCGCCGAGCGCAGGGTCTTCGCCGCTTCCCTGGCGGACCGGGACAGCTCGACGGCCCTCCGGGCGGCCGCTTCGTCGGCCGCCTTGCGCACCTCGGCCTCGCGCTCGGCCTTCCGGGCCGCCGCGGCCGCGGCCTTCCCGTCCTGCACCGCCTGCTGCGCGGCCGCCTTTCGAACCGAGACGATGTGGGCAGCCTTCTCCGCGGCCGTCTTGCCGGAAGTCGCCGCCCTCTCCGCCTTTCTCGCGGCGGCCCGGCGTTCGGTCGCCGCCTTGGCGGCCGCCGCGGCGGACGCCTTCCTCGCATCGGCCACCTTCTCCGCTCTCGCGGCAGCGGCCGACGACGACTTCGCCTCACGGGCCGCCTGCTGAGCCGCCGCCTTCTTCTCGGCTGCGGTTTTCGCCCGGCGTTCGGCTGTGGCTGCCTTGCGGGTCGCTTCAGCGGCAGCCTTCCTGGCCGCGGCCTCCTCGGCTTCAAGCGGGCGAGCCTTGGCGGCGGTCTGGTCCTTGCTGTCGTCTGCTCCGCCGCTCTTGGCGCTCTTGTCCGCGCTTGCCACTTCTTTTCCCCTCACGCGGCTCAGTGAAACGGTCGCCGATGATAGTTGATTCCCTCGAGGATCGTGAAGGAGCGGTAGATCTGCTCGAAAACGGTCAGTCGGGCGAGTTCGTGAGGGAGCGTCAAGGGCCCGAGGGAGAGGCGCAAACGAGCCGATTTCAGAAGGTCGCGGTCGAGGCCCAGATCGGATCCCACGATCCACGCGACCGGCCGTCGCCACTCGGTGCGCAACCTCCCAACCTCCGTCGCGAGGGCTTCTGAACTCAGGTTCCGTCCCTTCCGGTCGAGGCACACGGTCCAGGCCTCGGGGGGCAGAGCGGCCCGGATCGCCTTTCCTTCGAGCCGGAGACGGGTCCGGTCGTCCCCGCGCGCGGGACGCACCACCCGCTCCCTCACAGGGACGAACTTTCCGATCCGGCGGCCGTAATCGGCGCAAAGAGCCTCCCAGGGCTCACGCCGGCGACCGACCCAGACGACGACGATCTCGAACGCCACGGGCGGATTATGCACACCATGGGCGCTGTTATTGTCCGCAGTCATGGCACGGTCCGCCGATGAGGAACTGAAGCGGCTTCGAAGACGCCGAGTGACCCGCGGCCTGATTCTCGGCGGCGTGGCGCTAGGGGCGCCCGCCGTGATCAACGCGGTCGTCGCGCGCCGGGCCGCCCGACTCCCCCGGCCCCGCTGGGGCTCCACCCGGCACGTCGAGATCGACGGCAGTCGGCTCGCCTTCGTCCACATCCCCCGGTCACGCCGGGACCCGGCGCCGCCGATGGTGCTACTTCACACCTTTGGGCCCGGCCACACCGGACTGCTCTGGCGGGAAGCGGCGGAGCGCCTCGCACGTGGCCACGACTGCTTCGTACCCGACTGGCTCGGCTGGGGCGACTCGGAGCGCAAGGCTCGGCGCTACACCGCAAGGGTGTACATCGACGTGCTCGAGCGCTTCATCGAGGAGGTCATCGGCGAACCCGCGGTGGTCGTCGCGCCCCACCGCGCCGCCGCCTACGCCGTCCAGGTCGCACTGGAGGCTCCCGAACGGGTCGCCGCCCTCGCGCTCGTCGCGCCCCAGGGGCTGGGCGCCGAGGACCGCGGCGACCCCGTGCTCCATGGGCTCCTGCGAGCGCCGCTCCTCGGGACGTCGGCACTCAACGTGGTGACCGGCGAGCGGGCGCTTGAAAACCACCTGCGCCGTGAGACGATGTTCGGGGCCGAGGGACTTGGCGAAGAGGTCGTCGAGGCGATGTACCGCGCCAGTCACCTTCCCGGCGCCAGCCACGCCCTGATCGACAGCCTCTGCGGTCGGCTCGGTCACCAACTCGAGACCGGTTTCGGCGGCAACGTCCAGCAGCCCCTGTGGCTTGCCTGGGGCCGTCAAGCCACGCATCCGGCGCTCGAGACGGCCGATCTCTGGCTCCAGGAGATGCCGAAGGCCGACCTGGAGGTCTTCGACGGCTGCCGCAATCTGCCCCACGTCGAACGGCCGGCCAAGTTCGCGGCGGCGCTCACGGCGTTCATCGAGCGCCAGCGTTTCGCCGCCTGATCGGGGCGGCTCCCGACTCCCCGAGAGCGCCCGAGGTCGTGTCCAGGGATGCCGCTTTCCCGTCCGTTCCGGGCGGCTATCCGTTTCCGCGACTCGAGCAGGAGACGCTGGAGTTCTGGCGGCGCGAAAAGGTGTTCGAGGCCTCCCTGGCCGCCAGGGCCGACGGCGAGCGCGAGTTCTCGTTCTACGAAGGTCCGCCGACCGCCAACAACGTGCCCCACGTCGGCCATGTCGTCACCCGCGTCGTCAAGGACCTCTACCCGCGGTTTCGCACGATGACCGGGCGGCGCGTACCCCGCAAGGGCGGTTGGGACACGCACGGCCTGCCGGTGGAGATCGAGGTCGAGAAACAGCTCGGCTTCTCCGGCAAGCAGCAGATCGAGGAGTACGGCATCGAGAGGTTCAACAGCGCCTGCCTCGAGAGCGTCAGCGCCTACGAGCGGCAGTGGCGGAGGATGACCGAGCGGGTCGGCTACTGGCTCGACATGGACGGCGCCTACCTGACCTACAAGAACGCGTACATCGAGTCGGAGTGGTGGGCACTGGCCGAGCTCTGGAAGAAGGACCTGCTCTACGAGGGCCGCAAGATCCAGCCCTACTGCGCCCGCTGCGGCACCACACTTTCGAGCCACGAGGTGGCCCAGAACTACCGCGACACGGAGGACCCGTCGATCTGGGTGCGCTTCCCGCTGCGGCCGGGGCAGACGTTCGCCACGATCGGCGACGGGGAAGACGGCGGCGGGGACTTCAGCACCGACCGGCCGATCGACATCGTGGCCTGGACGACCACGCCCTGGACGCTGCTCTCCCACGCCGGCATCGCGGTGCACCCCGAGCTGACCTACCGCGCGGTCGCCGACCCGACCGACCCGGAGCGGCTCCTGCTGATCGCCGAAGATCTCGAGCGTCCGGTTCCCGTGCTCGTGCCCGGCGACGGCAAGCCGAACCGCCTCGACCTGCGCGAGGCCGCGACCGTGAGCCGGTTCTCCGGCCGGGCCCTGGAGGGCCTGCTCTACGACCGGCCGTTCGCCGTCGAACCGAGCCGCGCGTACCGGGCAGCGGAGGTGTCGGACGCAGCCGGATTCCGGATCCTGCTCGGCGACTACGTCACGCTGGCCGAGGGCACCGGAGCGGTCCACACCGCGCCGCTGTTCGGCGAGGACGACCAGCGCACCGGCCGCGAGTACGGCCTGCCGGAACTGCAGGCCGTCGACGCGGAGGGCAAGGTCGCGCTCGACGCCGGAGGAAGTTCCGGCGATCCCTCCATCCAGACCCTGATCGACGAGATCAACGGCGCCTGGTTCAAGGACGCCGACCCTCCCATCGTGCGCTCGCTTCGGCAGCGCGGCCGCCTGCTCCACGGCGAACGGCACAGCCACAGCTACCCCTTCTGCTGGCGCTGCGATCAGCCGCTGCTCTACTACGCGACGACGAGCTGGTTCGTTCGCACCACCGCGGCCCGCGACCGGCTGATCGAGAAGAACCGGCAGGTCCGCTGGCACCCGGAGCACGTGGGCCAGGGGCGCTTCGGCGACTGGCTCGAGAACGTCGTCGACTGGGCGCTGTCCCGGAGCCGCTACTGGGGTACGCCGTTGCCGGTCTGGAGGTGCGGCGACTGCGGCGAGACGGAGGTGATCGGTTCCTTCGAGGAACTCTTCCGGCGCGCCGGGCGGGCCCTGCCGGACGACCCGTACGATCGCGCGCTGTTCGATCCCCACCGGCCCTTCATCGACGACGACTTCCACTGGCCCTGCTCCGCCGGCGGGTGCTCCGGCTCCCTGCGTCGCGTCCCGTTCGTCATCGACGCCTGGTTCGATTCCGGCGCCATGCCCTTCGCGCAGTACCACTACCCGTTCGAGAACCGGGAGATCTTCCGCGCCCGCTTTCCCGCCGACTTCATCTCCGAAGCCGTGGACCAGACCCGGGGCTGGTTCTACACCCTGCACGTCCTGGGCTGCCTGCTGTTCGACAGCCCCGCCTGCATCGTTCTCGGCCACGTGAACGACGAGAACGGCCGCAAGATGTCCAAGCGTCTCGGCAACGTCGTCGAGCCGATGGAGGTGCTCGCCGAGACCGGCGCCGACGCACTGCGCTGGTACTTCTGCGTCAACAACCCGGAGCAGCCGTCCCGTTTCTCGGCCCGCCTGGTCCGGGAGGCGGCCCAGACCTTCATGCTGCCGCTGTGGAACGCGCTGTCCTTCTTTGTCATCTACGCCAACCTCGACGGCTGGAGGCCGGGCCGGGCCCAGATCCCCTTCGCCGGCCGCGGCCCGCTCGACCGCTGGATCCTGCTCCGGCTCTACCGGCTGATCAGCACCACGACCCGGCATCTGCGCGGCTATCGCACCGCCCCGGCGGCGCGCGGCATCGAGACCTTCCTCGACGAGTTGACGAACTGGTACATCCGGCGCAGCCGCGACCGGTTCTGGGCGCCCAGCCACGAATCGGGCGGCGGGCAGACCACCGGGAAGGAAAGCGCCTACCAGACGCTCTTTGAAGTCCTGACGACGCTGCGCCTGCTGATCGCCCCCTTCGTACCCTTCGTGGCCGAGGAACTCCACCGCCGACTGATGTCGAGCCAGGGCCTCGGCGCGGCCAGTTGCCACCTGGAGTCGTGGCCCGAGCCTCCCGCCGACCACGCCGACGAGCGGCTCGAAACGGCGATGGCGATCGTCCTCCAGGTAGCCAGGAGCGGCCGCTCCGCCCGCAACGCGAACGGGATCAAGATCCGCCAGCCGCTCCGCTCCGTCACCCTGGTCAGCGCCGACCCGGAACTCGAAGCCCTGGTCGAGCCCTATGCCGACCTGGTCGCGGACGAACTGAACGTGCACGAGGTCGGCTGGGCCGCCGACAGCTCCGAGTACGTCTCCTTCGACGTCGTGCCGTACTACCCGAAGTGCGGTCCCCGGTTCGGGCGGGCCATGCCGGCGGTGAAGACCGCTCTCGCCGCCCGGAGCGGCGCCGATCTGAAGCGGGAACTCGACGATTCCGGTCGCATCGCCATCGACGTCGACGGCAGCACGGAGTATCTCGGACCGGACGAGGTCGAGGTGCGGCTTGAAGAGCGGCCCGGGATTGCCGTTCACGGCGACAGCGAGCTGCTGGTCGCCCTCGACGTCGAACTCGACGACGGCCTGATCGCCGAGGGGTTCGCGCGCGAGGTCGTCCACCGGGTCCAGAACCGGCGCCGCGCCGCGGACCTCGACTACGCGGACCGCATCGCCGTCCGCTACCGGGCGAACGAGCAGATCGAACGCGCCATCGACGCGCACCGGGACTGGATCCGGGGCGAAACACTGGCCGTCACCTTCCAGGCCGCGAGGGGCGATCGTCGGGAAGGCCTGGAAGAGGCTCCCATCGAGGGACAGGCCTTCGCTCTCGCGATCGAAGTACAGCCCCACTGAGCGGGCACGGAGAGAACGAGTGGCAGGGATCTTCAAGGCCTACGACGTGCGCGGCCTCTACCCGGGACAGTTGAACGAGGAGCTGACGCGCCGGATCGGGATGGCGTTCGGTCACCTGGTCGAACTCGAAGGCGACCAGGGCGCGGCCCGCCCCCGCACGGTCGTCGTCGGCCGCGACATGCGATCGCACAGCGAGCCGCTTTCCGAAGCGCTTTGCGACGGCCTGACTGCGGCCGGCCTCGATGTCGTCGACATCGGCCTCGCCACCACGCCGATGAACTACTTCGCCACCGGCCGCTTGGGCACGGCGGGCGGCATCCAGGTCACGGCCAGCCACAACGGCGCCGAGTACAACGGCCTGAAGTTCAGCCTCGCCGGCGCCGTGCCGGTGTCGGGAGACCACGGCATCCCGATCATCGAAGGGCACGCCCTCGGCGAGGAACCGGCTCCGGCCGCGGCAACCGGAAGGGTCGAATCCAGGAGCATCGAGGCCGAGTACAGCGAGTACGTGCTCTCCTTTCTCGACCGCTCGTTCGAGGCGGAAGGCGGCCCGAAGCTGCGGCTCGCTGCCGACGCCGCCAACGGCATGGGCACGATCTACCGGCCCCTTCTCGAGGCCTGCGGCGTCGAACTTCTGCCCCTCTACTTCGAACTCGACGGGACCTTCCCGAACCACGAGGCGAACCCGCTGTTACCTGCGAACCTGCGCGATCTGAGCCGCCTGGTCACAGGCAGCCAGGCCGACCTCGGCGTCAGCTTCGACGGCGACGGCGACCGCGCCGCCTTCGTGGACGAGTTCGGCGAACCGATCGGGTCCGACCTGATCACCGCCCTGATCGCCGGTCAGATGCTGGACGGCGAGCCCGGCGGCACCGTGATCCACGACATCAGGTCCTCACGGGCGGTGCCCGAGTACATCCGCGAGCACGGCGGCACGCCGCTGCCGGAGCGGGTCGGCCACTCCTTCGTCAAGGCCACGATGCGCCGCACCGGCGCCATCTTCGGCGGCGAGCTCGCCGGCCACTACTACTTCCGCCAGAACTACTGCGCCGACAGTTCGATCCTGGCCGTCGTCGCCGTCCTCAACCTGATCCGCCGCTCCGGCAAGACGCTCTCCGAGATCACGGCGCCGCTTCGCCGCTACGCGAAGAGCGCCGAGATCAACTTCGAGGTCGAGGACAAGGACGCCGCCATGGCGGCACTCGTCGACCGCTACGCCGAGCGCCAGGGCGGCACCCTCGATCGTCTCGACGGCATCCGCATCGACTTCGACGACTGGTGGTTCAACGTCCGCCCGTCGAACACCGAGCCGCTGCTACGCCTCGTTCTCGAAGCGACGACGCCGGAACAACTCGCGATACGGCAGGCCGAACTAACGGCCCAACTCGGCGAGCCGATCTAGGCGCCGTTGCGGGTGCGGGCGGCACCCTCGTAGCAACCGGAATACGCCGAAACCGGCTGGAGGTTGAATCTCAGATACCACGCGACAGAACACTCGACCATTGAGGAGTAACCGGATGAGTGACGAGACCGCGCCGACCTCCGCTGAACAGGGCCTCCTGACCTACGTCGAGGAGACCCGCGAGGACAACAGGACCTTCCGCTACTCGTTCGGGGTCGCCGTCCTGCTCCACGCGATCCTGCTGATCGTCAAGCTGCCCGATCTGTACGGCGAAGTGGTGGCCCCGCCGCCCAAGCCGAAGGTCTTCGTCGTGCAGCAGGTGCGGTTCAAGCCGCCACCGCCGGAAATCGAGCAGCAGATCCCGAAGCCCAAGTCGAAGAAGGTGCCGATCCCCGATCCGACACCCGACGAGCCGGAACCGATCCGCATCGACGAGCCCGAGGAGCTCGACATTCCCGAGGTCGACGACCTGGATCTGTTCGATCTGCCCGAAGCGCCGCCGCCGCCGCCACCGGCCGGACCGATCCATGTCACCGGCGACGTGACGGAGCCGGAGAAGATCAGCGCGCCACAGCCGCAGTACACGGAGATTGCGCGCAAGGCGCGGATCCAGGGCTCCGTTGTTCTCCAGACGACGATCGACAAGAACGGCAACATCACGGACGTCAAGGTACTGAAGGGCCTGCACATGGGCCTCAGCGAGGCCGCCGTGGCTGCGGTCAGGCAGTGGAAGTTCAAGCCGGCGACGCTGAACGGCAAGCCGGTCGCCGTGTACTA
>WTGL01000138.1:0-1169 GCA_011523565.1 Acidobacteriota bacterium
TTCGTTCGCGGATGTCGAGGAGAAGATGGCCGAACTGGAGGCGGTCGGCGTGCGCGGCTCCGGAGTTCGCCTCCAGCGCTACGACGACGGTTCGACTCTCCGCGAAGAGCCCGGTCTGTTCAAGGTCGGGCGCATTTTCGATCCCTGGGGTACGCGGATCGAGGTCGTCGAAGACCTGGACACGCTGGGCTTCCACCACGTCCACCTGAGCGCGAGCGATCCGGAGCGCACCCTCGGCTGGTACCGGGAGACGTTCGGCGGCGTGCCGGCGAGCCTGCGCGGGGTGCAGGATGGTCTTCGCTTCGGCGAGGTCTGGCTGTTCGCCTCGGAACACCCCGAGGGCCAGCCCGCGCCGAGCGCCGGCCGGGCGATCGACCACCTCGCCTTCGAGGTCGCCGACCTCGATACGGCGGCGGTCGGTCTGCGCGACCGTGGTGTCCGCTTCTCGCTGGATCCCGAGCGGCCGGCGGGAGGCCGTTCCGATGCGAAGCGCGGTTTCGTCTCCGCTCCCGACAGCGTGCGCGTGGCGGTGATCGAGCCGGGCTGGCAGGGCGTCGACGCCGACTTCGGATCGGATGCCGACGAGGTTGCCTCGGCCGAGCCGTACGTCGTGCCGCGGACGCCCTGGGGCACACCCGATCTGCAGGGCATGTGGTCCGGCAACAAGGCCCACGGCATTCCGCTCGAACGGCCGGAGGAACTGGCCGACGTCGAGGAACTGACCGCCGAGGAGGCGGCCGCGCGCCGCGAGCGGGGCACTCTGGGGAGCATCTGGGGCTACGAGCGGGAGTGGCGCGACACGACGCTCGGCTACGTCAAGTCGGCGCCGTCGCGGCAGGTGGCGATGGTCGTCGACCCGCCGGACGGTCGGCTGCCGCCCCTGACGGAGGAGGCGCAGGAGCGCCGCCGGAATGCCGCCGCGTCGTTCAGCGACTACGTGAGACGCCGGCCCGCGGGGCCCGAGGACCTGAGCGCCTACGTCCGCTGCATCAGCCGTGGCCTGCCGGGCATGATGATGCCCTCGATCTACAACAATGGCCTGCAGATCAGCCAGAGCCCCGGCTTCGTCGCGATCCAGAAGGAGATGATCCACGAGACCCGGGTCGTGCCGACGGCCGAGCGGGAGCCGCTCGGTCCCGGGATCAGGCCGTGGCTCGGCGATCCCCAGG
>WTGL01000138.1:1179-6654 GCA_011523565.1 Acidobacteriota bacterium
GAGTACGCCTGCCACGAAGGCAACTACGGGATGACGAACATCCTCTCCGGCGCCCGCGCCCGGGACCGCGAAGAGGCCGCGGCCGCGGCGGAGACCGGTTCAGGCGCGCAGTAGGGGACTGCGCCGACATCCGCGCCGTCCCTCAAGGACGCCCACCTCGCGGCCGTTTCTCGCCGCGCTCCCACTGGCTTCCCAGCCTTCATGGGGCGGTTACCAAGGCGCGGCCAACGATACACTCGCCAACCATGGCTGAACCCCTCCACGGAACCCCGCAGCCTCCACGCGAGCCGCGGCGCCCGCTCGACCCACGGGACTTTCCGGGCTGCCGCGCCGTGCATCTGCCCGTCGAGGAACTGGACGAGTACGAGGGCCGCATCGAGTACTGGGAGGCGCGGACCGGGACGGCGATGATCCTGGCTGAGGTCACGACCTATCACGAGGTTCCGTCGGCCGGGGTGGCAGGCCTGGTCGAACTGATATCGCTGGCGCGCGGCTCGAAGATTCTGGCGCTCGGGTCGGCGAGTCTGGTGCAGTTCGGGGTAGAAGGGCAGCGTGAGGTTCTGATGCAGCCGGACGCGATGTTCTTGCTGGATCGTCCTTGGCCGCAGGGGCGGACGATCGACATCGACGCCGGTCCGCTGCCGGACGTGGTGCTGGAAGTGGACCACACGACCGATGTCCGGCGGCGGAAGCTGCAGGTCTACGCTTCCTGGGGCCTTCCGGAGGTTTGGGTGGAGGTGCCGGCGCCGGAGTGGATGGCTCCCCGGAGTTCGGGTCGGCCGGGACTGACGATCTACCTGCTGGAGGGCGGCGGCTACGTCGAATCGGCCGTCAGCCGGGCGTTTCGGGGCTGGCGGGCGGCCGAGATCCACCAGGCGCTGAACGAAGAGACGAAGTCGGAAGAAACCGTGGCGGCGCTGCGCCGGGTAGGCCGCGGGCTGGGCAGGGCGTCGGGCACGAGCCCGGACGATGACCCGTTCCTCGGCGCGGAACGGGCCGAAAGTCGCTCGGAGATGCTCCGGGAGAATCTCCGACAGACTCTCGCCGCCCGGAACGTCCTAGTGACTGAAGCCGTCGAGGCCTGGCTCTCCGGCGTCACCTCGGTGGAACGGTCGGCCCAGTTCCTGGAGGCTGCCATCGATTGTCGGAACGCGGCGGACTTCCTGCGCAGGGTCCGGCCGGCCGGCGACGCTCCGCCAGACGACGGCTAGCGCCCCGCGCCGGTGGTAGGGTTGCCGTTCCGCCGAGATACTTGCAGCAAGCAGGACGATGCCCATGCACACGACGCGATCTCTCCCTCGCGCGGCCCTTCCCGCCCTCGGTTTCGCTCTGGCCGCGGCCCTGGTTCTACTGGCGTCGCCCGAGCCGGTCGCCGCGCACCACGCCTTCGCCGCTGAGTTCGATGCCACGAAGCCGGTGCGACTGCGCGGCAAGGTGACGAAGGTCGAGTGGGTGAACCCGCATGCCTGGATCCACATCGACGTCACCGACGACGACGGCACCGTGACGGCCTGGATGGTCGAGTGCGGCCCGCCGGGCGCCCTGGTGCGCCGCGGCTGGAAGAAGAACTCGGTCGCTCCGGGCACGGAGGTCCTGGTTGAGGGCTACCAGGCGATCGACGGCGCGCCGCGGGCGAACGGCCGGGACGTGACGCTGCCGGACGGTCGCCGGCTATTCGCGGGATCGTCCGGCACCGGCGCGCCGTACGACAACCGGGAATCCTCGGGCCAGCCATAGAGCGTCGAGGTCGCGGCCGCTCCGCGGCGCACCGGCTCGCGGCCGGAATCTGGTCGCTCTCTCGTTGGTTGTGTTGTGAACACATCCGATCAACCACAGGGAGGTGGCCAGATGACGGCAGTGAGTCCAGCAAGTCTGAACAGGATCGTTGGGGCGGTGCTCGCCCTCGCTGTGGCGTTCACTCTCGGTTTCGTGGTGCGGTCGCAGCTTCCGGCGAAGAGCGAATCGTCCGAGGCGTTGGAGGCTGCCGTCCTGGAGGTGCTGCGGCAAGCGACCGAGCGGAGGGGATCGACCGCTCCTGAAGAGTCGGCGGCGTTCGAGGCCGGGTTCCAGCCGGCACCTCCAGGAGCCACGCTGCCGGTGAAGGTCCACAGTGTGAGTCCGGAGTACACCGACGTTGCGCGGGAGGCTCGGCTCCAGGGTGTCGTCATCCTGCGGACCGCGATCGACCAGGAGGGCAACGTCGCCGACGTCAGAGTGCTCAAGGGACTCCAGATGGGTCTCACCGAGGCGGCCGTTGACGCGGTGAAGCAGTGGAAGTTCGAGCCGGCGACGATCGACGGGGAGCCGATCCCAGTCGGCTACAACGTCACGGTGAAGTTCCAGCTTGGCAGGATCGGCTGAGTTGGCCGTGTCATCCGGGACTTGGCAGTTCCGAGGAGGACGACGGAGCTGCGGTTGACGGTCGCCGTGAGAATGTGTCACATTTGTGCACATGGAACATGTCGGCATCCGGGAGCTTCACCTGAAGACGGGCGAGTGGGTCCGCCGCGTGGCGAGGGGCGAAGGCGTCGTGGTCACGGAGCGCGGCCGTCCTGTGGCTTCGCTGATCCCGTTCCGTGAGGACGGGATGGGCAGGTCCTTTGGTGACCGTCAACTGCTGCCGGAGTTCGAGGCCTTGCCAGAGATTGCGGGTGACTCGACCGCGGCGGTCTCGGACGATCGCGACAGGTAAGTGGCGTACTTCGACACGGCCTACCTGCTCAAGTGCTATCTGAAGGAGCAGGGCTGGCAGAGAGTGCGGGCGCTGGCTGCGGAACGCGGGCGCATCGCGTGTTCCGTGTACGGGCGGCTGGAACTGCATGCCGCCCTGCACCGGAAACTCAGGGAAGGCAAGCTGACGCCTGAGCAGCACCAGGCCGTCCTGCGGCAACTCAGCCTCGACGAGGCGAGCGGAGTCTGGCACTGGATTCCTCTCTCGGCCGCCGTGACGACGGCGGTGGTGGACCTGTTTAGACATCTTCCTTCAGACGTGTTCCTGCGCGACGGAGACGCGGTGCACTTGATCTCTGCGAGGGAGCATGGATTCCAGGAGATCTTCAGTAGCGATCGGCGCCTTCTGGCGGCGGCTCCCCATGTGGGCGTGACGGGCGAGGACGTGATCGATGCTGACTAGCCGGGAGTGGTAGCGTTGCAATACCACCCTGAGACCGATGCCCGAGGAGGTGCCGGATGAAGCTTGAACGTGTTCTTCTCCTGAGCCTGGGGGTTCTCCTGGCCGCTCCGATAGCCGTTGCGGCGCAGGATGACGTCCCGCGCCGGCCCGACGGCAAGCCGGACCTTTCCGGTGCCTACGACGTGGCGACCCTGACGCCGCTCACCCGGCCGCGGGAGTTCGGCGACCGGCTGACCCTGACGGACGAAGAGGCGGCTGCGATCGCCCGGCGCAAGGCCGAGATCTACGAAGCGGACTTCAAGCCCAGCGATCCGAATCGCGAAGCGCCGCCGGTGGGCGGGGCGCCGATCTTCGATCCGGGGCTCGAGGTCGCCTCGGGCGGCAGTGGCGGCTACAACGCCTTCTACATGGACCCCGGCGACAACGTGATCAGGATCGACGGCAAGTGGCGGACCTCGATCATCACCGACCCGCCGAACGGCCAGTACCCGGAGATGACGCCTGCCGGCATGGCGAGGGCGGCGGCGCAGTTCTCGGCGTTTGGCCACAAGAACACGGGAACCGCTTGGTGGCTGGAGGAGAACGAGGACGGCTCGGGCCCCTACGACAACATGGAGCAGCGGCCGCTTCCGGAGCGGTGCCTGCTTGGGTTCAGTTCGACCGGCGGTCCACCGATGCTGCCGGCGCTCTACAACAACCACAAGCGGATCGTGCAGACCGGGAACCACGTGATGATCCTGATCGAGATGGTTCACGACGCCCGCGTCGTGCGGATCGGCGGCGAGCACGCGCCGGCCGCGGAGCGCCGGTGGATGGGCGACTCGATCGGCTGGTGGGAAGGCGACACCCTCGTCGTCGACACGACGAACTTCGGCGAAGAACCGGCCCTCGGTTCGGCGACGAAGGACCTGCGCGTCGTGGAGCGCTTCCGGCGCCTTGCCGACGGCAACCTGCTCTACGGCTTCACGGTCGAGGATCCGAACGTCTGGGAGACAGCCTGGAGTGGTGAGTACGTGTGGCGGTCGACGCCCAACAAGGTCTTCGAATACGCCTGCCACGAAGGCAACTACGCGCTCGGCAACGTGATGCGCGGTGCCCGGTTGCTGGAGGCTGACGCGGTCGCCGCGGCGGGCGGGGGAGAGTAGTCGATCGGCTGGCGTGCTTCTTCCGGGCGGCGCCCGTGGCCGCTGTGGCTGAGTCTGCTGCTACTGGCTCCGGCGCCGGCCATCCGCGCCGCTGAGCAGCCGCCGAACATCCTCGTCTTCGTCGCCGACGACGCCGGCTGGTCGGATTTCGGCGCCTACGGCAATCGCGTCGTGCGGACGCCGGCACTGGACGGTCTGGCAGCATCTGGCGTCGTCTTCGAGAACGCGTTCCTGACCACGGCGTCCTGCAGTCCGTCGCGGATCAGCATCCTGTCGGGCCGGTATCCGCACGCCACCGGCGCCGAGGACCTGCACAGCCCGCTGCCCGAAGGAGTCGAGCTCCTGCCGAGTCTGCTGGGTCGCGAGGGCTACTTCACCGGGCACATGCGGAAGACCCACTACGGTCCGGCCGGCGAGCGGCAGTTCGACTGGTTCTCGGAGGAGACCTGGGAAGGTCTGCCCGGCTTCCTGGACCAGGCAGGCGAGAGGCCGTTCTTCCTCTGGGTCGGCTTCCGGGACCCGCACCGGCCGTACTCGGCCGGCGCCGTCGATTCGCCGCACGATCCGGCGCAAGTCTCCGTGCCGCCGTATCTCGTCGACGACGCCGCGACCCGGGTCGACCTGGCGCTGTACTACGACGAGATCGCCCGCATGGACTTACGAGTCGGCCGGATGGTGGCCGAGCTGGACCGCCGCGAACTCCGTGAGAACACGCTGGTCGTTTTCCTGAGCGACAACGGCGCGCCCTTTCCCCGAGCCAAGGCGACCGCGTACGACGCCGGGATCCGCACGCCGCTGATCATCTCGTGGCCCGGGGTGACCCCCGCGGGCGTACGGTACGCGGGGCTCACCAGCATGATCGATCTCGCTCCGACGCTGCTCGAAGCGGTCGGCGCGGAGACACCTGCGAGCTTCCACGGTTCGAGCTTCGCCGCCGCCCTGACCGACCCGACCGCGCCCGGGCGCGAGTACGTGTTCGCGGAGCGCAACTGGCACAACTGCGACGAGCACATCCGAGCGGTGCGGAGCCTGCGCTACAAGCTGATTCGCAACGCCTACACGGAGTTGCCCTTGTGCACACCGGCCGACGCCTCGCGCAGCGCCTCCTGGTACAGCCTGACGGCTCGCCGCGAGGCGGGGACGTTGACGCCGGGTCAGGCGCGCCTGTTCGAGGCGCCGCGGCCGGTGATCGAGGTC
>WTGL01000138.1:6664-9695 GCA_011523565.1 Acidobacteriota bacterium
GTTGCGGTCGTAGCGGGGGAAGTTGCTGCTCGAGACCTCGATCCGCAGGCGGTGCCCGGCGCCAAAGACGTTGGCGGTCGCGAGCGGCCCGAGAGTCACCTCGTAGACCTCGCCGGCTTCCATCCGGAGGTCGCGGTCGAAGCCGTCCCGGTAGCGCATCCGCAGGATCGTGTCGTCGAGGTTGAAGGCCCGCCCGTCCGGGTGGACGTCGATCAGCTTGATCGTGAAGTCGGTGTCGGGCGCGTCGGAGGAGACGTGCAGGACGACTTCGATCGATCCGACCACGGTCAGCGGCTCGGCGAACGGCTCCGTGGTGTAGACGAGCACGTCGGTGCGGGCCTCGACCGAGCGTTGATCGAAGGCGCCGGGCTCGTACTCGCCCATGCAGCAGAAGGCGCCGCCGTGCGTCGGCACGGGCGAGGCCGGATCGTAGACGAAACGGTCGGCATCGGCGGTGCCTGCGCCACGGTCCGCGGTGAGCGTCCCGTCGCCGGCTGCGCTGTTCGCGTTGCCGGCGCTAGCGAGGTAGAAGGTCATCGGTTCGACTTCGGCGGGCGGCCAGTCCTCTGCGTTCTGCCACCCGTCCTCGCCCATCAGGAAGTAGCGGACCCTGGCGTAGCGGTCTTCGAAGCCGTTCGCTTCCGGCTTCGTGAAGCGATCGAGGAAGTTCCAGAGCATCTCGTCTAGTCGCAAGTCCGTGTCGCCGAAGTTCCGCTCGCCGACGACGAGCGGGTTGGTCAGCCGGTACATGTTGCAGTGCAGGCTGGGCGCGATGACCATGTATTGGTGGTCGCGCACCTCGGGGTCGGCGTTGCGGCGGACGTGGCCGTAGAGCGCCAGGTTCGGCGACACGGACAGGTCGTACCAGGAGTTCGCCCACAGGGCCGGCACCCCGAACGGCTCGTCGTCGTGGTAGAGGCCGCCGTCGTACCAGAGCGGGTCGTCCGGAGCGCGTGCCGCGAACTCGCCGAAGATCCCCTTCGGCCCGCCGACGGACTCGATCAACGTCTGGATGGGCAGATGCCACAAGGCCCGCTTCCAGTCGACCTGGGGCATCTTCGCCGCGAGATCGAAGTAGGTCGCAAGCCGCTCCAGGTCCTCGCGGCTGGTTTCCGGCGGGAAGGTCGGGCGCTGGGTGTTCTGTTCGCCGAAGAGCCAGACGGCCATCGGAAGCTGGAGCGCGCCGCCGCGGTAGAAGTTCCCCTGCTCGTAGAACGGCCCCATGCGGCCGATGCCGGCGCCCTGGCCCATCGGCACGGCGGCGGCGTGGGCGGGATGCCGCATCGCCGCCAGGCCCATCTGCCACTCCGCCGTGGACGAGCAGCCGAGCGTGGCGACCTTGCCGTTGGACCACGGCTGGTCGGCGATCCAGGTCAGCGCGTCGTAGCCGTCCGTGCGCGGCCGGCCGAGGATCTCCCAGTCGCCCTCCGAGAAGAACTTGCCGCGCTCGTTCTGGACCACGAAGGCGTAGCCTCGCTCGACCGCGTCGAGCCCGAACTTGAGCAGCGCGCTTGGCCGCTCCAGGTTCGGTGCCTGAAGCGGACTGAAGTTGTACGGCGTGCGCCAGAAGATCGCCGGCACGGGACCCTGAGCGTCCCGCGGCCGGTAGATTTCAGTGGCGAGGCGGACACCGTCCCGCATCTGTACCATGACCATTCGATCGACTTCGGCGAGACGGTGGAGGTCGGCCCGGCGCACCGGGTCCGGCGTCCGGTGGATCTGACCGAGTACCGGTGCAGCGACCAGAGCGAGGGAGACAGCAGCCGGCAGCAGCCTGATGACCGTTCGAATGTGGCGCATGATGATGTTCTCCTGGAGCAGACGGCCCGGTGCTTTCCTGGCCAGCGCGAGTTGCAGCGCCGCCCCTCTGATTCTTGCGCTGGGCATTCTGCCAGTTGCGGCCGCTTCGGATTCAGCGGTCGGTCAATCCAGGCGCGTCGCCGTGTTGGTGGCCGACGCCGATGACGAGCGGGTCGCCATGGTGGGCGATGCCGTCTCGTTCTGGAACGAGGCCGTCTTCGATCTCGGGCTGGCCGCGCCGTTCTCGAAGCCGGGCCGCGAAGCTCCGCCGGAAGGACTGCGGCCGTTCGAGAACTACGCCCACCAGCTCTCGCAGTTGGCCGGGCGCCTACACTCGTCCGATCCGGGCCCGGCGCCGCCGGAAGCGCTCTTCCGCGTCGACGCGGAGGTTGTCGTGCTGCTCTCCGCCCAGAATCTCATGCCCTTCGCCTGGCCCTACGGCGAAGACGCCCGCTACTTCGTCGCCATTCCTTCCGGCGACGAACGCGACCACGTCGTGCGCAACGTGATCGCACACGAGCTCGGGCATGTCCTTGGCCTGAAGCACGTTCGCGAGCCGGGTGTCCTGATGTGCCAGCCCTGCGACACCTCGGCGCGCAGCCGGGGCGAGCCACCATTCCTGCCGCTGACGGAACTCGACCGCGAGCGGCTACGCTCCTTCCTGGGAGGAACCGGACCATGACGATCACCTGGACCCGGAGACGTTTCATCGGCACCGCGGCGGCCGCCGCCGCCGGAGCCGGCCTCAGCCGCTCGCCGGCTCATGCCCAGGACGGCTGGCGCGCCGGCCCGCTCCAGCACCTCATTCCGGCGGCCAGCCACGACCGGGTGGCGCTCAAGTGCTCCTTCGACGAACCGCTCGACTTCGTGCCGGTGCTTCGCATCGGCGGCCGACCGGTCGCGGGCCGGAGCACGGACACCGAACGGCGTTTCTTCTCCTTCGACGCGAGCGGCCTGGAACCGGACACGGAGTACGCCCTGCAACTGCTCGGCGGCGGCGAGACACTGTGCGACCCGTGGCCGCTCCGCACGTTCCCGCTGCCCTCGGCTCAGCCCGACTCGGTCCGGTTTCTCGCCTACACCTGCGCCGGCGGCCACCCGGCGTCGGGCCGCTTCCTTCCGCTGGCGGTTCGCCGCCGCCTGTTGCGACGGGCGCTCTCCTTTCGCCCGCGGGCCCTGATCGCGATCGGCGACCACATCTACTGGGACCAGCGCACGGTGCTCTACAACC
>WTGL01000138.1:9705-10766 GCA_011523565.1 Acidobacteriota bacterium
GTCGACGCCTTCCTACTTCGTGAGCGACGACCACGACTACTACGAGAACGACGACGCCGACCCCCGGATGGTCACCCTGCCGCCGGACCGCTACCAGGTCGACTTCGCGCGCTTCACCCGCAACGCCTACTTGCCGGAGTTCCTGCCGGATGTGGAACGTCCGCTGGCGATGTCGGGCACCGGCGCCGGTGACCGGGAGCCCGGGATCTCCGAGGCGTTCGGCACGTTCCGTTACGGCCGGCTGGCCGAAGTCCTGATCTACGACTGCGCCCGCTACCTGTCGCTCAAGGGGGTCCACGCCGGCCTGGTGCCGCCGGAGACCGAGCACTGGCTGCACCAGCGCACGCGGGACCAGACGGTCTCGCAGGTGTTCCACGTTCCGTCCCACCCGTTCGGCTGGTCGGCGGGGAAGTGGCGGGAGTGGTATCCGGACGTCGCCGATCTCGACGACGGCGGGGCCACCGTGTCGCGGATCGGCGACTTCGCGGGCAGCAACTTCAGGCTGACGACGGAGCGCGAGAAGTACTTCTGGCAGGCCGGCTGGTGGAGGCAGCATCAGCGCCTGCTGGAGTCGCTGACGTCCCACTCCCAGCGGGCCGGCATCGTGCTCTCGGGCGACCTGCACGCGATCGGCCACTCCGTCCTCGAACGAAGCGGCGATCTGGACCTTTCCTCCAACCCGGTCCATGCCGTGCTGACCGGCCCGCTGGGCACCCTGGGCGGCTGGCCGTCGGCGGCGCGCGGGACGCCGCCCCTGGCTGCCTCCGGCGTGGTGCATGACGTGCGCGGCGAGACCTTCGAGAAGAACGGCTTCGCGCTCTTCGACGTGACGCCGTCGGAGGTCACGGTGCGGCTGTTCGCGTGGAAGACCGGCGAGCCGGAGTCGGCGATCGACGACCTCGAGCCGTACCACACGGCGGTGATAGCGAGTGGCTAGACGAAGGGGCCTGTTCACCCGGTTCCTGAACGTAGTCGAGTTTCTCGGCAACCTGCTGCCGCACCCGGTCACGCTGTTCGCGGTGCTGGCGCTCCTCATCCTGCTGGTGTCGGGGATGGCGGAG
>WTGL01000138.1:10776-11308 GCA_011523565.1 Acidobacteriota bacterium
GCTCGGTGTCGGTGTCGCCGAACGGTCGGGTCTTCTCGGGGCCCTGCTCCGGGCTCTGGTCCTGGGCGCGCCCCGGAACCTGTTGACCGCGGTCGTCGTGTTCGCTTCGGTCGTTTCCAACACGGCGTCCGAGATGGGCTACGTCGTGCTGATCCCATTGGCGGCGGTCGTGTTCCGCGCGGTCGGCCGCCACCCGCTGGCGGGCCTGGCAGCGGCGTTCGCCGGCGTTTCGGGGGGCTACTCGGCGAACGTCCTGATCGGGACCGTCGACCCGCTGCTCGCGGGGATCACGACCGAGGCGGCGCGCATCATCGATCCGTCCTACGCGCCCGGCGCGGCGAACGAGATCCCGGCGACCGCCAACTACCTGTTCATGTTCGTCAGCACGTTCATGATCACGGTGATCGGCACCCTGGTGACGACCCGGATCGTCGAGCCCAAGTTGGGCGTGTTCGACCCCAGCCGGGCGGCGGACGATCTGGAAGACCCGGAGGAGGGTCTGAAGACGCTGTCGAAGGAGGAGAAGCGGGGG
>WTGL01000124.1:0-520 GCA_011523565.1 Acidobacteriota bacterium
GGTGCGCTCGATCTCGGGGCCGACCATCATGCCGGGCGTGTCGCAGAGCACGAGCACGGGGATGTCGAAGGCATCGCAGAGCTGCAGGAAGCGCGCGCCCTTGTCGGACCCGTCGCTGTCGATGGCGCCGGACAGGAACTCGGGGTTGTTGGCAAGCACGCCGACCGGCCGTCCCTCGATGCGGATCAGGGAGGTCACCATGCCGAGGCCGAACGACGGTCGGAGTTCCAGCACGCTGCCGGTGTCGGCGAGCGTCTCGATGACTTCCCGGACGTTGTAGATGCGCAGGCGGTTCTCGGGAATGATCCGGCGCAGGAGTCTCTGATCGGGCGCCTCCCAGTCCTCGGTGGGTCCCTGGAAGTAGGACAGGTACTGCTTGGTCACCGCGACCGCCTCCACCTCGTCCTCGACCGCGATGTCGACGACGCCGTTCGGGACCTGGACATCCATCGGGCCGACCTCCTCGGGCCGGAACACGCCCAGGCCGCCGCCCTCGATCAGGGCCGGGCCGCCCATGCCG
>WTGL01000124.1:530-11253 GCA_011523565.1 Acidobacteriota bacterium
GCAGCAGCCGAGCAGCGCCGCGTTGCCGGCGAAGCAGAAGCGGGACGTGATGCCGACGATCGGCACCAGGCCGGAGAGGCGGGCGAACGAGGTGAAGGTCGGCGTGTCGAGCGGCCGGTAGGTGTCGGCGGAGCGCCCCTGCCCGGCCTTGGAGGTCGAGGCGCCGCCCTTGCGCTTGCCCCCGGTGCCGGCGCGTCCGCCGCCGCCCTCCGCGAACAGGACCACGGGGCGCTTCCAGCGATGAGCCAGTTCGACCATGCGGTCCGTCTTCGGATGGTTGAGAGCGCCCTGGGTGCCGGCGAGCACGGTGTAGTCGTAGGCCATGACGACGCAGCGCGAACGATCGTCCGGGAACAGGTCGCCGTTGATCGAGCCGACGCCGGTGACCATGCCGTCGGTCGGGAACTTGCGGATGACTTCTTCCTTCGGGAGGCCGGTGCCGGGTGTGAGGACGAGTTGGCCGTGCTCCACGAAGCTGCCGTCGTCGCACAGGTCGTCGATGTTCTCGCGCGCGGTGCGCTGGTTCGTGTTGCGCCGCTTCTGCACCGCGTCGGGCCGTGCGTCGTCCAGGGTCACCCGGTGCCGCTCGAGGACCTCTCCGAGGTCGGCCCGGATCGCGTCGAGGTCGACCTGGGTTTCCTGCTCCGCGCTCGCGACCCCGACATCCCCTTCCTCGACCAGGGCGAGGACATGGCCCTCCCACACCGCGTCCCCGACCGCCGCGCGCAGCTCCCGCAGCACGCCCCCGACTTCGGACCGGATCTCGTGCTCCATCTTCATCGCTTCCATGATGAAGAGGATCTGCCCGGGCGCGATGGCCTTTCCGGGTTGGGCCTCGTGGCTCAGGACGGTGCCCTGCATCGGGGCGCGGACCGCGGTCAGCCCGTCCGGTACCGGCGTCAGGTCGACCGGCGGCGGTTCGGCCGCCCGTACCGTCACCGAGGGAGTACCGGATTTACCGTGATCGAGCACCGCCAGCGGGTCGACATCGTCGACCTTGACGCCGGCGAGCCCCCGTCCGGCATCGTGGGGCTTGCCGGCCTGGCAGGGGCGGTCCCCGAACCCCTCGGCGGCTTCGACCAGTTCGGACAGCCGTTCGTCGACGAAGCGGGTGTGGACCTCCCAGGCCGCGACCTCGGTGTGGCTGAGCAGCGCGCGCAGGAAGGAGGCGTTCGTGTCGATGCCGTCGGCCCTGAAGTCGGCGAGCGCCCGTTCGGTCCGGGCCAGGGCGGCGGCATGGCCCGGCGCCGGCGTTCGGCCCACGACCTTGGCGAGCAACGAGTCGAAGCGGGGATTCGTTTGGTAGCCCGTGTAGCCGAACGTATCCGTGCGCAGCCCCGGCCCTGAGGGCGGCTCGAAGGCGGCCAGGACCCCGCCGCCGGGAAGCACCCGGCCGTCGGCCGCCATCGTCTCCATGTTGACGCGGGCCTGGACCGCGCAGCCGCGTGGCGTCGCCTCCCCGCCGAAGCCCAGTTCGACCAGCAGCCGACCGCGGGCGAGTTCGAGCTGGAGCTGGACCAGGTCGACGCCGAACACCTCCTCGGTCACCGTGTGCTCGACCTGGAGCCGGGCGTTCGCCTCGATGAAGTAGAAGCGCGCGTCGGCGTCCGTCTCGACCAGGAACTCGACCGTGCCCAGGCTCCGGTAGCCGGCCGCCGAGGCGAGGGTGATCGCCGCCTCCCGCAGCGCCGCCCGCAGGTCGCGCGCCAGGAAGGGCGCGGGCGCGACCTCGATCAGCTTCTGGTGGCGCCGCTGGAGACTGCAGTCGCGGTCGCCGAAGTGGCAGACCGCTCCGCTGTGGTCAGCGGCGATCTGGACCTCAACATGCCGGACCGCCGACAGCAGTTGCTCGACGAAGACGCCGTCGGTGTCGAAGGCGGCACCGGCCTCGGAAACGGCTCGCTGGTAGGCGCTGTCGATCTCGTCCGACGAGGCGACGATTCTCATGCCGCGGCCGCCGCCGCCGCCAATCGCCTTGATCAGCATGGACGAGCCGGCGGGCAGGTCGTCGAAGAAGGCTCGCGCCTGCTCCAGCGTCACCGCTTCCGAGATGCCGGGCACGACGGGCACTCCGTGCTCCTGGGCGAGGGCGCGAGCCCGGGCCTTGTCGCCGAACAGTTCGAGAGCCTCCGGCGTCGGTCCGACGAACGTGATCCCGTTGTCCTTGCACGCGCGGGCGAAGCCGGCGCTCTCGCTCAGGAAGCCGTAGCCGGGGTGGACCGCATCGCACCCATGTCCGACCGCGGCTCGCAGCAGTTGCTCGCCGTCGAGGTAGGGGGCGGGGCCGGAGCCGCTGAGCGGTGCCGCCTCGTCCGCTCTGCGCACGTGAAGCGACCGGTCGTCGTCCTCGGAGAACACGGCGACCGTGGGTATGTCGAGTTCCGCCGCGGCGCGGGCGATGCGGACCGCGATCTCGCCGCGGTTGGCGATCAGCAACTTCATCGGCTTCGGCTCCTGTGGGACGGAAGGGCCCCCAAGCCCGCAAGGGCCGCTATCCTACGCGCTCGCGCGGTCGCGCCGTCCCAACCTCAAGCCGGAGAACCCATCGCCATGAAAGTCCTTCGCACGCCTGACGAACGCTTCGCGAACCTGCCGGACTTCGGCTACGAACCGCACTACACGGTCGTGCCGAGAGGAGACGGCGAGGGTGAAGGCCTTCGGATCCACCACGTGGAGGCCGGCCCCAGCGACGGTCCGCTGGTGCTCCTGATGCACGGGCAGCCGACCTGGAGCTTCCTCTACCGGCGGATGATCCCGGTGCTGGTCGAGCGCGGAATGCGGGTGATGGCGCCGGACCTCGTCGGCTACGGCCGGTCCGACAAGCCGGCCGAGCGCGACGACTACACGTACCAGCGGCAGGTCGACTGGTTGAGCGCCTGGCTGCGAGCCAACGGCGTCGTGCATGCGACCCTGGTCGGCCAGGACTGGGGAGGCCTCATCGGGTTGCGGATGGCCGCTCAGGACCCGGCGCGGTTCGACCGCATCGTCGCGGCGAACACCGGCTTGCCGCTGCCGATGAACTTGCCCGATGAGACGGTGAAGAAGGTCGAGAAGTTCCGGGCGGAGGCGCCGACGCCGACGATGATGGAGATGCAGCAGCAGCTCTCGAAGATGGGAACCGATCCGGCGGTCAAGTTCGCCTACTGGCAGAAGTGGACCTGGGAGACCGAGGACATACCCGTCGGGTCCGTGCTCGGGGGAATGGTTCACGGCGTGACACTCACGTCCGAAGAGATCGCAGCCTATGATGCCCCCTTTCCCGACCCGTCGTACAAGGCGGGCATCCGCGCCATGCCCAGCCGGGTGCCGATGCTGCCGAACGACCCCTCGGTGCCGGCCCAGATCGCAGCCTGGAAGGTGTTCTCGGAGTGGACGAAGCCGTTTCTATGCGCCTTCTCGGACAATGATCCGGTGACGGGCGGTGCGCGGGGGCCGTTCGAGACGCGGATCCCGGGCGCGCAGGGACAGCGGCACGCCACGATCGAGGGCGGCGGCCACTTCCTCCAGGAGGGTCGGGGCAGGGAACTGGCGACGATCGTCGCCAACTTCATCGAACAGGCGCCGGCAGGGGCTGAGGGGTGACCGACCGCCGCAGGCGACTCCTCGTGCGGGCGCTGCTGGCGGCCGTCGCGGCGGTGGCACTGGCGGGAGCGGCCACGGCCTTCGCCCGGGTCTATCTGCGCTCCGCGCCACGGCCGCTCGACACGACCGAGGCGAGATTGCTCGCCGGCGGCGGTGGCGAAGTCGATCACTGCGATCTGCCGGTGCTCGACGGCTCGGGTCTGACCGCCGTTGAGATACCGGTCGCCTACACGCCTGGTTGTGAGGGCTACACGGAGTGGCCGGTTCCGGTGCTGGCCGAATGCACCGAGCCGCTCCCGGAGGGCGCGCCCGACCTCCGCGGCCTGTGGCTGGACGACAACAGCGGGCACCTGGAACGGGTCGAGCAGTGCGGCGACCGCGTCGTCGTGACGTCGGTGGGGTTGATCCATGACATGCGGGCCGACGGCACGCTGCGGAATGGCGCCAACGACGTGAACCCGAGCTGCCTGAGGATCCGCAACCGGACGCGCTACCGGGACGGCGTGCTCGAGATGGACGGCTACGGCATCCCCTGGATCCGCGTCGAGCGGTGGATGGAAGGCGACGAGCTGCGCTGGACCCATCCCCAGGCAGGCAGCCACCGGATGCGCCGCATCTGCCGTGTCCCCGCGGACCGGGTCACGCGAGAGCCCTACTGAGGGGCCGGCGTCGCCGGGAAGACGGGGACGCCGGGGTACGATGCCGGCATGCTCGGCACGACGCTCGATGCCTCGGCCTATGTCGACCGGCTGCGAGCCGAGTTGGCGAGGATCGACACGGCTGCGGTGGAACGCTGGGCCGATATCGTCTTCGACGTGTGGAATCGTGGCAGCACGCTCTACCTGATCGGCAACGGCGGTTCGGCCGCGGCGGCGAGCCACCTGAGCGTCGACCTGGGCAAGGGCACGCTCGCGGCCGATCGCCTGCGCGACGAGTCGCACCGGCGCCTGCGAGTGGTCAGCCTGACGGACAACGTGCCCTGGCTCACCGCGGTCGCGAACGACCTGGACTACGAGCAGGTCTTCGTCCAGCAGTTGATGAGCGCCGCCGTCTCCGGCGACGCCCTGATGGCGTTCAGCGGTTCAGGCAACAGCCCGAACGTGCTGGCCGCCGTGGACTGGGCGAACCGCCATGATCTCCGCACGTTCGGGCTCACGGGGTTCGACGGGGGCCGGCTGAAGGAACTCCAGCAGGACGGCGTTCACGTCGACCTGCACGACATGGGCATGGTCGAGAGCGTCCACGTGTGCCTGTTCCATTGGGTCGTCGACGACCTGTACGCCCGCACCCAGAAGACCGGGCGGTACGCCTGAGGACGGAGCCGTGGACACGGCATCGAAGGGCCGCCGGATCGGCCTGCCCGGCCGTGGAGCGACCTGGGCGTACGACATCGCCGGACCGCCCGGTGCCCCCACGCTGGTCCTGTTGCATGGCCTGGCCGCCACCGCGCTTCTGAATTGGTCGACCAGCTTCGCTGCGCTGGCGCGCGGCTTCCGGGTCATCGCGCTTGATCACCGTGGCCACGGCCGCGGGATCCGGCGGATCGGCGCCTTCAAGCTGGAGGACTGCGCGGACGACGCGGCGGCACTTGCCGATCGGCTGGGCGTGGAGCGGGTGATCCCGGTCGGTTACTCGATGGGCGGAGCGGTGGCCCAGTTGTTCTGGCGCCGGCACCGGGATCGCACCGCCGGTCTCGTGCTCTGTGCGACCAGTACGCGTTTCGGCGGACCGCGGGCCAAGCGGGCCGCTTCGACGCTTGGACCGCTGCTGTCGCTCGCGGCTCGCGTGGCGCCCCAGTCGATGTGGGACAGCATGGGTGAGCGGATGCTCGAGAACGTCCAGGATCCCGGCCGGCGTCTGGCTTTGAAGGAGCAGCTCGCCCCGACGGAGCCGGCTTCGGTGATCGAGGCCGCCGCCGCGCTCGCGCGCTTCGACTCCAGCGACTGGCTGGGCAATATCGACGTGCCGGCCGCGGTAGCGCTCACGCTGCGGGACGAGCACATCCCGGCCCAGTACCAGGAGGTGATGGCGGCTGCGATCCCGGGTGCGGAGGTCCATCCGGTCGATGCCGACCACTACGCGTGCGTGGCGAGGCCGCACCTGTTCGTGCCGGCCCTCGTTGCCGCCTGTCGCTCCGTGGCGCTGCGCGGGGTGCCGGTGCGGGCCGTGGCGCCCTGACGGCGGTTCTAGCGGCGCGACCGCTTGCGACGGCGTCGACCCTGTCGTCGTCGCGGCCGGGTGACATGAGCGGTCTGGGCGGCGGGCTGTCGGCCCAGGTTCACGAACCAGTCCCGCGCGGTGCGGCTCCAGGCGGTGACCTTCTCGACCGACCGGTCCACGAGGTCGTAGACCACGGGGACGACCAGCAGCGTCAGCAGGGTCGAGGTCGCCATGCCGCCCATGATCAGCACCGCGATCGCGGCGCGGCCCTCCGAACCGGCGGCCTGGGAGAACGCGACTGGCAGCAGGCCGAAGATCAAGGAGAAGGCGGTCATCAGCACGGGCCGCAATCGGGCCGGGCCTGCCTCGAGAATCGCGTCCCTGCGGTTCTGCCCGTCCTGGCGGAGTCGATTGATGTAGTCGATCAGGAGGATGCCGTTCTTCATCACCAGACCCATCAGCACCAGCAGGCCGATGCCGCTCATCATGTCGAGCGGCTGGCCGGAGAGCTTGAGCGCCAGGAAGGCGCCGATGAAGGAAAGCGGCGCCGACATCATGATCGTGACCGGATGGACGAGCGAGTTGAAGAGCGACGCCAGAACCATGTAGATGGCGACCACGGCGAGCACGAACGCGAACAGCAGGGACAGGCCCGTCTCCTGCATGATCACCGTCGTGCCGCTTGGCACGAGGGTGTTCGGAGGAGCGAGACCGATCTGGCGGCTGTACTCCTCGATGCGGGCCGCGAGTTCGGATTGCGCGACGCCTTCCGCGCCGTTCGTGGCGATCGTGATCTCGCGCGAACGGTTCTGCCGCCTGATCTGGACCGCGCCTTCGCCGAGGTGGATGTTGGCGACGTTCGTGATGGGCGTCAGTTGCCCGGAAGCCGTGCGGATCTGGATCAGGTGGAGCTTCCCGGGTTCGTCCCGGTACTCCGGCAGCACCTGAACGCGGACGTCGTAGCGTTCGCCGTCCTCCTCGAAGGCGCCCAGCTCCTCACCGGCGAGCAGGGTGCGGATCGTGCGCCCGATGACCGTGGCCGGCACCCCGAGGTCGGCGGCGCGGTCGCGGTCGACGTCGACCTCGATCTCGGGCTTGCCGGTCTCCCAGGACGTGCCGACGTCGACGAAGGAAGGATCGGCTCGCATCCGCGCCACCAGTCGCTCGGAGTACAGCTCCAGGTCGGCGATGCGCGGGCCGCGGAGGCTGTAGGAGACGGCGCGCGTTCCGGTCTGGTCCTCGCTGCCGGCGATCCAGCTGATCGGCGACACGACGATCTCCTCCGCTTCGGGGACTTCCTCGAGCAACCGGTCGCGCACGCGGTCCATGATCGCCGCCTGGCTGAGCTCGCGGTCCCTCTTGTTCGTCAACTGGACGTAGATCGAGGCTCGATGAGGCTCCTGGCGGCTGCCTCCGCCGATCGTGGCGAAGCGGTTGCGCACATCCGGATCCTGTGCGATCAGCTCCTCCGTGCGGCGGGCGGTCTGGGAAGTCACCGCCAGCGGAGTCCCGACCGGCATCTTCAGGTTGACGTTGAACTCGCTGCGGTCTTCGGTGCCGAACAAGTCGAAGGGAAGCGTGAACGCGACGAGCACGCCGCCGGCCATCGCCCCCACGGCGACGACGAGCGTCAGCGTCCTGTGTCCGAGCGCCCGCCGCAGAACGATCTGGTAGAAGTGGTCGAGTCCGTCGAGGCCGCGGCCCAGAGTGCGGCTCACCGGATCGCGTCCCTGGGTCGCCTTGAGCACCCGGCTGCCGAGCATCGGTGTCAGCGTCAGCGCGAACAGGCTGGAGACGCAGACGGCGATCGTCATCACCATCCCGAACTCGTAGAAGAACTGGCCGACCGTACCGCTCAGGAAGGCGATCGGCACGAACACGGCGCACAGGGCGAGCGTGGTCGAAACGACCGCCAGCATGACCTGGCTGGCGCCCTCTTCGGCCGCCTCGCGGCGCTCCTGGCCCCGCTCGATTCGCCGGTAGATGACCTCCAGCACGACGATCGCGTCGTCGATCACGACGCCGATCGAAAGAGATAGCGCCATCAGCGTCATCACGTTCAGGGTGAACCCGGCCAGGTAGAAGAACGTGAAGGAGGCGATGACCGAGGAGGGAATCGCGAGCGCCGAAATGAGGGTGGAACGCGGGTTGCGCAGGAACAGCAGCACGACCAGGACCACCAGGGCGCCGCCCCAGATCATGTTGGAGAACACCGAGTAGATGGAGTCCTCGATGAAGACCGCCATGTCGCGGGTGATCAGGACCTCCATGCCCGGCGGCAAGTCCCCGCGGAGCGCCTCGACCTCTGCGCGGACTGCTTCGGCGACGACGACCGTGTTCGCTCCGCTTCGTCTGCGCACATCGAGCGACACGCCGCGCTGACCGTTGAAGCGCGCGATCGACCGCTCCTCGGCGAGACCGTCCTCGATCTTCGCCACGTCCCGCAGGTAGACCAGCCGGCCGCCGCGCTCGGCGGCGATCAGGGCGCCGAAGTCCTCGACCCGCTTGACCTTGCCGGACGTGGTGACCGTCCATTCCCGTTCACGTCCCTCGACCCGGCCGCCGGCAGTTTCGGCGTTCTCGAGCAGGAGCGTCGATCGCACGTCGTCGATCGACAGGCCGTAGCCGGCCAGTCGAACCGGGTCGAGCCAGATCCGGACCTCCCGCCGGCGGGAGCCGATGATCTCGATGCTGCCGACGCCCGGCAGTCTTTCGAGCCGGTCCTTGATGGTGGTTTCCGCGAGTTCGGACAGCTCGCGGACGGAGACCGGGCCGCCAAGCATGACGGAGAGGATCGGGGTCGCGTCCGGATCGAGCTGGGTGACGACCGGGTCCTCGACGTCGAGCGGCAGGTCGGCGCGGACCGGGGCGATCTTTTCCCGTACGTGCTGCGCCTTCACGTCGACGTCGTAGTCCGTCTCGAACTCGACGAAGATCTGGGAAATCCCCTCGGACGAGACGGAACTCAGGTCGCGAATGCCCTCGATCGTGTTGATCTGCTCTTCCAGGATGTCGGTGACCTCGGTCTCGACCGTCTCCGGAGAAGCCCCTTCGAGCACGGTGGTGACCGTGACGAAGGGGAACTCGACGTCCGGGTTGAGATCGACGTTCAGCCGGTTCAGGGACACGAGGCCGAGAACGACGAGCCCCACGTTCAGCATGAGGGCGAAGACGGGCCGCCGGATCGAGGTGAGCGGCAGGTTCAGCATGACGTCGGCGACGCCTATGGCGTCTCGTTGCCCGCTTCGAGCAGCGGCGGTTCGGTGACCTCGATCGGCGTTCCGTGGGCCAGTCGATCGATGACCGGTCCGATGATCAGGGCGTCGCCGGCCTCGGCGCCGCGCCTGATTTCGACCCATCGCTGACCGGTGGCTCCGACGGAGACTTCGATCTGCTCGGCTCGGCCGTCCACGGCGGTGAACACGTAGGTGCGTCCGTCGCGGTTGAGCACCGCGGCGCGTTCGACGATCACCGCGCCGTCGCGGGTGCGCGGTCGGATCTCGGCGCGGACGAAGGCGCCCGCCTTGGCCTCCGGTGTCTCCCCAGGCACCGGGACTCGGACGCGGTAGGTCCGCGTGTCCGGATCGATTCGGGCGTTCACCGCCGCGATCGTGGATGGGAGGGGTTCCGCCGCGCCCTCGACGATCAGGAGTGCCGGGTCACCCACATGGACCGGCGCCGCCGCCGCGGCCGGCACGTCGAGTTCCGCCGCGAAACCGGACAGTTCCTGAATCGTGACGACGACCGAACCCGGACCGACGATCGCTCCCTCGTGAAGCTGACGTTCGACCACGTGGGCGTCGTAGGGGCTGATCACCGCGGTCCGGGTCAGGTTCTCTTCGGCGCTCCTCACGGCGGCGAGTTCCTGCTCGACCCGGGCCTTGGCGACCGCGAGCTGGGTCCGTTGCCGGTCGAGCTCCTGGGGTGGGGCCACTTCCTGCTCGGCCAGCCGCTCGACCCGCTCGAGTTCCTGCAGCGCCTGCGCGGCCTCGGCCTGGGCCAGGGCCAGACCGGCGCGCGCCCGCTGCAGGTTGATCCGGAAGGGTACGGGATCGAGTTGCAGGACGACGTCGCCCTCCTCGACCTGGTCGCCTACGTCGAAGTAGACGGCCGACAGTCGCCCCGAGACTTCGGGACCGAGTTCGGTCAGCCGCGGCGCGACGACGGAGCCGGAGGCCGTCACCAGAGCGTCTATCTGGCCGAGCCGCACGCGAGTGGTCGGTGCGGTTTCGCTGCGGAACGCCGAAACGGCTCCCGACGCTTCCGTCTGGCCGGCGGCACGCTTGGCGCCGACGCCGTTGCAGCCGAAACTCGCCAGACACAACAGGAACAGGGCGCACGCTGCGAGCGTCGCGCCGGCCTTTCCGTTCGTGGTGTTCATGGCAGTTGTACCCCGTCGGACTGGTACGCTGCCGGTTGCCGCTCCAGGAATCATACAAGCGTCGGAGGACTCACATGCGCCCCGATTCTCCAAGAGTCACTGCTCCCGGTTTCATCGTCTCGCTGGCGGTTCTGGGCCTCGCTTTCGGCGCTCCGCCGTCTGTGGTCGCTGAAGAGTTCGACCACGTTCACCTGGTTGCTCCGGACACGATGGCGGCCGCGAAGTGGTACAACGAGCTCTTCGGCGGCAGGCTCGGCAAGAGCGGCCCCTTCGACTCCGTCTTCTACGGCAACGACATCCTGAAGGTCCGGGAAGGCGAGCCGACGAGCGGCAGCGGCGGCACGTCGCTTGATCACATCAGTTTCTCCGTCGCGGACGTGGCGGCGACCCTGAAAGCTTGCGAGGCGGCGGGCGGCAAGGTCGTCGGCGCCGCACGGTACGTGGAGCCGGCTGGATTCACCTTCGGTTTCTGCGAAGACCCGTGGGGAACACGAATCGAGGTGATCGACGACATGGACCACGGCGGAGCGCCCGGTCTCCACCACGTTCACGTGTTCTCGAACGACGCCGTCGCGACGGCGGCCTGGTACGCGAAGCAGT
>WTGL01000003.1:0-3566 GCA_011523565.1 Acidobacteriota bacterium
TCCGGTCGCCGGGTCGAGCAGGGCTACCTGGCCCAGGCTGGTCGGCGCGAACAGGCGGCCGCCGATCATCAGCGGCACGGAGCGGTAGAACCCCGTGTCGTAGCCCGGCAGCACGTCCAGCGGCACGTCGTGGTCCGCCGTGCGCCAACGCCAGGCGATCTCGAGACGGCCGAAGTTCGAGCCGTCGATCTGGGTGAGCGGCGAATAGCGGCTGGACGTGTGGTCGCCGCCGTGGTGCTGCCACTCTCCGGACAGGGACCGGCCCTGCTCCCGGGTCTCCGCCCCGGCGGGCACCGACGTGAGCCCGATCGACCAGGCGACGCCCAGTCCAACGATGCGAAGCAGGTTCATCGGATGCGCTAACCTAGCGCACAAAGAACCTGACAGAAAGGTAATCCGTTATGCCCGAGCAAGAGATGACCCGCCGCAGCGTGCTGGGCGCTACCGCCGCAGGCGCGGGCCTGATGATCGTTCCCCGCCACGTTCTCGGCCGCGGCCAGGAAGCGCCGAGCGACAAGCTGAACATCGCCGCCGTCGGGGCAGGCGGCAAGGGCCGCAGCGATATCGAAGGGGTTGCCAGCGAGAACATCGTCGCCCTCTGCGACATCGACTGGAAGCGCGCCGAGCAGGCGATGAACGCGCATCCCGATGCGCCGCGCTACCACGACTACCGCGAGATGTTCGACCGGCACGGCGACGAACTCGACGCCGTTCTGGTGTCGACCGCGGATCACACGCACGCCGTGATCACGGCGGAGGCGCTGAAGCGCGGTCTCCACGTCTTCACCCAGAAGCCGCTGACGCGAACGATCTGGGAAGCCCGGATGCTCGGCGAGTTGGCACGCAAGGCGGGAACCGCCACCCAGATGGGCAACCAGGGCCACGCGGGCGACGGAACGCGGCTGATCCGGGAGTGGATCGAGGCCGGCGTGATCGGCGAAGTGAACCGAGTGGAGTACTGGACGAACCGGCCGATCTGGCCACAGGCGATGCAGCGCCCCAAGGAAGTCCACGAGGTGCCGGAACACGTGAAGTGGGATCTCTGGCTCGGACCCGCGGCCGAAAGGCCCTATCACTCGGACTACTACCATCCCTTCGCCTGGCGCGGATGGTGGGACTTCGGCACCGGCGCCATCGGCGACATCGCCTGCCACGCGATGGACGCCGCCTTCTGGATCTTCGATCTGCGCGATCCCTCCTCGATCTACGCCGAGTCGACGCAGTTGTTCAGGGAGACCGCCCCCGCCGCGACCCGGATCACGTTCGAGTACCCGGCGCGCGGCAACCGCCCGAAGATGACCGTCGTCTGGCGCGACGGCAACCTGAGGCCGGCGAAGCCGAAGTTCTACGAAGGCAAGTGGCCCCCCGGCAACAGCGGCCAGTTGTTCGTGGGCACCAAGGGCGTCATCGTCGACAACATGTACGCCAGCAAGCCCCAGCTCCACCCCGCGAAGCTGCACGAGAAGATCGAGAAGAACCCGCGGCCCGAGAAGTACGAGCGGACCGAGGGCCACTACAAGCAGTGGCTCGCCGCGATCAAGTCTGGCACGACGAACCCGGACGGCTCCAACTTTCCCGATCACGCGGGTCCGATGACCGAGACCGCACTTCTGGGCAACCTGGCGGTCCGCTCCCAGCAGGAGATCGTCTGGAACCCGAAGAAGCTGAAGGTGACGAACGGCGTCGACGTGCCGCGGGAGTACATCCAGCCCGCGTATCGGGACGGCTGGGCGCTGTAGCGGCGCGCTAGCCGCGAGCGTCAGCCGGTCTGCTGCACCGCGGCCACCGCGGCGGCACGATCGGCCACGATGTTGACGATCAGGCTGAAGCCGCTGACTTCGAACAGCTCCTTCACCTCGTCGTTCAGGCCGCAGACGGCGAAACGTCCGTCCTTCGCCTGGAGAGCCCTGGCAACGACCAGCACCACACGAAGGCCGGCGCTGCTCATGTAACGGGTGCGGCTCAAGTCCAGGACGACGTGCACGCCCCCTTCCCCGATCTTCTCCGTCATGGCCTGCTCCAGGTCAGGCGCACTGGAGGCGTCGACGCGCCCTTCAGGGGCCCAGACGACCGCGTCCCCGATCTTCGTGCTCTCGATCACGCCAAGTACTCCTGCATGGAACAACCCTGTTTCTGTGCGTCAGCGCGGCGCGGACGCCGCGACTCGATTCCCGGTCTCAATAGAAGGGGTGGTGGGCCGTCGCCGTCGCGGCGGCGATGTCCTGAACAGATTTCTGGATGGCCCGGCTCATTGCCTGGCCGATCAGGTCGAAGCCGCGGACCAACTCGATCCTCGCGGCCGCGTGCCGCAACTCCTGCGGGCTGAGAATGACCTGGAAGGCGTTCGAGGCGTCGGCCAGGCAGATCAGCGCCACGTCTCTCGGCGCCGGTATCCGGTCGCTTAACAGCACATCCAGAATTCGCAGCTTCACTTCCCGCTCTTCCCGGTCATCGACCATCGGGTAACGCCTGCGGCCGAACACCCACAGGAAGCTCCGGTCCTCGACGCGGAGGATCTGACGCTCGACCAGGCGCTTGAGCGCCGCTTCCTGGATCTCCTTGCTCCGGGCCGAGAGTCTGACGACCCAGGTGCGGGGGTCGGCCTCGTCGTCGGAACCCGCGATCTCCGCCAGCGGACCGTCCAGGATCTCCTCGCCGACCGGCGCCGGATCGACAACGACCATCTTCTGCAGGTCGCAGTCCAGGCGGCTGCGCAGCGCAAGGTCCATCAGGATGGCGCCAGCGATCAGCAGTTCCATCACGTTCGGGGCCACCCGCTTCATCGCGCCGGTGTCATCGTCCAGCAGGAGGAGCAGGATCTCCTCGACGAACGTCAGATGGGGGCTCTCAGTCAATTCGCTCGTACCGTTCCGCGGCCAGCCTCACTGACGCCCGACCGCTACCGTCCATCCTACAATGCTCCCGAGTCCCCTCAGATTCCCGCCGCATCCACCTGTCCGCTCGGCTCCCTGCTGTCGCTGCTCACGGTGACCGTGAGCACATCCGTGTCGTGATACTGCTGGTGCTGGACCGATGACGCGAAGTGACGGAGCAGCCGCAGCGACAATTCGTTCTCGATCGGAGCCGGCGCCTCGGGAGTCATGAGCACCATCCGATCCTCGATGTTCCTCCCGCCCGGAGCCGCGACGAACTCGAGTTCGGCCGACTGACGGTCGACGCGCGCGAGGAGGAGCAAATGACGCTTCGCGCCCCGCTCCGCTTCCTCGTCTCCGCTCACCAGACTGAGCAGGGCTTCCTCGCCCACCGAGAAGAGGCGCTCCGCGGCCTCCTCGCCCCACTTGGCGCGCGCGGCCTGGGCACGCAGGAAGGCGCCGATCCTGGCGGCGGCCGCGGAGTTGACCTCGGCCTCCAGACGCCTGCGACGCGGTCTGGTCGACTCAAGGAACGCGGTCAGGCCAATCGCCGTGAGTCCGCCTGCCGTCATGCCGTTGCCCAGAATGGACGCCGCCCAGCCGCCGAGCTGATCGGCGAAGATGAGGTCGTTCTCGAAACCGACGCCGATCCAGAAGGACACGCCGATCACGAGCGCCTTGCGATAGTCGATC
>WTGL01000003.1:3642-4156 GCA_011523565.1 Acidobacteriota bacterium
TTCCGTGACCGAGATGCTGCTCGAGTACGTCGTGTTCGGCACGGTGCCGGCGATGCCCGAGAGCAGGTTGCCGAGTCCATCGGCGGCGACGGCGCCCTGCACGGCCCGGTAGTCAGGCGCCCGCGGCGTCCGCCAGGAGACGCGCTGGATACCCACGGCATCACCGATCGTCTCGACGGCGCCGATCAACGTCACGATGACGAAGCCCGGCAGCAACGCCCAGAAAGCCGGCCCGAAGGACAGGTCAAACCCGGGCCAGCCGCCGGCCGGGGCACCGATCCACGCAGCAGCGGCCACTTGCTCGAAATCGTAGAGGCCAAGAGGCACGGCAACGATCGAGCCAGCCACGACGCCCGCGACCGGCGCCCACAACCGTCCGATCCCCCTGGCCCGAAGGCCGAACCCGGCCATCACCGCGATGGCCACGACGAACGTGATCGGACCGGCCGCACGGGGCGCATCGTCGGGAACCAGGGTCAACTGGTTGAACATGATCGGCATCACGCTGACCGAG
>WTGL01000003.1:4166-11101 GCA_011523565.1 Acidobacteriota bacterium
GACCGAGATCAGCATGATGACCGTGCCCGTGACGGTCGTCGTGAACAACCTCCGAAGCAACAGGAGCCGGGCGGAGAGCAGGAACTGGAACAGCGACGAAACGATGACCAGCTTGGCGAGGAGCATGGGACCGCCCTGGCTCAGAGCCGCGATGCTGACCGCGATGAACGCCCCCGAAGTGCCCATGAGCAGAATGAAGCCGGCGCCGATCCGCCACAGACGCACGGCCTGCAGGATCGTGGCGATGCCGCTCACGAAGATGGCCGCGAAGACCGCCCACGCCAGGTACTCGTCGCTGCCTCCGGCAGCACGGACGATGATCGCCGGGGTCAGCACGATCCCCGCGACACACAGGGTCGCGTACTGGAGACCCATCGTCGCGGCGAGCGGCGTCGGCGTCCGCTCGTCCGCCTCGTAGCGAACCCCCGCTCCCGGAGCCTTGGCCGCCACGCTCATGCCTCGTACAACGCCGCGTCGGGCCGCCACGGTGACCGCTGACCGGCATAGACCGGCGCCCCGTTCCGAAAGTGGGACGCCTCGTCCAGGGTCTCCACGAAGGGCATCTGCCGCGGATAGAGCTCGCCGTCCCGGCGCGGCCGCGGCCCCGCCTTCGAGACGTGGCCCCAGAGCGGATGGCCGACGACTTCCTCCGCAATCCAGGCGGCCTCGATCAGCTTGTCGAGCCTGTAGCCGGTCTCGATACCCAGTTCGTGGCAGAAGTCGACGAAGTCCTCCGTCGGGACGTGCCCTGCGGCGCGGCCGTTGCCGCAGTACGGGCAACCGCCCATGCCGCCGATCGACGTGTCGAACTCACGCACACCGAGCTTCAGCGCCTCGTAGTAGCTGACCATCGACGCCCCGCGCGTGTTGTGCAGGTGGCAATGGAAGTCCGTGATCTCGGGCCAGCGCTCGCGGATGGCGACCAGCGTCTCGCGCACGGTGTGCGGCATGTTCCAGCCCATCGCCTCGATGATCGAGCAGCGCGTCACCCGGAAGCCCGCCTGATGCCAGCGGTCGATCATCAGCGCCAGCAGGTCGAGCCGCTGCTCAAGCGAGAACGCACCCTCGAAGTTCGAACCAAACGGGTTGCCGATCGCTACGGCACCGGTTTCGAAGCCGCGTGCACGTGCCTGTTCGATCATCGCCGGAATCCGCTCGATCTGCTGCGCCTGGGTGACGTTGTAGTTGCGGCGGGCGAACGTGTCGCACAACTCGACGTGGGTGCCGATCCGGCGCTGCCTGACGTCGAGCTTCGGGTACCAGCGGTCCGCGCGTTCGAACCCGTACTTGTTGAAGATCGCCGCCGTGTACCGAACGCCCGGCTTGGGCACGAAGCGCTCGGCAATCTCGTCGATGCAGACCATCTGCGGAGTCCACTTGGGATGGGCATAGGAGCCGATCGAGATCACCTTGGCACCCGTCTCGCCCAGCGCATCGAGCAGACGCAGCTTGTCCTCGACCGGAATGTCCGCGCTCTCGATCTGCAGACCTTCCCTCATCGTGTCGTCCGTGATGGTCACGGACTTCGGCAACTGACTCATCGGCTGACACCTCCGCCTGTTTCGAGACCGGCGCTTCGTGGAACGGGAAGCAGTTACCTTATCCCCGGCCCGCGGAAGGCGCTCCCGGCAACCGGAATCACTGTGTCAGGATCCTCCCGTGCGAGGAAACCGGCTTGCCTACCTGATCCTCGCCGCCGCCGCGATCGCGGTGCTGCTGCCCGGCATCGGCAGCCGCGACGTCTGGAACCCCGACGAGCCGCGCTACGCGGAAGTTGCCCGGGAGATGCTCGAGCCGCCGCTCGAACTGGAGCACTTCCTGGTGCCCCGCCTGAACGGCGAAACCTACACCCACAAGCCACCGCTCCACTTCTGGAACATCGCGCTCTTCGGCGCCCTCAGGGGTGGCGTGGACGAGGTCGCGGCGCGCCTTCCGTCTCTCTTCGCCGGCGTCGGCGCCGTTCTGGTCGTCTTCGCGCTCGCCGCGCGCCTCTTCGACCGGGCGACGGCCTGGCTCGCGGCGCCGGTCTTCCTCACCTCGGCCCTGGTCATGTGGAACGGCCGGGTCGGCCAGATCGACATGACGCTCATGTTCTTCGAACTGCTGGCGATCCTGTGCTGGGCGCGCGCACGCTTCGGTTCTTCCGGCGGGGCCACCCCAGGCGGCGGCTCCCGGGCGTACCTTCCCTTCTTCGCGTGCACCGGTCTGGCAACACTGGCGAAGGGCCCCGTGGGCCTGGTGGTGCCCCTGCTCGCCGTCGTCCTCTTCCTGGCCTTCGAGCGCGACCGTGCCGGCATCACCGAGCTGCGACTCGGTCGCGGACTGCTGATCTGGGCCGTCATCGTCCTGGCCTGGTTCGGCCCCGCGGTGTGGCTGGCAGGGCGCTCCTACTTCGACGCCCTCCTGCTCGACCAGACCCTGTCGCGCTACGCCGCCGCCACCTACCATCCGAAACCCTGGCACTACTACTTCCAGACCCTTCCCGGCACGTTCGCACCCTGGACGCTGCTCGCCCCGGTCGCGATCTACGCCGCTTTCCGCAAATCCCGCGAGGAGCCTGGGAGTCGCCAGGGTCAGGCGGTCCGGTTCCTGCTGATCTGGATCGCCAGCACGTTCGTGTTCTTCAGCCTCTCGGGCGGCAAGCGCACCGTGTACCTGCTGGCCCTGTCAGCGCCCCTGGCGATGCTCACCGCCCACGGCGTGCTCCTCATCCGCGACCGCTGGCCGCGCTACCGGGCGGCGTTCCTGGCGTCAACGGCGGCACTGATCCTGCTGTTCGCCGTCCTGGTCGCGGCGGTGCCGACGGCGGCCGGCGACCTGCCCGAGGGCACGATCTCGGCCGACACGATCACGGAGCTGCAAGCGGTGGCCGCCCTGCCCCTGATTGCCGGTGCGGCCGGCCTCTGGCTGGCGGTGCGTCGCCGCCCCGATCTGCTGATACCCTGCCTCGCAACCGGCCTCGGACTCGCCATGTCGGTCACCGCGGTGCGGTTGCTGCCATTGGGCGACGCCTTCAAGTCGGCGCGCGCACTCTCGCGCGATCTCGTCCAGTGGGCGGAACCCGACGAGCCTTACGCGATCTACCCCGTTCCCGATGCCGCGTTCCTCTTCTACACCCAGCGCTTCGCCGTTGATCTGCACGGCGGCACCCAGGTCCACGACCAGGGGGACGAGGAAGCCCTGCGACGGTTCGTGTCCCGCACCGACCGCAACGTCTGGCTATTCATCGAGCGGGACAACCTGGAAGCCCTGGATCCGCCCCTCGGGCTCGTAGAGGTGAGCCGGGACCACGATCCACGTCAGGGCCACGTCCTGCTGACGACTCCGGAAGCCGCCGCCCGCCTGGCGGCCTCCTCGAAAGCGCAACCATGAACGACACCGACAGCCTGGGTCTGGCGCCCGAGCTGGCCACGGACGCCGCGGCGCCGCGGTTGGTCCCGGGCAGCGGCACTGAGGCAGCGGCCGTCGCTCCGCCGCGGCCCGAACCGGGCCGCCGCTTCGGCCCTCTCAGCCGCCGGCTGGCGGACCAGGGCCTGTTCCTGTTCCGGCACCGGGGCCTGTTCGTCGTCTTTCTCCTGCCGGCGGCCCTGCTCGCGGTACTCGAACGCCGATCCGCGGCTCTCCCCCAGGACCCCGGCCTCGGTTGGCTCGCGCTCTGCCTTGCGGTCTCCCTCGCCGGCATGGCCGTGCGGGCGGCGGCCGTCGGATCGGCTGCTCCCGGGGCCTCCACCCGGAGCCTCCGGGCGCCGAGCGCCAGCCGCCTGAACACCTCCGGGATGTACTCGCTCAGCCGGCATCCCGTCTACCTGGGCAACCTGTTCGTGCTGCTCGGGTTCGCGCTCGCAGTCAGATCGTGGTGGTTCGTGCTCACCGCCGCCCTGGTGTACTGGCTGCTCTACGAGCGCGTCATCGCCGCCGAGGAGCGATTCCTCGTCCAGCGTTTCGGCGTAGCCCACCGCCGCTGGGCCGAGCGCACACCGACGTTCTGGCCCCGTCCGCACCTGTGGCGGCCGCCGGAGACCCGCTTCAGTTGGCGCACGGTTCTATTGCGCGAGTACAACTCGTTCCTGCTGATCGCCGCGATCCTCCTGTTTCTGCGCTGGGTCGACCAGGTGATCGTCCGCGAACTGGGCGCCGGCGTCTGGTTCCGGCAGGATCTTCCCCTGACCGCTTCGGTGCTGGCGCTTGGCGTCGTCGTCGCCGTCATGCGGCGGATCCGCAAGCGGGGACGCTCCGGGCACTGACCCTTCGGGCAACCGGCGTCCAGCCGATGGAAGCAGTGACGGTAAAGATCCGTTGACGCACATGACCGCAACGCCGATGACCGCCCACTTCAGGATCGCCGCCCTCGCCGCGTGCCTGCTGGTCTTCGCCGGCGGGGCGCCGTTCGCGGACGAGACCAGGGAGACCGAGGAGACCGCCCCGCCCAAGCCTCTCGACGTCCGCTTCGTCCGCTGGCTGGAGCGCATCGGTCCACTGATCAGCGAGGAGGAGCGGGAGTTCTTCATCGGCCTCCCCGAGGACTACCGGCGCGAGGCGTTCATGCAGGCCTTCTGGAAGGCCCGCGACCCGGATCCGAGGACACCGCTGAACGAACTCCGCGTGCTCTGGGAGGATCGCGTGGACGCGGCGCTCAGCCAGTGGGGCACGCTCGAGGATGCCCGAGCCCTCTTCTACCTGCTGAACGGCCCGCCGGGGCGGTTCGTCCTGCCGGACGGGCGCACCGCGTCATACTGCCTCTCGCGCGCCAGCGAGTTGGAGATCTGGTTCTACGGCGGCAGCGATCGCACGCCGCGCCACTTCGTCGTCATCTTCGTACGCACGAGCCGGAACCGGCCGTACCAGTTCTGGCACAAGAGCCCGGTACGCCGTCCGACGGCCCGTCGCGGCCTGCCCGCGACGAACATCAGGGTGCTCTGCGCGGACGAGTGGTTCGGCTGGGCCGCCCAGGCGCTGCAGCGCGACCTCGCCAACACCGGAGTCCTGGAAGAAGTCTCGACGCCTCCCGAGCCTCCCGCGGAGTGGCTGGCCACCTTCGCCGCCTTCAACACCGACGTCCCGGCCGGTGCCCCTCGCTTCGACGTCGACCTCCAGTGGGACTTCCCGGGCCGCAACCAGACGCGGACGGTGACGCACGGACTCGTGCTGGTTCCGAACGCGAGCGCCGGCCGCAGGACCTTCCAGGAACGCGAGTACCACAGCTTTCACATGACTGGCGAAGTGATCCGGGACGACCACCTGTTCGAGACCTTCCGCTACCGATTCGAGCTTCCCGCCGGCGGCGGCGAACGGAAGGACGAGCGGATCCCGCTCGTCTTCACCCGCTACCTGCGTCCGGGCGAGGTCCAGATCCGGCTCAAGATCGAGGATGTCTTCGGCCAGCAGTTCGCGGTCGTCAACGACACGGTCGACGTACCGAACCTCGAACAGGCGCAATCGCTGCGCAAGACCATCCTGGAGACGTTCCCGGCACTAGCCGAGGCGAACGAGGCCGCGGCCCGTGGTGAACGCCTGCTGCGGCTGGTGCCGCCGCGAGACGAGCGCCTGCGGGTCGGCATGGTCCGCTTCTCCACGCACGCGATCGGCGACTTCGACGCCGTCGCCTTCTCGCTCGACGGCCGCGAGATCCTGCGCAAGCGCCGGCCGCCCTACGGCGTGGAACTGAACCTGGGTTCCCATCCGACCGAGCACCGGATCCGTGTCGAGGGCCTCAAGGACGGCGAGGTCGTCGCCTCGGACGAGATGTCCGTCAATCGCGGCGGCCAGCGCTTTCGCGCCCGGTTCATCGAGCCGCGCCCAGGCGAGCAGTATCTGCAGAGCACCCGCGCCGTCGTCGAGATCGCGGTGCCGGACGGCGAACAGATCGAGCGGCTTGAACTGTTCCTGGGCGAGGAACGGATCGCCACGCTGTACCAGCCGCCCTGGGTCCAGCCGGTGGTGCTCGACGGGCCAAGCCTGACCTACCTGCGAGCGGCCGCTTTCCTCGCCGACGGCAGCAGCACGGAGGACGTCGTCTTCATCAACAGCCCGAACCCGGTCGAGCGGATTGACGTGCAGTACATCGAGCTCTTCGCCAGCGTCGTCGACGAACGCGGACGACCGGTGCCCGGACTGGAGCAGGATCACTTCGTGGTCATCGAAGACGGCGTTCCGCAGACGGTCCGCCGCTTCGAGTGGGTCGACGACACGCCCTTCCACGCCGGTCTCCTGATCGACACGTCCGCTTCGATGCAGGATTCGATCGATCAGGTCCGTGCCGCCGCGCGCCGGTTCGTTGACACGGCTCTCCAGCCGAAGGACCGGATGGCGATCCTGACCTTCGCCAACCGAACCCAGGTCGAGAGTCGATTCACGAAGCACACGGGCCAGCTCGCGCGGGCGCTATCCGGCCTCAAGGCCACCGGCACGACCTCGCTCTACGACAGTCTGGTGTACGCCCTGAGCTACTTCGACGGCATCAGCGGCCAGAAGGCGCTGCTTCTCCTGTCCGACGGCAGGGACGAGAACAGCTCGTTCACGTTCGAGAGCGCCCTCGAGACCGCGCACCGATCCGGCGTGACGATCTACGCCATTGGACTGAAGAAGGCGGCGACGGACAGAACCACCCGTCGAGTCCTCGAGCGCATCGCGGGAGAGACGGGCGGCCAGGCGTTCTTCATCGATCAGGTCAGCGAACTCGACGCGATCTACGCCCAGATCGAACGGGAACTCAGGAACCGCTACCTGCTCACCTACCAGTCGACGAGCACGAAGCCGGACAGCGAGTTCCGGGTGGTGCGGGTGGAGGTGGACCGCCGCGGCGCCGACGTGCGGACGATGGCGGGCTACTACCCGTAGAAGCGACCGGGCAGGCCTCTACTCCGCCAGCGCCTCCTCGCCAGACCGCTCCATCGCCTCCAGCGTCTCCCGCACGTCGTCCCAACTCGTCGAGTGGT
>WTGL01000236.1:0-9968 GCA_011523565.1 Acidobacteriota bacterium
CGACGTACGGCTACAACGACATGGACGGTCTGAACGCGGCCGCCCGGGCGGCCGCCGGCGACCTTGCCGGCATCGTCGTTTCCGCGTTCAAGCATGACGCCGGTTACGACCAGGAGCTGCCCGACATCGCCTTCGCGCGCCGCGTTCGCGAGATCTGTGACGCCGAGGGGGCGGCGCTCATCCTGGACGACGTGCGGGCCGGGCTACGCCTGTCGCTCGACGCCAGTTGGTCGGAACTCGGCGTCCAGCCCGACCTGTCGGCCTGGGGCAAGGCGATCGGCAACGGCGAACCCGTGGCGGCCATTCTCGGCAACGAGGCGTACCGGGAGGCCGCGACGCGCATCTTCGTCACCGGCTCGTTCTGGTACCAGGCCGCGCCCTTCGCCGCGGCGATCGAGACGCTCGACCTTCTGGCCGAGGTCGACGCGCCGGCCGTCGTGGAGCGGCTGGGGCAGCAGTTTCGGGACGGCCTGGAGGAACAGGCTCGTCGCTACGGTCACGCCATCCGCCAGACCGGACCTCCGCAGATGCCGGCCGTCCTGTTCGAGGAGGACGACAGGAGAGAGAAGGGCTTCGCCTTCTGCAGCCATGCCCTCGACCACGGTGTATTCCTGCATCCCTGGCACAACATGTTCCTGTCGGTGGCGCACACGGAATCCGACATCGAGCAGGCGCTCGCCGGAACCGCGAAGGCGTTTCAGGCACTAGGCTGAGCCAGTCCCGTGAAGTTCACGCCCTACCGCCGGAGCACCGACCGCTACCTCGGTGAGGACTCGGCCTCCCGGTCTCTCTACGAGCGTGCCCTGGAGGTGATGCCGGGCGGCAACAGTCGCCACACCCTGGTCATGGACCCGTACCCGATCTACGCGGCTTCGGGCCGGGGCTGCATGGTCACCGACGTCGAAGGCGAGGAGCGGATCGACTTCGTCAACAATTACACCTCGTTGATCCTCGGGCATTCCCATCCCGGGGTGACGGAAGCGGTCGCGCGGGTGATCGGAAACGGGACGGCCTTCTCGCTGCCTACCGAGGCCGACATCCGCCTCGCCGAGCTGCTCATCGACCGGATTCCCTACATCGACCAGGTGCGGTTCGCGAATTCCGGCAGCGAGGGCGTGCTGCTGGCCGTTCGCGCGGCGCGGGCGGCGACGGGCCGCAGCAAGATCGCCAAGTTCGAGGGCTGCTACCACGGCATCTACGACTACGCGCAGGCCAGCGACAGTTCGCGGCCCAGGAACTGGGGCGACTCGGAACGGCCGGCGACGACGCTCGAGCCGAGCATGGCGAAGAGCCTCGAGACCGAAGTCATCACGTTGCCGCTCAACGACATCGCGGTCTGCAGTGCCCTGATCGACGAACACCGCGACGATCTGGCCGCCGTGCTCTTCGATCCCCTGCCCGCCGCCCTCGGGCTGATCCCGCCCGACGTCGAATTCGTGTCGGCACTGCGTGCGAAGACGCGGGAGTGCGGCGCCCTGCTGATCGCGGACGAAGTCCTGTCGTTCCGGATCGACTATCGCGGAGCGTGCCACCGGCTCGGCGTGGAGCCGGATCTCGTGTCGCTCGGGAAGATCATCGGCGGCGGCTTCCCGGTCGGCGCGGTGGCCGGCAAGGCCGAGGTGATGAAGGTCTTCGACCACCGCGGCGGGGAACTCGTTCACCACGGCGGCACCTACAACGGCAATCCGGTGACGATGGTCGCGGGCTACGAGACGATGAAGCGCCTCACTCCCGAGGTGTTCGAGGAGCTGGAGAGGCTCGGCGACCGTACCCGCAGCGGGATCGGGGAAGTCCTCGGCAGACACGGCATCGAAGCCGTGGCGACAGGCCGCGGTTCGCTCTTCGCCACCGTACCGGGGAACGAGCCGCCCAGGGACTTCCGGGCCGTCTTCACCGCGCGCTCCGCGGCGCCCCAACTCCAGCGGATCGCCCGCGAGATGTTCAACCGGGGCATCCTGATGGGCGCCCGCGGTCTGTTCGGCGCCCTGTCGACTCCGATGGGAGACGCGGAGATCGACCGGTTCCTGGAGGCGGCGGACGGAGCGGCCGAGCACGTGCTCGGCGCCTAGCCGACTCGGGGCGTGCCGCCCGGAGTCAGGAACCGGTGCGAAGAACCGGGCGCCCGGGTCGGTTCCCCGTGGTCCGGCCCCCGTCGAACACGAGCTGACCGTTGACCCAGACCTTCTCGACACCCAGCGACGGCACCTGCGGGTCCTCGTATGTGGAGCGGTCGATCACGGTCTCCGGGTCGAACAGCACCAGGTCGGCGTAGTACCCCTCCTGGATCGAGCCGCGCCCGGTGATGCCCAGGTGCCGGGCGGAGAGGGAGGTCAACTTCCGGATGCCCTCTTCGAGACTGACGACGTTCCGATCACGAACGTAGCGGCCGAGGAACCGGGTGAAGGCGCCGAACCCGCGGGGATGGGAACCGGCAAGTCCGCCGTCGGTGCAGATGACCGTATGCGGCCAGGCCATGATGGCCTCGATGTCGGGTTCGTCCATGGCGAAACCGATCATCGGGGATTCGCCGCCCATCTCGGTGTCGGCCTTGAGCAGTTCCATCAGGGTCGTCTCGGCGTCAGCGCCGCGGATTTCCGCGATCTCGGCCAGCGTCAGGCCGCTGTAGGCGGGTTCCGGCAGGAACTCGGGAAGGAGGACGTCGCCGGGCGACAGCAGATCCCGGAGGATGTACTCCGCGCCGTCCCGCCGGTCCAGATCCCGATCGGGAAACACGGTCGTGAGCCAGGTGAAGGAGGTGCTCCAGGCGCGGTAGGGGTAGATGTCCGCCGTGATGTCGACGCCTGACGAGCGGGCTTCGTCCAGTCTGGTGAGGAGCCGCTCCGCCTGGCCCCACCAGCGGTTCATGGCGAGCTTGATGTGGGTCACCTGAACCGGCAGTTGGGCTTCGCTGCCAATCCGGATGATCTCCTCGATCGCTTCCCAGAAGTACTGGTCTTCGCTGCGGATGTGGCTGATGTAGCGCCCGCCGTGAGCGGCCGCCACCCGGGCGAGTGCCACCACCTCTTCGGTCGACGAGAAGGACCCGGGGTCGTACTCGAGTCCCGAGGAGAGCCCCAGCGCACCGGCTTCCAGTTCGGCGCGCAGCAGATCCGCCATCTCGCCGATCTCTTCCGGCGTTGCATGCCGCTCGTAGTCCTCGCCCATGACCTCGCCTCGCAGCGTCCCGAACCCGGCGAACGACGCGACGTTGACGGCGACGGGCGCACCGTCGAGTTGGGCGAAGAACTCGGTGAGAGGGTACTGGTGACCTCCGTCCTGCCCGGCCACGATCGTCGTGATGCCCTGGTTGACCGCCGCCAGGGCCTCCGGCAGCTCGATCAGCCGGTAGTCGTGGTGACTGTGGACGTCGATGAAGCCGGGCGCCAGAACCAGGCCGTCCGCGTCGACCACGGTGTCCTTGGCCGACGGTTCGAAGTCGCCGACGGCGGTTACGCGGTCGCCGACGAGCCGCACGTTGGCGTCCCGGGACTGAGCCCCGCTGCCATCGATGACGCGCGCGTTGACGATGACCGTGCTGGTGGGATCCGACGGGCCCGGAGCACACGCCGCCAGGGCCAGTCCAGCGCCGATCAGTAACGCCAGACAATGGGTGCGACGGCGTCCCTTCATCGAACCTCCAGACCCGGTTCCCTCTCGAACGCCAGACCCCGCTCCGACCCCGAACTCAGGCTGAACCCGACGACGGCGCCGGAGCTATCGCGCTCGAACTCCAGCCGCGCCGGGGACGCCGCCCATCCGCGGCTTTCGAACTCGACCCGGAACTCGTCCTCGGCAACCGGCCTCACCTCGACTGCGGGCTGTTGCTCGATGCGCACCACGAGTCCGCCGTCCGCGACAGCAAACCGATAGGTGGCGTCCAGCTCGGAAGAGAAGAAGCTGCCCGCGAACTGGGCCAGCTCGGCGGGGGACAGGGATGGAACGGGGGGCGAGTCCTCGTCCTCTTCGTCGGCGTCGTCCTCCTCGTCGTCGCTCTCTTCGGGCCCGAGCTGATCCGCCAGGTAGTGGTCGGCGACCCGCCGCGCCAACTCTCCGGGAGCCCCGTACTCGGCGTTGCAGGAGACAGCGATCGACAGACCGGACTCCACGTATCGCCTGAGCTCCGTCAGGAACCCCCAGGAATGGCCGCTGTGCCCCACGGTGCTCAGGCCGCGGTACTCACCAAGGGTGATGCCGTGGGCGTACTCGATCGGGTCGCCGTTGTTGAGCGTCCCCTCGGTCAGCATCGAGTCGTAGATCGCCGGCCGGTCGGCGCCGTGCAGGTAGTCGTCCCAGCGCAGCAGGTCCTCCACCGTCGTGTAGAGCTGTCCGTCGCCGGCGATCTCGAAGTTATAGTTGTGGACGATCCGAAGCTCGCCGTCGTCGTCTTGGTGGTACCCGGTGGCGCGCCGCGGGATGATCTCCTCGCGGTTCTCGTACATCAGGCTGCCGGAATGTCGTAGTCCAGGTTGGCGTAGCCGTAGCCGCGCGTGTAGACGAACTCCCCGTTCCGTGCCACGGCGAGCGCGCATCCGGGCGAATCGGGCTTGTCCCACGGGGCGAAGATCGCGTCGATGGCCGGGTTGTCGGTGCCGGTTTCCACACCCACGGGCGGCCCCTCGGGACCGGCGCAAGCGACGGCTAGCGCGAGGACAGCCAGCAGGACTTCGTCACGCATCGCCATCCGCCCATTCTCTCAACTGTTCCAGCGTCGTCGTGGCGCCGCCGCAGACGATCACCAGTACGGAATCGAAGTCCTCCAGCTCCGGTGCGCCGTCGTACACGGCGGCGAGCGAGGCGCCGCAGGCCGGCTCGACGACGACCCGGTGGTCGGCGAGGAATCGCTGACAGGCGGAGACGGCGGCCCGATCCGACACCACGACGCTCTGAAGGGGATGGTCCCGCGTGCAGTCGAACGCCCGTTGGCAGATCTTCTTCGCCCCCAGCGTGATGGCGAGGCTGGTGATGGCGGGTAGCTCGATCCGATGGCCTGCCCGCACCGACTGAGCCAGGGAGTCGGCGCCTTCCGTCTCGACGGCGATCACCGGGACATCGGCCCAGCCGTTCTGCCTCATCCCCTCCACGAGGCCGCACAGCAGGCCGCCCCCGCCGACGGAGACGACCACGGCGCCGGGCTCGACTCCCGATCCCGCGACCTCGTCGATCAGGGTGGAGTGGCCCTGCCAGACGACGGGATCGTCGAACGGATGAACCAGGACATCCGACTCCTCGACCGTCGACTCGGCCAGTTCATTCGCTTCCTGCCAGGAGTCTCCGTGGACGATGACTTCCGCGCCTTCGCGCCGGATCAGGGCCTTGGCCAGCTCGGACGTGGTTTCGGGCACCACGATGAGGACCGGCACCGAGAGATGCCGCCCGGCATAGGCCACCGCGATCCCCGCGTTGCCGCCGGACGAGGAGATCAGTCGTTTGGCGCCGCGACGAACGTACTCCTGGCAGGCGAAGCCGATGCCGCGAATCTTGAACGAGCCGGGCGGCTGCAGCGCGTCGAGCTTCAGCCAGACCCTCCGGCCGGACTGGACGCACAGCGGTCGCGACTCGAAGAGCGGCGTCTCGATGTGCAGGGGCTTCATGAGGGGTCGGTAGCCTCGCGACACTAGCGGTTTGGACCTCGACACCGCGGAGGAAGACAGATGGAAGGTGCTCTCAGCGTTGGTCTCCTGTTCCGCAACTTCAGGGGACGCATTCTCGTCACGTGGTTTCTCGTCCTGCTCGAGAACGTCCTCTGGGCCCTGGTGCCGCTGTTCATCGGCCGCGCCATCGACGCTCTGCTCGAGCGCCGCCCGAGCGCTCTCTGGGAGGTGGCCGCGATCCTGTCGGCGCTGATCGTGGTCGCCACCGGCCGGCGCTTCTACGACACCCGTTGCTACGGAACGATCCGGGTGCGGTTCGGAGGAGAGCTCGTTCGCAGGTCACGGGACGCACCGGTTTCGCGGCTCAACGCGCGTCTCGGGATGAGTCGGGAAATGGTCGACTTCCTCGAAGGGCACGTGCCGGGAGTGCTCACTGGTGTGGTGCAACTGGTGGTGAGTATCGCCGTTCTCTTCGGCTTCGACCGTCGGTTGGGTTTCGCCGCTCTCGGGGCGCTGGCCGCGATCGTCCTGGTTTATGGCCTTTTCCACCGCCGCTTCTACCGGCTGAACGGCGAGCTGAACGCGCAGACCGAACTCCAGGTCTCCATCCTGGAGCAGCGCCGCCTGGAGTCGCTCGTGGGGCACCTCAGGAAGCTGCGCCGGAGCGAAGTCCGCCTGTCGGACACGGAGGCCGTCCTCTATGGCGGGATCTTCGCCGCCATGTTCGCCTTCGTCCTCGGCAACGTGTGGATCTCCGCGACGATCCCGATGATCACGGCGGGCGCGATCTTCGCGATTCTCAGCTACTCCTGGGAGTTCGTGGAGTCGAGCGTGGCGCTGCCCATCGCGCTCCAGGAATGGTCGCGGCTCGGCGAGATCCGCGATCGGCTGAACCGGGCGACGGAGACGGGCTAGGGGCCGGCGGATGAGGCCGTCCCGCCGCCGACCGGCTCGGCGAACAGCGGCATCCGTTGCGGCTGGTCGGTGTCCGCGCCGATCGTGACCGTTCCCTGGAGTTGACCCTGCTCGTTGAGCCGGCCCTCGATCACCGTCGTCGTGGCGCTCGCGTTGAGGGTGGGGAACTGGGTCGTGATCCGAAGCTCTTCGCCCTGCCACTCGAAGTCGTCGAGGACGATGGAGTAGATGCCACCCATGTAGAGCCAGCCTTCGCCTTCGCGCGGAACGTGAAAGCCCATGAAGGCTCCGGACACGTAGGAGTCCTTCGCCGGATGCAGCGCCAGCAGGTCGAGGATCTGCTCCCTCTGGTTCTGCTGCTCGAAGAGGACGCCTTCCTTCCGGGTGACCTCGATGAAGCCGTTGAACATCTCGCTGTACGTGTCGCCGCGGTAGATGATCTCCTTCGTCGGGTCCGGGTTGGCCGGGTTGTCCTCGGAGTTGTCCCAGACGGCAGTGACGTCGAGGCGGCTGCCCGCGGGAATGTCGATTGGCCTGGTCGGGTAGTAGAGCCACTGCCAGTTGTAGTCGTAGTTCGGTACGTCCAGCAGCATCTCCTTCGAGCCGTCCGGGTAGGTGACCTCGTAGCTCATCGCCTTTCCGCGGACATGCATGTGCGGGCTGAAGGCGAGAATCTGGACGTCCTTGTCGAACAGGTAGTGGGCGTTCTCGGCGTGGTGGCCGGCGCCCGGCGGAATGCGCAGGCCGGTGTTGGTCACCGGAATCGTGATGACCTCCTTCTCGAGATCGCCTTCGCCGAAGTGGAGCCCGATTCGCGAGGCGTCACGCGTCGCCTCGCCGATCGGATGGTAGTGCTGATCGACGATGATGCGGATCTTCGAGCCGAAGCGGCGGCCGACGCCGTCAGGGAAGACGTAGGGCGGCATGCCGGCCGTCCAGATGCCGAGGACGCCGGAGGCTGCGGGATCGCCCTCGTTCAGCTCGCTCACGTAGGTCGTCAGGAAGTGATGCGTAACGCGGGAGTCCTCCGGCAGGAACTCGATCGCGCGGACCCAGCGCGGCTCGCCCAGGTCGACTTCGACCACCTGCTGCGGGAAGAGATCGTCGCCTTCGGCCGGCACTTCGATGCTGTCGAGCGTGACGACGAAGTCGGGCTCGCCGAGCTTCCATCCCTTCGGGAAGGTCGGTGCCTCGGGCAGGTCGGCGGGCTCGCCCTGCGGGGCGCCGGACTTCGCCCAGGTGACGATCGTCTCGATCTCGCTGTCGGTCAGCGAGAGGTCGTTCGACCAGACGTGGTTCTCGGACTCGCCGCTCCACGGCGGCATGTCGCGGTTCTCGACCGCGCGGGCAATCGAGCGGGCCCAGGGCCGTGCTTCCCGGTAGGTCATCAGCGACATCGGAGCGACCTCGCCGGTCCGGTGGCACTGGACGCAGTTCTTGAAGAAGATCGGCGCGACATCGCGGCTGTAGGTCGGCGCGTCGGCCGCGGCGACGGGTGACGTCGCGATCAGGGCGACCGCCAGCGTTGCTGCAAGGAAGTGGATCGCGTTCGGGTGACGGGGTGCTCTCTGCTCCATGGACGGGCCTCGGCTTGGTGAATTGGCGTCCTCGCGGACGGGCGGATCGTATCGTGTACCGTCGATTCATGGATACAGACCGCGCCGCCGTAGCTGTCAGCGACCAACGTGCGAACGAACCAGGACCGAAGATCGTCGTCGCGCTCATCGTCATCGCGGCCGTCGGTGTCCAGACCCTGGCCTGGAATGCTGGTTTCCACCGTCAGCACGGCGGTCTCGATCCGACCTACTTCGTCCTCAGCCTGTTTCTGTCGATCAACCTGCTGATCTGCTACTGGGAGGCATGTCTGTACCTGCGGCGAAACGACATTCCGAAGCGGGCGTCGTACTGGCGGGAACGGCGTGCGGCGACCGGCCGTGCGCCGGCGATCGAGTTCCTGACCTCGGGAATCCCGTTGGGACGCATCCTCTCGCCGACAGCATGGGCGGATGTCTGGGCCGCGTACTCGACGTGCGACGATGCCTACACGGATCGACGGACGTTCGGCTTCAACTGTGACGTCGGCAACGGCTTCGCCACACCGCTACCGTCGATCGTTCTGCTGGCGTCGATGACCACGGGTTTCCTGCCGGCGACCATCGCCGGCATCCTGGGAGTCGCCCTGTTCTGGCAGTGGGTCTACGTGAGCTCGCTCTACATGGCGAGCTTCTACGTGGGCCAGGGGCACAGAGCCATCGGCAGGATGGACCGACTCGTCTGGGTGTGGGCGCCCAACACGGTGTGGATCCTCATCCCGGCTTTCGGACTGTCGGTATCCGTTCGGTTGATTCTCGACGGGACCTACGCCGTGTTGGGGCACTGACGCCTACCCGCTCCACGCCGAGCCGTCCCTCCTCGATCACCAGACCGACGGCGCCGCAATCGAGGGCGTCGTCGGTGGCGTCGATCAGCGCGCCGCCGTCGACCCTGCCGACGAGACGGTCGCCGCGGGCCTCGAGCGTCAGTTCGTAGGTCTCACCGAGCCGCCACTCGAAGGCGGCGACCGCCAGCACTTCTTCGCCGTGCAGCATGCGCACGATCTGCACGCGGTCCTCAGGAGCCAGGAGCAGGCCGTAGAACCGCTTCAGACCCTGAACGCGGACCGCGACGCCCGCTCGCTTGACGAGGTGGGGCGTCACGTCAGCGGTCACGGCGTAGTCGCGCCACTCCCGGGTTCCCTGCATCAGCAGACCCATGCCGGCGTTCTGGACCAGCCGGAACATTTCCGTTCCCTTGGTCAGCAGATCGACGCCGTTGACCCAGGCGCGGTGCCACATCGTGCCCCGGTGGCGGGCTCGCTCGAGCTGGAACTCCGGTGCGCCGGACCACTTCAGCGCCTCAAGGTAGACGGTTGTTGCCGGATCGTGGACGCGGACACCGGCTGAGAACACCGGTCCGGGCAGCGCCGGCAAGGCGAACGACACCCGGCGGCTCTCGCCCGGCTTCAACTCGACGGTGTCGTCGTCGAACGTCGCGGGTTCGTCGTCCTCGCCGTAGTAGGAGAGGTAGACGTTCGCCCAGGTGCCTTCCTCCCCAGCGCTGAGGGTCGCCTCGACGGTCTGGCCGGGGAAGATCCGCGGCGACGCCATCAGCGGATAGACGCGGCCCTCGAACCACCTGGCTGTCTCCAGCGAGGGGATGAAGACGGGAGAACCGACCCGGGTCTCGCCCGTGGCATCGATACGAAGCGCACGCTCGCCGGAGGGCAGGGCGACGTTGGCGATCTCCGCCTCGCCCTCCGCGACCTGGAAGCCCTGAACCGAGCCGGGGAAGGAGAAGTGGAACTGGGCGCCGTCCTTGGGCGCCAGCGCCTCCCTTCCGGCGAGGCTGCGCCCCATGTTGACGATCTGGAGCGCTTCATGGCCGCAGTCGCTGATCGCCCGGCCGCCGTCGGCGGTCGGCAGG
>WTGL01000236.1:9978-11061 GCA_011523565.1 Acidobacteriota bacterium
CGTGGTTGGGGACCATGTGGCAGTTGCCGCCGTACTTGTCGTAGCCGTAGCGCTTGGCCAGCCGGGCCCGGTTCGTGCGCCAGTCGCCGCCTTTGGCGTGCCAGCGCCGCAGGTCGCCGATCATCCGGGCGATCACGGAGTCCGGCGGGATGTAGCCGAGGGCGGTCTCGATCAGTCGGTCCGTGGCGCGTTCGACGAACGCCATCGACTCCATCGCGGCAATGACGCAAGCGCCGTACACCGCTTCGCCGTCGTGGCTCACCCGCGCGGCCGCGGTCGCCAGGCGGACTGCCAGGTCGGGATCGCCCGGGGCGACCATCGCCCAGCCGTCGATGAAGATCTGCGCGCCGATCTGCTCGGCCACGACCTTGCCGTTCAACTCCATCGAGCCGCTCTCGGGCGCCGGAGTCCCGCTCGCAAGGCGCAAATACGCCGTGTGCTCGGTGGAGTTGCCGAGGCCGCCCCACCACAGCACCGTGCGCTCCCGGTGATGTCGTCGTCGGTGACGATCAGGGGAACGTCGAGCCGGTCGTGCACGTAGTACTCGACGTCGCCCAGCCGCTTCCGGATCCACTCGTACGGCCAGCCCTCGAAGGGCCGGCCGAGGTAGACGCCGATGACCTTGCCGAGGACGCCGGCGTAGACGCGCTCCGCGTAGTCCGGGGGTAGAGGCGTGTTCATCATTTTGGATTTCGGTGCCGATACATGACGCCGAACATGGAACGGTGTATCATGTTCGGCGGATCAAGAGCCTAGCTTGCCGGTGTGCCGGCGCCGCCGCGACAACCGTAGGGAGAACCGCCATGAAGACTAGACCCCAAGCCCTGACGGAGACCGCCAGGATCTTCGCCCTTCTTCTCGCGCTGTCGATTCTCGCCGTGCCCGCGTGGGCTCAGGACGGCACCGTCTCCGGAACGGTCAGCGACACGAACGGGGACCCCGTCCCCGGCGCGATGGTCAGTCTGGAGGGCGCTGACGGCAGCGAGGCGGGCTCCGCCATGAGCGACGCCGACGGCGCGTTCTCGATCTCGGGAGTCGCGGCCGGCGCGTACACGGCCACCGTCAGCCTCGACGGGTTCCAGT
>WTGL01000017.1:0-439 GCA_011523565.1 Acidobacteriota bacterium
AGGGACTGGCGCCGATCCGGTTCGACCCGTTCCTCGATCTGGAGCACTACACCGGGCTGGCGGCCGGCGCGAAGCGGCTCGGTATCTTCACGGTCGGCGGCGGTGTGCCGCGGAACTGGGCGCAGCAGGTGGCCCCGTACCTGGAGGCGGCGGCGCGCCGGGCGGGAGAGGACGCGCCTCCCCAGCGCTTCCGCTACGGCGTGCGGATCTGCCCCGAGCCGGAGCATTGGGGCGGCCTCTCGGGCTGCGGCTACAGCGAGGGGGTGTCCTGGGGCAAGTTCGTCCCGGTCGAAGAGGGTGGCCGCTTCGCGGAGGTTCCCGCCGACGCGACGCTGGTGTGGCCGCTGCTCGTCGCCGGCGTCTTGGAGCGAATGGGCTTGCGTTAGCTAGAGCCGCCAAACCCGTCGCAGACTCCGTGTTTGGCCCCAGCCCCCACCTC
>WTGL01000017.1:449-1298 GCA_011523565.1 Acidobacteriota bacterium
GATGTAGAGCGGCGCCCCGTCGTCGATGACGAGGGCGTAGATCGCGACGCCGCCGAGCGCGAGCACTCCGGCGAGGAAGAGCAGCCAGCCGAGACCGCGGGTGATGCCGACCGTGGTGTCTGCCATTGCTGTGCCTCCTGTATCGGCGTTAGACCGCCTGCTCGACGGCGACCTCGGTACCGACCGGGCAGGTCACGCCGGTGCCGCCCAGGCCGCAGTAGCCGCCGGGGTTCTTGGCCAGGTACTGCTGGTGGAAGTCCTCGGCGAAGTAGAAGTCGGGAGCGTCGACGATCTCCGTCGTGATCGGGCCGTAGCCGGCGGCGGCGAGCCGCTCCCGGTACGCCGCCAGCGAGGCCTTCGCCGCCTGTCGCTGCTTCCTGGAGCAGGCGTAGATGCCGGAGCGGTACTGGGTGCCGACATCGTTTCCCTGCAGCTCGTCGTACGAGATGCGTTCGGGGTCGAACACGACCCGGACCACCTCGTTATGGCCGGTCAGCCCGCTGCAGACCTCCTGGTAGGTCGGGTTCGGGGTGGTGCCGGCGGCGTAGCCGACCGCGGTGGTGATGACTCCGGGGGCCTCCCAGAACTTGCGCTCGGCGCCCCAGAAGCAGCCGAGGCCGAACATCGCCAGCTCGCTACCTTCCGGGTAGGGCGGCGCGATCGGGGCGTCGAGGACGTAGTGGCGTGGAGCGACGGACATCGACTCGGTGCGGCCGGGAAGCGCCTCGCCCGGCTTCGGCATGCGGGTCTTGTTGAAGAACCAGCTCATGCGCGGATTGTACCCGGCGACGTTCTCGGCGCGGCCCTGCTTTCCTTGGTACCGTTCAGCATCGGTTCCAAGCAACCGGA
>WTGL01000017.1:1308-1945 GCA_011523565.1 Acidobacteriota bacterium
CTGACGGTCGACGGCGAGTCTGTTGCTGAACCGAAGACGTACACGCTGGGCGAGCTGAAGCAGCGCTTCGAGAACGTCAGCCATCAACTCGTCATGGAGTGCGGCGGCAACGGCCGCTCCGAGTACGATCCGCCGGCCTCCGGCAACCAGTGGACGGTGGGCGCGGTCGGGTGTCCGCGCTGGGACGGCATCCGATTGCGGGACGTCCTGGAGGACTGCGGTTACGGGGACGACGCGGTCTACGTGGCCTACTACGGAACGGACAGGACAGCCGACGGCGGTGTCCCCATCTCCCGGGGCGTACCGATGACCAAGGCGCTCGAAGCCGAGTCGATGATCGCCTGGGGAATGAACGGCGAGCCGTTCCACCCGATGAATGGCCATCCGCTGCGGCTCGTGTTCGGCGGCTGGCCGGGGTCCACCTCCGGCAAGTGGCTGAGCAGGATCGCGATTCGGAACATCGTCCACGACGGGCCGAAGATGACCGGCATGTCGTACAAGGTGCCCCGCAAGCCGGTGGCGCCGGGTACTGAAGTCACCCCCGGGGACATGCGCATCATCGAGGCGATGCCGGTCAAGTCCCTGATCACCTATCCGCAGAGCGGCTATCAGCACCCGGCGGGCGAGTTCCTGCCGC
>WTGL01000017.1:1955-2795 GCA_011523565.1 Acidobacteriota bacterium
CTGGACCGGCGACAACCGGGTCGAGCGGCTGGACGTCTCGATCGACTTCGGCCGGACCTGGACGCGGGCCGACCTGCAACCGCCGGCGAACCGCCTCGCCTGGCAGAACTGGGATCTCAACCTGGAGTTCCCGGAAACGGGCTACTACGAGGTCTGGGCGCGTGCCACCGACGCGAAGGGCGACGTGCAGCCTGTGGTCCTGCCCGGCTGGAACCCGCGCGGCTACCTGAACAACGCCTGTCACCGGATCGCCGTGTATGTGGCGTAGAGCCTTGCTCCTGCTTGTCACCCTGGCTTCCGCCGCGGGAGCGCAGGAGCCAGCCACTCCAGTGGACGCCGAAAGCGGTCTGGTCAAGGACACCGGCGGTTTGTGGGAAACGGCGCGCGATCACTGCACCGAATGCCACTCCGCGACACTGCTGCAGCAGAACCGGACCAATCGCGACGGCTGGATCCGGACGATCCGGCGCATGGAGACGGACGAGGGCCTCGAGCCGCTCGGTGACCTGGAGGAAGCGATCCTCGACTACCTGACCGCGAACTACGGCGTGCAGGTCAAGCCGACCGAGCTGAGGCGAAGGCGGGCGCCGCTGCGACAGCCCCCGGTTGCTGACGGAGAGTAAGCAGCGCGTGCCGGAGTCCCTCGATCAGCGGGTGCGGGCGCTCGAAGCGCGAGTCCGCGAGCTGCAAGAGGAAGTGACGGCACTGCGGGGCGAGGGCGAGAAGCGTCCTCAGCCCGTAGAGCCCGCGCCGGCAGCGCGAAAGGTCCGAAAACCCAAGCGTGCAGCCTGGCGCGACATCGACTTCGAGTCGCTGATCGGCGGCCGCTGGCTGAACCGG
>WTGL01000017.1:2839-10079 GCA_011523565.1 Acidobacteriota bacterium
CGCTCTCGTCACCGCCGCGGTCATCGGCCTGTCGGTACGGCGCGACTCGCAGCGACTGGCGGCCCTGGCGCTCGCCGGCGGCTACCTGACGCCCGCGTTGCTGAGCACCGGCACGGACGCGCAAGTCGTACTCTTCAGCTACCTCGCCCTGCTCAGCGCGAGCCTGCTCGCGCTGGCCCTCCTCCGGGGCTTTCGCGTCCTGGCGCCCGCCGCACTGGTCGCGACGGCCGTCTACTTCATCGCCTGGTACGTCGAGTTCTACGAGGGCGAGCGGCTTCTCTCGACCGCCCTCTTCGGCACGCTCTTCTACGCCATCTACGTCGCTCTGCCGCTTGCGCGCGTGCGCCTGGCCCGGCGGCTGCGTCCGACTGAACTCGGCGTGCTGGTTCTGGCGCTCGGCTTCTACGTTCTGTTGCTGCAGCAACTCCTATACGAGGACCAGCGGTGGTTCCTGACCGGCGCCGTTCTGGCCCTGGCGGCGGTCCACCTGGCGGTGTCCCGTGCGCTCGGGAGGTGGAGCGCCGGCGAAGAACGGAGAACCCGGCAACTGCAGTCGTTGTTCGCCGTCCTCGCCGCGTTGCTGGCCACGATCGCCTTCCCGATCCGGCTCGAGGGCGACTGGATCACCCTGGCGTGGACCGCGGAGGCCGTCGCCCTGGCGATTGCCGGAACGCGGCTGCCGTCCATCTGGATGCGCGTCTTCTCGGTCGCGCTCTTCGGCGTCGTGCTGCTGATGACGCCGGCCGCCTTCGGAGGGGAGCGGGACCTCCTCTTCGTCAACCTGCGCTTCCTGACGCTCGCCGGGGTTGCGGCCGGACTGGTCGCCGCTGCCGTCTACGTACGCACCCGGCTGAAGACCAAGGTTCGGATGGAGGCGCCCGTTTGGGCCGTGGCGCTGGTTGTCGCCAACGTCGTCGCGCTGGTCGCCGTGTCGACCGAGTCGTGGGACCTCGTCCAGGGACTCGATGTCGACCTCGACCTCGATCTGGCCGCCCAGGTCGTCCTGTCGGCCGTCTGGCTCCTGTGGGCGGCGGGCCTGATCGCCGCCGGCATCCGCCGCAGCGCCCCCGGACTGCGCTGGCAGGGCCTGACGCTGCTGCTCGTCGTGGTCGGCAAGAGCTTCCTGGTCGACCTCTCCTTCCTCGAGCAGGGCTACCGGATCCTCTCCTTCCTGATCGTCGGCGCGCTACTGGTGGCGGTGTCGTTTCTGTACCAGCGAAGTCGGCGAGGAGGTTCGGAAGAAGACCGGGAGTAGAAGGTTGGCCCGATAGAATCGAAGGGTGCGCTTCCCCGACACGGTCGAGCAACTGCTCTGGGAGTACGATCTCGAAGCGCTGAGGGCGGAGCCCGAATTGCCGGAAGTCGTGATCGAGCGCGTCATGGCCCGAGGAGGCTGGGAGCCGATGCGCTGGCTCCTCTCGGCGTGTAGTCCGGAACGGCGACGGCGTTTTCTCGAAGAACGCGGTCGCAAGGTACTCCCGCCGCGCGAACTCAACTTCTGGGCCTTCGCCAGTTCAGTGCCGGAGGAACGAACCTCCGCGTGGGTGCGCGAAGCGCGGAAGCGCGAAGCCGCGTGGCGCGGATGAACCAGCTCCATTGGGAGGCCGTCGAGCCGGAGGCACGTGAGGCCTTCGCGATAGTGTCGCGGGCTCTGGCCGGTGGTGACTACTACCTGGCTGGAGGTACCGCTCTTGCCCTCATGGAGGGGCACCGGGTCTCGGTCGATCTGGACATCTTCACTGAAGGGATCCAGGACTCCGAGGAGGTGTTGGGCCTGCTTCGCGGGCAGGTTCCGAAACTCTCGGTTAGGTCCGTTGGTGCCGGAACCCTCTACGCCGAGGTGCTCGGGGTCCAGGTGTCGGTGATCGAGTACGGATATCGGCTTCTAGGCCCGACGGTGTCGGCCAACAGCAACCACCTGGCGCTGGCAGGTCGGGACGACATCGCGGCGATGAAGCTGTCGGCTATCGCCAGTCGTGGCAGTCGCAAGGACTTCGTGGACCTCTGGGTGCTGGTAACCCGTCACCGATCGCTAGCGGAGTATCTGGCCCTCTACCGGCAGAAGTTCGAGGAGCGGGACGTGGGACACGTTGTTCGCAGTCTCGTTCACTTTGACGACGCGGAACGCGAGGCGCCGCTTCGTCTCCTCATCGACATCGACTGGGACGAACTCAAGACCGACTTCCAACGGCGCGTTGCGGATCTTTGGTAACGGGCGGGTGGTGGGCTGCCGGTCACGACCTTACATTCGAGGCCGCTTGCAGCTCACCGAAGTCCGTGCCCAGCAGCCGATCCGCTAGGCGGAAGGCGCGCGCGGCCAGCGGCGCCGAAGGTGGTCCCGGTTCGTTGCGGTCCGGATTCAGCGTGAAGCGCAGGAACCCACCGATCGGGCCGGGTCCGAACAGGAGCGTGGCTTCGGGGTTCTCGCCCGGCTCGGCCTCGCGGTAGTCGTCGCCGTCCGCCACGAGATCGAAGGTGCCGGTGTCGGTAAGGGTCCGTTCCGTCGTCCTGCCGCCGCCGCAGACCCGGTGGTCGTCGGCTGTCTCGACCACAGCGCGCTCGAGGAGCTCCGGCCGGTAGTCGAGCCGTTCGCCTTCCGCGATAGCCAGGCAGAGGAGAGTGAGCGGAAGGTCGCCGAGTGCTCCGGCAAGTGTGTTCACTCCGGCGCCGAGGCGTGGGTTGAGTTCCGTGGGCAGGAAGCCCTCCTCGGCCAGGACGCCGTCGATGCCGAACGAGCCGCGGAAACCGACGTGCTCGCGCAGCGCGACGCCGACGCGGCGGGCGAGCTCGCGCATCGTGTCGCGGTCTTCGGGGTTCGGATCGAACCAGGTCGAGCAGCCGGCATAGAAGAGGCGGTCGCCGGTCGCCGGCCGTAGGACCAGCATCTCGACGGGTCGGAAGGCGACGACGGCGTCCGGAGACACGACGCCGTGGATGCTCGCTGGAATCCCCTCCAGGAAGGGCATGACGCGGACGCGGTCGGCGATTCGCGCCAGGTCGGCTGCGGCCGCCCGTCCGTTGTCGCCGGGTCGGACCCAGCGCAGGGCGACGGCGCCGGCATTGGCGCCTTCGCGTGCGTCCGGTGCCCAGACGGTGCCGTGGCCGCGGTCGAGGGCGCCGGCGGCGGCACGAAGCGCCTGGTGCTCGGCCGGCACGACCCGGGAGGGTGCGCGCGGTACGCCGACCGCGTCCCAGAAGGCATCGATGACGACCTTGTCTTCGAGAGCTGTCCACGCCGCGGGCCGCGCGGCATAGGCCCTTCGCCCCGCCACCGGCCGCGGCTCGGCCAAGGGGTCCGTGTGCAGTGTCCGCGCCGTGCCGTCCGGATCCCAGGCGTCCACGGCGTCCTGCACCTCGGGCGGAAGGTCGGCCAGGGCCTGCTGGACATTGCGGTTGTGGTCCAGCGGATCCGTGCCTCGAACGTTGAGCACCCGCAACTCTGCATCTGCCCGGGGCGGCAGCGGTCCGGTACCCAGGCTTCCCGCGACCACGAAGGGCCGCGCGGCGCCGAGACCCCGGAGCTCGCGCGCCACGTTTCCCAGTCCGACGGCGATGTTGCCGGGCAGCACGAACCTGCGGCCTTCGAAGACGGGCCGCAGGAGTGCCTTGTAGTACGCCCTCGCTTCTTCCAGAAGCGGCGAAGTTGGAATGTCGCTCACGATGATGCTCCTCGGTGCCGGACACTCACGTACCGGAGGAGTCATCAACGAGACGGCCACTCCGGCAGGGGAGAAGTCCGTCAGGTGTGATGTTCAGGACGTCGGACGGTGGCCGACGGGACGGACCTCTCCTTGGGCGCCGCACATCAGGGTGGCGCCGGAAGAGAGGTTTTGCGTCGCGCGGGTCCGATCCATGGGCGCGGACCCTAGCACGGGCTACGGAGCGCCGACGTCTTCGCGCCACCGCGCAAGAGCCGCCATCATCTCTTCGACCCGCTGCGGTTCGTCCGCGGCGAGGTCCGTCGTCTCGCCGAGGTCGGCCTTCAGGTCGAACAGCATGGGCACCGGATCGACGACCTCCTCGCCTTCGGCGGCGGCCCCTTGCTGCGCCCGCCGGTCGATGACCAGCTTGTAGCGGCCGTCGCGCACGGCGGCGCCGCGCCAGAACTGGCCGGCGCTGGTCCAGAAGAGTTGGCGGGACGGCGCGTCCTGGCCGTCGAAGAGAACAGGACGGACGTCGATGCCGTCGAACGGCAGGTCGGGATGCGCCGCGCCGCCGGCCATGGCGAGCACCGTCGGCATCACGTCGAGCGTCGAGGTGATCGCGTCGGAGGTCGAACCACCGGCGATACGGCCCGGCATCGCGGCGATCGAGGGGACACGATGCCCGCCCTCCCAGTAGCTTGCCTTGTGGCCGCGCAACGGGCCGTTGGAACCCAGCGACGTTGCACCGTTGTCCGAGAAGAACCACACCAGCGTGTTCCCGGAGAGGCCTTGCTCCTCCAGGGCGTCGAGGACGCGACCGATGGCGTCGTCCATCGACTCGACCATCTCGCGGTAGGCGCGCTTTGGGTCGGTGGCGGAGCCCCGGGTCGGGAACTCACCGCCGACGGTACGGTCCGCCGGGTCGCCTGGACCCTGGTACGGGTAGTGCGGAGCGTGGTGAGCGAGATAGAGGAAGAACGGTTCGTCCCGGTGCTCGTCGATGAACCGCTCCGCGTGAGCGCCGATCAGGTCGGGCAGGTAGCCGTCTTCGTCCTCGAGGGTCTCGCCGTTCCACCAGTCGGGACGGCCCATTCGATCGACGTGCGAGTGGTAGTCGATGTTGCCGCTCACGAAGCCCCGGAACTCGTCGAAACCGTGCAGCGGCGGCTTGAACTGCGGCAGGTAGCCGAGGTGCCACTTGCCGAACACCCCGGTCGTGTAGCCCAGATCGCGGAAGGCTTCGCCGATCGTGTGGGCCTCGGCGCCGATGCCCTGGTGGTAGAGCGGACTGTCCGAGTTGGCGAGCAGCACGGCAGGAACCCCGGCCCGGTGCTGGTAGCGGCCCGTGACCAGGCCGGCGCGGGTCGGCGAGCAGACCGCGCCGCTGGTGTGGAAGTCGGTCAGCATCATGCCGCTCGCGGCCAGCCGGTCCAGGTTCGGCGTTTCGATCCAGCCATCGAACGGGCTGATATCGCCGTAGCCGAGGTCGTCGGCCATGATGAGGATGACGTTCGGCGGCCGAGCGTCTTCGACCGGGGGTGCGGCGCAGCCGATGGCCAGAGCAGCGGTGGTGGTGAGGACGCCAAGCGGGGCAGCGCAAGCCTTCGGTGGGGTCTTCGTCATTGCCGGAGTCTGCCACCGGGCGCTATCTTCGACGAATCGTGCCCTATCGCCGCAGTTCGAAGTGAGCCGACAGCCCAGTACCGTCGGCCTGTTCGAGGACGCCGGGGAGCCGGGAACCGGCTCGGTTGCGCCGCTCGCCGAGCGGATGCGGCCGGCCACGTTCGACGAGTTCGTCGGCCAGAAGCACATCCTGGCGGAGGACAAGGTGCTGCGGCGGTCGATCGAGGCGGACAGGGTGCCGTCGCTTCTGTTCTGGGGGCCGCCCGGTTCCGGCAAGACGACGCTCGCGCGGCTGATCGCCAAGAAGACGCGCGCCCACTTCGAGCCGGTCAGCGCGGTGTCTGCCGGTGTGAGGGACCTGCGCAAGGCGGTCAAGGGCGCCAACGACCTCCGCTCGCTCTACGGCCGTCCGACGATCCTGTTCGTCGACGAGATCCACCGCTTCAACAAGGCCCAGCAGGACGTCATCCTGCCGCACGTCGAGGACGGCACGATCACCTTCATCGGGGCGACGACGGAGAACCCGTCCTTCGAGGTCAACGCGCCGCTCCTGTCCCGCTGCCGGGTGTTCACGCTGCACGCCCTGGACGAAGACGCGATGACCGGCATCGTCGAGCGCGCGTTGTCGGACGAGGACCGCGGCCTGGGCCTGCTGACCCCGGAACTGGAGCCGGACGCGGTGACCCACCTCGTGAACATCGCGAACGGCGATGCCCGCGTCGCTCTCAACGCCCTCGAGATGGCGGTGGTCGCGGCCGAACCGGGTGAGGACGGCATCCGCCGCATCGACATGGAAGCCATCTCGGACGCTCTGCAGCGACGCACACCCCAGTACGACAAGGCCGGGGACAGCCACTACGACACGATCTCGGCCTTCATCAAGTCCGTGCGGGGCTCCTCGCCAGACGGCGCCCTGTACTGGCTCGCCCGGATGCTCGAAGCCGGCGAGGACCCGCTGTTCATCGCCCGACGCCTGGTCATCCTGGCCGCCGAGGACATCGGGCTCGCCAACCCGGGGGCCCTGCCGGTCGCGGTCGCCGCCCAGCAGGCCGTTCACTTCATCGGGCTACCCGAAGGTCGCATCCCCCTCGCCGAAGCGACCGTCTACCTGGCGACGTCACCCAAGAGCAACGCCGCCTACGTGGCCCTGGGTCGAGCGACCGAGGACGTGCGGAACGCCCCCCACGAACCCGTGCCGCTGCACCTCCGCAACGCGGTCACGGGGCTGATGCGCGGCATGGGCTACGGCAAGGACTACAAGTACGGCCACGACTTCGAGGGCCACTTCGAAGAGCAGGAGTACCTGCCGCCCGGTCTCTCCGGCCGCCGCTACTACGAACCGTCCGACCAGGGCTCCGAGGCCGCGATCGCCGAGCGGCTACGCCGCTGGTGGGGCGATGACGACTAGCAATAGCTAGCGGATGACCCGGATCCCCGGGTCCGGGGGATACGGAAACTCGATGCCGCGTGGAGTCACGATCGCGCCATCGTGGAACGCGATGTAGAGGTGCTTGCCGGGGCCCCATTCGGGCACGGGCATGTGGACCATGTACTCGAGGGTGAAGCTGTGGAACAGCGGCAGCTTCATGTCGCGCTGCCAGTCCCCGCCCAGCGGCGAGATCCGGGGCGCGTCCATGTCGCGCCGCCCCTGGGCGTGGAGGTCGAGGTGGACCTGGGTCTTCGTACGATCGAGCGTCGGGTCGTACCTGTCCTGGTCGATGTAGAGAAAGCCCGCCTCCTCGATCTTCCCGGCGAGCAGCGACAGGGTCTCGCCGGCGGTGGGACCGATCCGGATGTCGGCGTGCAGGATCTTCCGGACCTGCATCGCGTGATCCCAGATCCGTTGCACGTGTTCCGGTAGCTCGGTTTCGCCCTCCTTCAGCACATAGCCATTGCCTCCCAGGTCGGCGACGAAGTAACCCTCGCCGGCGCCGTTCAGGATCGTGACGATGTCGCCGCGCTGCAGCACGTAC
>WTGL01000017.1:10089-10992 GCA_011523565.1 Acidobacteriota bacterium
CCGCGTGACCCCGGGCTCGATCTTCGCGAACTCCTCGTCCAGGGTCTGCATCGTGAGCATCCCGAAGTAGCCGGCGAGCGCGATTTCGCCAACGACGATGCCCGCCAGGAAGTCACCGATCACGCCTTCGGCCGACACGATCCGGGACGCGTACGGCTCGCCCAGCGCGGCGACCAGGGTTTCGTGGTCCGTGTGGGAGATGCCGTCGGCGACGGGGTTCTGCTTCGAGAAGTTGACCGCGATCCGTTCGGGGTCGCGCTCAGCCACAAAGTCGCCGACGACGTTCTGCCACCCTGGATCTCCCTCGATCCCCTCCTCGCCCACGAACAGGTCGTAGGCCTCGTCTCCCCAGAGCGCTTCGTCGGTTCCCCCGAGGATCGCCCGCTCGATCCGGTCGCCGCCCCGATCGGTGAACACGAAGACGCCGGACTCGCCGCCCAGGTTCCTTGCAATCGGATCGGGATTCCGAGCCCGAATCACGTGGATCCACATGTCCACGCCGTTGTCCCGCATCGCCTTCGGCAGTACATGGTCGAACTTGTCGTCGCGGATCTGCTTCTGCATCCGCTGGAGCGTTTCCTCGTGGATCGTCTGCGATCCAACCACCGGTGAGCACAGACACAGAACCAATACGGAGATCGCGGGCCGGACTGGCGGGTGCCGCGGCCTCACCGAATCACCAACACCCGCGCCTGCGGCGGATGCAGCCACTCGATGCCGCGCTCGGTGATCAACGCGTTCTCCTCGACGTTGATGGGGATCTTGTTGCCGTCCCACTCCTCGGCCGGCATGAAGACGATGTACTCGAGAGAGATGATCGAGTTGGGGCGGACGACGTACTTCGTGCGTTCCGGGTAGATCTCGAACAGGCTCGCGGCCATCTCGTGGCCGATGTTGCCGGCC
>WTGL01000122.1:0-1809 GCA_011523565.1 Acidobacteriota bacterium
CATGCTCGGCGAAGGGGTGCGGCCGCCGACCGAAGAGGAAGAGGACGCCAAGGCCGTCGACATCTACGCCAAGCCGGCGCCGAAGCCGCCGGAGCCGGAGGCCAAGAAAGACGAAACGAAGAAGCCTCCGGCGAACTGAGCGGTCTCAGATGCAACTAGCTACCCACTGGGTGCGCCGGCGTGTCATCCCTGCGCCCGATGACGGGCTCCGGGACTGTGACGCGGGTGGCGCGGGATCGCGCCACCCGGGTTCCCGCCGGCTTCTGGGGAATGCGCGCCGCGAAGCGGCGACCACAAAGCGACTGATGGCGTTCTCGCTTGCCTCCGCTGCGGTCCTGACCGCCGCGTCGATCCTCCCGGCCCAGGAGCCTCTGCGGCCGGTCCGCAACGACATCGCCCGGGCTGGTGAGGAGTTCTTGGTCCTCCGCCACCAGAAGCTCCAGAAGGGCGCCCACGAACGCTTCTTCGAGCTGAGCCGCGATGGTGTCTGGCCGATCTTCGAGAAGATCGGCAGCCGGGTCGTGGGACAGTGGCAGGTGGTCCACCCTGAGGGCGGCGGCAGCGCCGACTTCGATGAGGGCTACCGCCTTGCGCGCTATCGCAGCTACAACCACTGGGCCGCCACCCGGGCCGCGGACCGGCTGGGCGGTAACGGCGAGGACTGGCAGGCCTTCCGCGAGGCGCTTGCCGCCAGACGCCAGTTGGAGCTGGGGTCGGACGGTCCGGTCTATCTCGCAGGGGACATGGCGCCCGGCGGGCCGTACTACATGCCCGGTCTCGACGAGGACTACGAGATTGCCGAGCCCGAAGGTGAGCCGGATGCCCGCGCCGAACTCCCGGTGCGGAGCGCCCGAGCCCGCCGGGGCGAGGAGATCATCACGCTGCGCTATTTCCGCATCCGCAAGGGCACCTTCGAGGAGTTCGGTCGGCTGAGCCGCGACGGCGTCTGGCCGTACTTCGAGAAGAACGGGGCGCGGATCGTCGGGCAGTGGCGCCGGGTCTATCCGACGCCCGAGGAGCTCGATCGCAGAGGAACCGAAGTCGGTGCAACCGAAAGCACCGACTTCGACGAGGTTTACATGATGGCTCGCTACGCCAGCTACGAGCACTGGCAGGCGACGAGGCCCGCCGTCATGGCGCGTCTGGGCGGCAACGGTCCGGACTACGAGGCATGCGTGGAGGCGCTGGAGCGCCGGCGCGACCTCACGCTCGACACCTCGGTGCGCTTCCTGCGCGGGTACTTCTACGGCAGTCCGCCGGTCTACCTTCCGGCTCTTGACGAAACGTACCGCCGCGTCCGGTAGCGAGGCGAATCCGAGTCGAGAGCAAGAATCGAGGTGCAATGCTGCGCCGGTCATACGAGGATTCTCTGCGCGGCACGTAGCTGCGGCCGCTACTCGGTGACGGAGTACCGGAGGGAGGATGGGTATGGCCGAATCAGTAGAGAACCGAACCTCGATGACGGGCGGCCGCCGTTCCCGGCCGAACGAACGGCCTCTCGCTGAACGGCATGCGGAGGTCGTGGCAGCGGCCTGCCGTTCGATCGAGGCGGCGGTGGAGCCCCCGGACCTCGACGCGCTGGCGCAGGCGGCCGGCATGAGCCGGTTCCATTTCCACCGGGTCTTCAAGAAAGTCACGGGCGTCACGCCGCGGGCATATGTCGCCGGCCATCGCGGGGGTCGGGTCCGCGAGGCGCTGCGCACCTCCCGAACCGTGACCGACGCGATCTACGATGCCGGCTTCAACTCGAGCGGCCGGTTCTACGCGGCGTCGTCCGAGCTGCTCGGGATGACGCCCTCGACTTTCCGA
>WTGL01000122.1:1819-4612 GCA_011523565.1 Acidobacteriota bacterium
ACGCGGCGGCGGCGGAGAGACGATCCGGTTCGCGGTGGGCGAGTGCTCCCTGGGCTCGATTCTCGTGGCGGCGACCGAGAAAGGAATCTGCACCATCCTGCTCGGCGACGAGCCTGGCAGCCTGGTGCGGGAGCTGGAGGACCGCTTCCCGAAGGCGAACCTGGCCGGGGGAGAGTCGGAGTTCGAGTCGTTGGTGGCGCGGGTCGTCGGCCTGGTCGAAGCGCCGGCCCTCGGCCACGACCTGCCGCTCGACATCCGTGGGACGGCGTTCCAGCAGCGGGTCTGGCAGGCGCTCCGGGAGCTTCCGGCGGGCGAGACCGCCAGCTACGGCCGGGTCGCCGCCGCGATCGGATCGCCAAAGGCTTCCCGGGCAGTCGCGAGCGCATGCGCCGCCAACCCGCTCGCCGTGGCGATTCCCTGTCACCGGGTGGTTCGCAGCGACGGCGCGCTCGGCGGCTACCGCTGGGGAGTGGAGCGGAAGCAGACCCTCCTAGCCCGTGAGGCCTCCCGCGCTGTAGTTGAATGAACCGGCGGTGGCCTGACAAAGAGCGACGCCTCGAGCATTCTTTCCGATGATCAAAATGAACACCGATCCGAACGGTTCGCTGTTTCCCGACCATGATTCCCTGACGGCAGCAGACCACAGGCTCACCGAGCGCCTTGGCGCGGCGCGACGTCTCATGCCGTCGCGCGACGTAGTTCCCGGCGGCCCGTCCGGCGTGTGGCTCCGGGAACTGCGAAGCATGGAATTCGACCAGCCCAAGGAGCTGGCGGGATTAGTGGAATGGGTGATCGAGGGGCTTGAAACCGGCACGGTACAGGTGACGCATCCGGGCTATCTTGGCCTGTTCAACCCTGCGCCGACGTTCGCCGCCGAGTGCGCCGACCGCATTGTCTCTGTATTCAACCCCCAAATCTGCGTCCATTCGCATGCGCCGGCGGCGGTCGAGATCGAACTGCACGTGATCCGGGAAGTAGCACGCAGGGCCGGCATGCCGGATGGCTCGGGCGGACACTTCACAAGCGGTGGATCGGAAGCGAACTTCACGGGAATGCTCTGCGCTCTGCAAGCAGGATCCCCGGCGTACGGTGATGATGGCTTGTGTGCATTCGCCCGTCCGCCGTGCGTTTTCGTGTCGGAGGAGAGCCATTTGGCATGGTTGAAGATCGCTCACGCCGCGGGCGTCGGGCGCAACGCGGTCCGGCTGATTCAGACCGATGGGCGCGGACGCATGGACCCAAAGGCGTTGACCGAAACGATCGAAACTGACGTCCGCAGTGGCAACATGCCTGTCATGATAGCGGCGACGGCTGGCACGACCAACGCGGGGATGGTCGATCCGTTGACCCGCTGCGGCGAAATAGCCAGAAAACACGGCATGTGGTTCCACGTCGACGCGGCATGGGGTGGTGCGCTGATTGCCAGAGATACCGGCGCTCTCAAGGGCATCGAACAAGCGGACTCGATCACGATTGACGCCCACAAGTGGTTCGCAACGACCATGGGGGCCGGCATGTTCCTGACCTCCAGACCGGATCTCGCCGCTCAGGTCTTCCGCATAGATGCGAGCTACATGCCCAGGAGCGACACGGCCAAGGACTTCTATGTCAATTCCAACCAGTGGTCGCGACGGTTCGTCGGACTGCGGATGTTTCTTGCACTCGGAACAGCGGGATGGATGGGATACGCGGACCATGTAGAGCGCGCCATTCGATTGGCGGACAGACTCGCATGGCTGTTGCAGCACGAAGGTTGGTCGCTCGTGAACCACTCTCCCATGGCCGTTGCATGCCTCGTGCCACCCGAAGGCCATGAAGCCGTTCGAAACTACGTCGATGCCGTTCGCAGCGACGGCCGGTTCTGGGTGTCAACTGCAATCTTCGAAGGCAAGCCGGTGCTGCGAGCCTGCATAACCAACGGGCGAACGAGCGAACGCGATATCGATGCACTCGTCGAAGTCCTGGCCTCCGTCCGGGTTTGATCACGACACCAGCGCCCCGTTTCGATAGAGCCCGCAGAGTCTTAGAGTCCGAGAACTCCCAGGCTAGGAGGAGAAGCTCGTGAACGTCAATGAACGTCTTGCCGAAGACCGCTGGTCAGGCGGGCTCGCAATCACTATCGAGTCCCGAGAACCGGACTTGGTGGTGGCAACAATGACTGTCACCGATGCGGCGAGGAACGCGTTCGGAACGGTTCACGCCGGAGCATTGATCTGGTTAGGCGATATCGCAGCGACGCTTTGTGCGGTCGGCGATCCGGACAGTGTGCGGGAAAACGGTGAAGGCTTCCCCTTGGCCGTGGACCTGCACACAGTCTTGCTCGGCAATGAACGCGACGGCAAGCTGACCGCCCGGTCGACGGCAATCAAGCGTGGAAGGAAGCTCATTGTTGTGCGGACCCTCGTAACGGGTCCAACAGACCGACTGCTGATTGACATGACGACGACGCACCTGCGAGCAGATTGAGGTCACTCTATGTGCCGGAGACCGAAGAGAACGGTTCTCGTCGGCCTGACGATTCTGCTCGTCGGGACGGCGGGCGCTGCTGCCGGCGCGGACAGGCCGAACGTGATCTTCATCCTGGCGGACGACTTGGGATACGGAGACCTCGGTTCCTACGGACAGCAGGTCATCAGGACGCCCAGCCTGGACCGGATGGCTGCCGAGGGGATCCGTTTCACGCAGTTCTACGCCGGAGCGACGGTGTGCGCACCGTCCCGCAGCGTGCTGATGACCGGGCAGCACACGGGCCACACCCATGTCCGCGGCAACGCCAGGGGAACCGCTCAGTCG
>WTGL01000122.1:4648-10943 GCA_011523565.1 Acidobacteriota bacterium
ACGGTACGAGTACTCCCACGACCTGATCGTGCAAGAGGCGCTGGCATGGGTCGAGGAACGGAAGGACGCACCCTTCTTCCTCTACCTCTCCCTGACGATTCCGCACGCCAACAACGAAGCCACGCGCGCCGTCGGCGACGGGGCGGAGGTGCCGGAGTACGGCGTGTATGAGGCGGAGGACTGGCCGAACCCCGACAAGGGCCAGGCGGCGATGATCACCCGCATGGACCGGGATGTGGGCACGCTGCTCAGGCGGCTCGGGGAGCTGGGGATCGCTGAGAACACGCTCGTCATGTTCTCTTCGGACAACGGACCGCACAACGAGTCGAACCATGACCTGCTCCGGTTCAACCCGTCCGGCAACCTGCGGGGCATCAAACGGGATCTCTACGACGGCGGCATCCGCGTGCCCTTCCTGGCGTGGTGGCCGGGGACGATTCAGCCGGGCCAGGTCTCTGAGCACATCGGCTACTTCGGCGACCTGATGGCCACGGTCGCTGACCTCACGGGCATCGACACGCCGCCGGGCACGGACTCGATCAGCTTCGCACCGACCCTTCGGGGACGCGCCGGCGAGCAGCGGAGGCACGACTACCTCTACTGGGAGTTCTACGAAGCCGGATCGTCCCAGGCGGTGCGACTGCGCCAGTGGAAGGGCGTCCGCAAGCCGATGCTGACGGGCCGCCTCGAGCTCTACGACGTCCTGCGGGACGAGGGCGAACGGTACGACGTTGCCCGGAACTACCCGGACGTGGTCGAGGAGATCGAGCGGATCATGAAGGAGGCCCATGTGCCTCATCCGAACTGGAAGCCGCCGTCGAACCGCTAGGTGGCGCCATCCGCCGGTGTCCGGAAGCGGCGATGCAGATGCTAGTTTCCGCGGACCGATGAAGTACACCCGAATCGTCGCCGCCGCTCTGGCGCTGGCGGCGCCCGTCGCGCTGAGCGCTCAGGAGAGGAAGCCCGTGGACGTCTCGACACTCGGACCGCAAGTGGGGGAACGGGTTCCCGACTTCGCCCTTCCGGACCAGCATGGACGGATCCGGACGCTCGACTCGATCATGAGCGAGAAGGGGGCGATGATCCTCTTCCACCGTTCGGCCGACTGGTGACCGTACTGCAAGGCGCAGCTCGTGGAGCTGCAGGAACGGTTCGAGGAGTTGCAGGCGGAAGGGCTGGGCGTCGCCGCCATCAGTTACGACTCGGAGGAGGTGCTGGCCGCCTTCGCGGAACGGCACGGAATCAAGGACGTTCCGCTGCTCTCGGACGACGACTCGGCGGCTATCCGCGCCTTCGGCATCTACAACCATGTTGCGGAGGAGGGTCTCGGACCCAATGCCGACGACCCGGTCGTAAAGGCCGACGTGAAGCGGTACGTCGCGGTGTTCGGCGCCGTACCTAACGTCGTCGGTACCCCGTTCCCGGGGACGTTCATCGTGGACCGCGAGGGACGGGTGACGTCCCGCTTCTTCGAGGAGTTCTACCGGGAGCGGAACACCGCCGCGAACATCATGCTCAAGCTCGGCATGCCGGTCTCGGGCGTCGCCGGCTCGAGCGGGGAGACGGCGCACCTCGAGATCAACGCTTCGCAGAGCGACCCGACCATCATCGTCGGCAACCGGTTCCACCTGGCGCTCGACGTCGCTCCCAAGCCGGGCATGCACGTGTACGCGCCGGGTGCTGACGACCTCGGCTACCGGGTCATCGGCCTGACATTGGAGGCGCCGGAATTCCTCCGCCTCCTGCCTCTTCAGTATCCGGCGTCGGAGATCTACCACTTCGAGCCGCTCGATGAGCGGGTGCCCGTGTACCAGCGGCCCTTCCGCCTGGTGCAGGAGGTCGTGGCGAAAGGAGACCAGGAATCGGAGGAGCAGCTCTCCGAACTCACGGCGCTGACACTCACCGGCCGCCTCGACTATCAGGCCTGCGACGACCGCGTCTGCTTCAATCCGGAGTCGGTGCCGTTGACCTGGACGCTGGCGGTAGCGCCGCTCGATCGGCGGCGAGCGCTCGCGCCGTCGCGCTAGGGCACCGCGGCAAAGGCCGCACTCACGCTGCCGTCCATCCCGGCCGGAGGTGCTGGTAGGCTGACGGGAAGGAGGCTTCCAGTGCGCTCAGCTTTCGGCGTCGCTCTCGTTCTCTTAGGAGGAGCGGCCGTACCGTCGAGTGCAGCATCGCCCTCGTTCGAGCGGGGGGCGGGCCCCGCGGAGTGGATTGGCGATCTGTCGCCGATCCCGGTATCGGAGTGGTCCTACGCGCGGGCGGGGCATCTCCTCGAGCGGGCGGGCTTCGGCGGGACGCCGGCGGAGATCGGGCGTCTGGCGGCGATGGCTCCCGCCGAGGCGGTCGCGGCGCTCGTCCACTACGAGACGGTCGACGCCCGCGGACTGCCTCCCTTCGATGAGACCGGGATCTACCCGGAGGGCATCGAGCCTTACATGCTGGGCGTGCGCGAGGCGCTGCCCGCAGCGATCCGGACCGGCGAGGCGCTCGGCGTCAAGGTCAAGGAGTCGGGACGGATGCGCCTGCAGCCGGTGGCCGAGCGGAGCTACTTCTTCCTCTGGGCCGACCGGTTGGAAGCGGGCCGCTTCGGCCACTGGTGGGCCAGCCGGATGGTGGCGACGCCGCGGCCGCTCGAGGAGCGGATGACGCTGTTCTGGCACGACCACTTCGCGACCTCGAACCAGAAGCTCCGCTACTACAAGCGCATGGCGCGGCAGAACGAGACGATGCGCCGCTACGGCACCGCCAACTTCCGGGATCTGCTGGTCCTCATGTCCCAAGACCCGGCGATGATCTGGTGGCTCGACAACCGGCTGAACGTCAAGGAGAACCCGAACGAGAACTTCGCTCGCGAGATCATGGAGCTCTTCGCCCTCGGCGTGGGCAACTACACCGAGGAGGACATCCGCGAGGCGGCGCGGGCGTTCACCGGCTGGACGAGCGAGCACCTGGAGTTCATCGACCGCAAGGAGAACCACGACGAGGGCGAGAAGACGGTCTTCGGCCGCACCGGGAACTTCGACGGCTACCAGATCATCGATCTCATCCTGGAACAGGAGGCGGCGCCGCGCTTCATTGCCGGGAAGCTGTATCGCTACTTCTCCAGGGAGGAACTGTCCGAAGAGCTGCACGCCGAACTGGCGCAGGTCCTGCGCGACCACGACTGGGAGCTCAAGCCCTTCCTGACGACGCTCTTTCTCTCCCGTGACTTCTACAGTCCCGCTTCCTACGCCACGCAGATCAAGAGCCCGGTCGTGATGGCCGTCTCGACCGCCCGCAAGCTTGGTCTCGACGCCGTGCCGGGAACTCCGGACTTCCGCTCCTTCTGCCAGCTTCAGGGTCAGGAACTCCTGTATCCACCGAATGTCGCCGGCTGGCCGGGAGGTCGTACCTGGATCAACCCGGCGACGCTCATCGCGCGCGCCAACTACGTCGGCGAGGTGCTGTTCCCGGAACGCGTGCCGCCGCCCCGGCGGCGCGGCGGCATGACGGGAATGTCGATGACGCGATCGCCGAGCGCCTTGTCGACGCGCTTCAACCAGAGCCAGGAGTACGACTCGCCGACCGCCTCCCGCGCCGGCAGGCGCCGCGCCGCCCAGACGGTGAAGATCGACCGCCGACCGGCAGTCGTCGATCTCGCCGGTCAACTGCGCGAGGCGGGCGTCGGCAGCGGCGAGGACGCAGTCGACTATCTGGCCGTTCGCTTCCTGCGCGTGCCGCTCTCGGAACAGCGCAGGGCCGCCGTGCTCGATTTCATCGAAGGGGAACTCGACGGCAATCCGATCGACTACGAGGCGCCGGGCACGGAAGAGGTGCTTCGCTCCCTGCTGCACCTGATCCTGAGTGCTCCGGAGTATCAGCTCAGTTGAGGTCCTCGACGAGTCGCAAGTGAGGTAGAACCCATGGCCAACGTCATCAAGGCGCACAACTGTTCGTGCACGCGGCGGGATCTTCTGCGCGGAGGCCTCATGGGCCTCGGCGTGTCGACGGCGCTTCCCGGCCTCCTGCAGCAGGCGAGCTGGGCCCTCGCCGCGCAGGCGGAGGCAGGCAAGCAGCAGAACGACCGGGTATTGGTCGTCGTCGAACTGACCGGCGGCGTCGACGGCCTGAGCGTGGTCGTCCCGGTCGAGAATGACCACTACTACCGGGCGCGTCCGACGCAGGCGATTCCCAAGAGCGAGGCGCGGCGGCTGAGCGACGAGTTCGGTCTCCACCCGCGGACGCCCGGCTTCGAGCGGATGTTCAAGGACGGCAAGATGGCGATCGTCAACGGCTGCGGCTACGAAAACTCGAGCCTCTCCCACTTCTCGTCGATGGCCTATTGGCACACCGGCGTGCCCTTCGGCGCCGAGCCGCGCGGATGGCTGGGACGCTTCGCCGACGACTTCCGTCCGGAGGCACCCGAGCAGTACATCGTGAACGTCGGCACGAAGGAGACGATGGCCGTGCGCAGTTCGCTGCACGCGCCGATCACCTTCAGCGACCCGGAGAAGTTCCAGCGCGAAGCGAGCGCCACGCAGCGCACCGCGCTGGAGCGGATGACCGAGAACGTGGCGGTGGAGAATCCGAGCCTCTCCTTCCTCAACCGGATCGACGCGACGGCCGCCGACAGTTCGTCGCTGGTCAAGGAGGCGTGTGCGGAGTACCGCACCGTTGTCGAGTACGGCTCGGCCGGCACGCTGGGGAATGACCTGAGGTACGTGGCGTCGCTGGTCGACGCCGGCTTCCCGACCCGGATCTACTACACCAGCGTCGGCGGCTGGGACACGCACGGCAACCAGGCGCTGACGCTGCAGTCGTTCCTGCTTTACGCAACGGACGCGATTGCCGCCTTCCTCGACGACATGGAGCGCATCGGGCGCGGTGACGACGTCGCGATCATGGTCTTCTCGGAGTTCGGGCGCCGTGTCCACGAGAACGCCAGCGGCGGCACCGATCACGGAACGGCCGGGCCGATGTACATGATCGGCAACCATGTGAACGGCGGCTGGTACGGCAGCCTGCCGAGCCTCGAGGACCTCGACGGCAACGGCAATATGAAGCCGACCATGGACTTCCGCAGGGTCTACGCCACGATGATCGAGGAGTGGATGGGATTCGACGGCGCCGGCGAGATCCTCCAGGGGGACTTCCCGCCGCTTGGCGTCTTCGTGTGAGAGCCGGTGGAGCCATGTTGCTAGACTAGTTGGCCTTAGAGGCGGGCGAGTTGACTGGGAGGTCGGCCCTGGCGCCCTGACCGCCGGTGCGTGTCATTCCGAAGAGGAACGCTGGCCCCATGATCTCGAAGCCGGATCGACCTCCGCCGAGTCCACACGATGAACTGCCGCCCTTCCCCGAGGGCTGGTACTTCGTAGCCAGCCGCGACTCGATTCAGCGCGAGAAGCTGATCGAGAAGACCTGGATGGGGGAGGAGATCGTCGCCTGGTGCGACGACCAGGGCCGGATCTGCGTGGCCGATGCCTTCTGCCCGCATCTGGGCTCCCACATGGGGCCGACGGTGGGCGGCGTTGTGCGCGACGGTTGTCTCGTCTGTCCGTTCCACGGCTTCACGTTCGATTCGACGGGCCGGTGCGTCGCCACTCCGAACGCCCCGGCGCCGAGCGCCGCGAAACTGAAGGTCTACGCAACCAGGGAGGTCCTGGGCATGGTCTTCGCCTGGTGGGGATACGCGGGCAGGCCGGCGCACTGGCATCTGCCCGAGGATCCGCTCGCCGGGCCGAAGTGGAGCGAACTGCGGTCCTGCGTCCTGCGCTTCCGGGGCCATCCCCAGGAAACGACGGAGAACTGCGTGGACGTCGAACATCTGGGCTACACGCATGGCTACAGCGATGTGCGCCCGGTCGGGTCGACCCTGGTTCAGGGCGCGTACCTGAGGAGCTGCTTCGACTTCAATGCGGTGCGAAGAGTCGCGGGCTTCGTGGACGTGGTCTCGCAAGTCTCGGCGGTGACACACGTCCATGGCCTGGGTTACTCCTTCGTCGAGTTCCACGAGAAGACGATCGGCATGAAGTCGAGATTGTGGGTGCTTGCCACGCCCGTCGACGGCACGGTCGTGGACCTGACCCTGGTCAGCCAGGTACGGGAGATCCGGAAGCCGGGACGGTTCTTCGTGGGCTTCGGATTCCTTCCCGTGGGCTTGCGCCACCGGCTGATGAATCGTCTCGTCCTGCGTGAGGAGAGGCGGTTCGTCCAGCAGGACGTCGTGATCTGGGAGAGGAAGCGGTACCAGGCTCCGCCCCGGCTAAGTCGGGCCGACGGTCCTGTCGGCAAGTACCGCCAGTACAGCCGGCAG
>WTGL01000286.1:0-6125 GCA_011523565.1 Acidobacteriota bacterium
CCCCTCGAAGCGATGCAGGAGATGCAGTTCCCGGTCGACTACCGGGGCATCCTGGACCTCGAGACGCTACGCGCCAGCGGCCTGCTAGGGGAAGCCGCCAACCGCTGGATCACGCCCAACCTGGACCTGTACGCCGGGCGCGACCAACTACCGCCGACGACCGTCCAGGCGGTCCGCCTGTCGATCCCGTCCGACCGCTCCTTCACCGACTTCGACCGCGCGCTGGCACACATCGGGGCCGAGCCCCTGCCGGTGACAACGCAGCTCGTCTGGCGGCAGGCGCTGCTCGACGTCCACCTGGAGACGCCGCTCGGTGCTCACGGCGCCAACGAACGACGACGGTTCTCGATCGATCCCCGTTTCGGCCGCCTGGGCCTGCGGGTGCTCACCGTCATGCGCTATGAGTCACCCGACGGCGATGCGCGAGCACTTCAACTCGCCGCAGAACCCGGCCGGGTCCGGCTCGACCCGAACTGGGCGCAGGCTTCGATCCACTTCATCGCGATGGGCTTCGAACATCCTCGGAGTCGGCCAGGAACGCCGCTGGACCGCCGCCTTCGGCTTCGGTCTCGTCCACGGCTTCGGCTTCTCGTTCGCGCTGAGCGAATCGCTCCAGTTCGCCGGCTCGCATCTGGTGACCTCCCTGCTCGGCTTCAACATCGGCGTCGAACTCGGCCAACTCCTCGTCCTGCTGCTGCTGATTCCGCTGCTTGACTTCGTCTTCCGCCGCCTCCCCAACGAACGGCTCGGAACCATCCTCATCTCCGCCCTCATCGTCCACACCGCCTGGCACTGGACCGGCGACCGGGGCTCCGACCTCCTGCAGTACCGTCCTCTGGCGCCGCTGCTGGATCCGATCCCCGACGGCGTCCTGCCATGGGTTCTGGTGGTTGCGGCGGCCGCGGTTCCCACAAGCCAGTGGCTGCGCCGACGACGTTCTCAACCGGGAGATGGCCAGCAGCCGCCGCAACCGAACGGTACGTCCAGCTGACGATGCCCCGGCGACGCTGCGCCGCTACCGCACGGCGTCGGCGAGCGCCGCGACCAGGGCCGCGCGGTGGCGGCTGTACTCCGGGTTGGTCGCGTAAGGCCAGGCGCTGTGGGTGACGATCACGATGTTGGACGACGGATCCATCCACAGGTACTGGCCGAAGATGCCGATGCCGGCAAAGACGCCGTCTCCCGCCAGCCACCAGAGGTAGCCGTAGCCGTCATAGCCGTCGCTGGGGGTCGTGGACTGCTCCATCCAGTCTTCGGGCAGCACCCGCGTTCCGTCGCGGAGGACGCCGCCGTTCATCGCGAAGATCCCGATGCGGGCGTAGTCGCGGAGCGTCGCGTTGATGCAGCAGCCGCCCAGTTCGCCGCCGGCCGGCTCGTGGAGCAGCCAGTTCGCGTCGGCCTCCATGCCGAACGGGCCCCAGATCTTGTGCTCGAGGTAGGTCGAGAGGTTGTTGCCGATCGCCGCACGCAGCACGGCGCCGGCCATGTTCGTCTCGCCGGTGTTGTAGTTGAAGACCTCGCCCGGGGGATGGAGTTCCTCGAGCCCCGCCATGTACCGCGTCTGCTCGACGATCGGCGGCGGCAACGTCGCCACGTCGGACTCGGGATCCGCATAGTCCTCGTTCCAGTCGACGCCTGAAGCCATCTGCAGCACGTCCTTGATCGACACTTCGTCGTAGCCGCCGCCCGAAAGCAACGGCAGGTACTTCGTGACCGGATCGTCGACGCTGCCGATGTAGCCGTCGGCGATCGCGGCCCCGTAGAGCATCGAGACGACGGACTTCGCAATCGAGAACGAGATCCAGCGGCTGTTCTCGTCGTTACCCAGGCCGTAGCGCTCGAACACGACCTGGTCATCCTTGACGACCAGCAGGCCTGCGATCCTGCGATCGCCGATGTACTCCTCGACCGTGAACGTCTCGCCCTCGACCTCGTAGGTCACCGCCGACAGGTCCTGCGGCGCCGGCGTCAGCGGGTAGGGATTGTCGGAGGCCTCGAACCAGCGGGCGTCGCCGACGAGGTCCGCATTCCGGTAACCCGCGACCTGCTGCTCCGGTGTCCAGAACAGCACCTGATCCCGCGGGCCCAGGTTCTCCAGGTCGGGATTCACCGGCTCGGCCGCGCCGGCAGCACCGGTGTCCGCGACAGGTCCGGCGCAGGCGGCGAACGCCAGCATCATCGCGATAGCGACGACCAAACACCAGTGGCCCCACCCGGCCGTACTCAGGATCCGCTCTCCCCGCCTTCCAGACATCTCATCGTCCTCCATTGATCGGAACGTCTGATCGTACCCGCCACTGGCCCTCGGAAGGCCGGCACCGGTAGGCTGATTCAAGGTTGCCATGAACGACGAACGATCCGCCGCCGAACCAGCTCCCGCCGCACTCGCCTCAGTTCACTCCGCCGGCGACGACGACGACGTCCGTGAACTATTCGAGGCCCGCGGCTGGACGGACGGACTGCCGATCGTGCCGCCGACGCCGGAACGGGTAGCGGCGGCACTCGACGCTGCGGTCATGGAGCCGGGTCACGTGCTGGGCGTGGAAACGGTCCGGGGCCGGGCGATCACGGCCCAGAAGGCGGCGATCAACGCCGTGATGGCCGGTTGCCGCCCCTGCGACTTCGCGGTCGTTGCCGCCGCCGTGGAAGCGATGTGCGACCCGGCGTTCCTGCTGCATGGCGCCACTTCCAGCACCGGCGGTTGCGCCGTGATGATCATCGTGAACGGACCGATCCGCCGGGAGCTGGGCATGACCGGGACGTTCAACGCGCTCGGCGGCGCCGACCGGGCCTCGCTGGCGATCGGCCGGGCCACGCGGCTCATCCTCCGCAACCTGCTCGGCGTGCGGCCCGGAGAACTCGACCGCTCCACCCTGGGGCACCCCGGCAAGCTCAGCTACTGCCTGGCCGAGGACGAAGAAGGCTCGCCGTGGCCATCGCTGGGGGCCGACCGCGGCGCACTTCCCGGCAGCTCGACCGTAACCGCCCTGGCGGCCGGCGCGCCGCGCCAGATCATGAACGAGTGGACGACGGAGCCGGAGGCGATCCTCGACACGATCGCCGCCGAGATGCGCGCCAACATGCTCCACTACTCGATCTGGGCCGGCAACCACTGCCTGGTCCTGCCGCCCCAGTTGCGGGAGCGCTTCGCCGGCGCGAAGTGGACGAAGGCCGACATCCGCGACTACCTGCACCGGCGGGCGCGGGTGCGGCGCGGGGACTGGGAACGGGTCGGCAAGGCCTCCGTGGTCAGCGATGCGAACCGGAACCGCGAGTACCGGGCGCTGCAGTCGCCGGACGACCTGTTGATCGTCGCCGCCGGGGGTCCGGCCGGCGGGTTCGCGGCGGTGATTCCGCCCTGGTTCGGCAACAAGTCGCAGGCGGTGACGGCGGGCGTCGGCTTCTGCCTGGAGTGTTGACGACGATCAGCTACAGGCGCCGCTGAACAGCTCGTCGAGCGCTTCCGCCGACACGGCACCCCGGACGCGCGCACAGACCGCACCGTTCTCCAGCCGGGCGACGAAGACCGCGTCCTTCCGGTTCTCGCCTTCGCCGCTCGAACCGACCAGGGTCCGCCACGCGTCCGATTCCTCCTCGACGATCAGGAATGACCCATGCCGGTCCTCCGGCACCTCCCCCCGCACGCCGCGCACGACGAAACGGCGGATCATCTCGGGCGCTCCGTCGAGAACGATCACCGTGTAGGCGGACCACTCCGCCGCGCGGGAATCGTCTTCCAGAGCGGCTCGCCATGCCCGCGCGCTCCCGTTTGCCGCGCGATGAAAGCTGGCAACGAGCAGTGACCGCCCGCCCAGGTCGGCCGGTGCCTGGATGTGCCGCCCCGCGAGCGTGACCGCCCGTGCCGGATCGCTCGCCGTGTCGGGACTGTCAACGCCCAGGGCCCGGCTCCCGCCCCCAGCCGCGAGGGCCAGAATCGCGGGCAGCACCGCCGGCCCGAGCCGGCGGCGGCGCATCACCGCTCGCTCCTGAAGCGCATCACGCGGTACTGCTTGACGCTGGCGAAGCGGTCCGGATCGATCAGCCGGTCGAGCCGGTCCAGGCGCGCGGTGAGCGGCCGCGCCAGTCGCCAGCCGAAGCCGGCAAGCCGCCGCGACCGGCGCATCGTGGTCTCCCGCAGCAGGTCCACAGCTCCCCGCCCGAAGCGGTCCAGGATCGCCTGGCCCAACCGCAAGGTGGGCAGCACGGCCGGGGTCACATCCTCGTCGACTTCGAGGACGAGACCGGCCTTCGCCGCCCGACCCAGGAAGTCGCCCAGCGGGTGACCGCTCCTCGATTGCTCCTCGCCGTTCGGATGAACGACGAAGTAGTCGCACAGCAGCACGGTTCCGCCGGGCGCCAGAGACCGCTCGACCGACTCGAAGAGTTCTTCGAGCCACACGTACTGCGCGGACTCGCACAGGAACAGGAGGTCGTAGCGTCGGTCCGGCTCGAACTCCTGGAAGCGGCCGAGGTGGAAACGTCGATCCGGAAGCCGCGCGGCAAAGAGCTCGCCGTGGTAGGGATCAGGCGACAGACCTTCGACGTCGTAGCCGAGCGCGGCCAGGCGTTCGGTGATCGCACCGGTACCGCAGCCGACGTCGAGCACGGACGACACGCCCGGGGGCAGCAGGTCGAACAGCCGCTCGACCAGGCGCTCCTGGGCACGGCGCAAACCTGCCAGATCCAATGGGTCTTCAGCGCTCCATATGCCGAAGTTCAGGTACTCCAGTCCCACGATCCGGTGCAGGCACTTGAGCGAGAAGCTCGTCTTGACCTGGCGCGGGCTGTTCGGATCCGCGGGCCGGCGGAACAACTGACGGCCCTGGGGCGCAGACGGCCAGCGGCGGCCCGCCGGCGGAACCGAAGCGGCGTCGGCGCCCGCACTCAGACGCCGCGACGGTGGAACGATCTTCAGGCTCACCGGTTGGCCAGTCTACAGGCCGCGATAGGGTGATTCTCTGAACGCCGGAACTTCCCGGCGACGCCGGAGCGGCGGCGCCGGATCCGTGCAACAAGGAGCATCCATGAAGACGTCGTCCCTGCTCGTCACCTTGACCGTCGTAGTCACTGCCGGCCTTCCGGCCGCGGCAGCGGAACATCCGCTCGATCCCCTGAGCGACAGCGAGATCTGGAAGAGCCTGGTGCTGCTCCGGGACGCGGGCCATCTCGACAGGGACACGAAGTTCTCCCAGTTGACTCTTCAGGAGCCGGCCAAGCAGGACGTGCTGGGCTGGAAGGCCGGTGATCCGATGCCACGCAGGGCCTACGCACTGGTGCGCGCTGACAACGACTCCTTCGAGGCGATCGTCGACCTGACCGACGAGGAGGTCGTCTCATGGAGTCGGCTCGAAGGAGTCCAGCCGAACTGGCACGGCGGCGAGTTCCAGTCGCTGACCGACAAGGTGCTGGAGCACCCCGACTTCCTCGCCGGGCTCGAGGCGCGAGGCATCACCGATCTCACCTTCGTCAACTGTAGCGCCGGACCGCGCGGCTACTTCGGGTCGGAAGAGGAACAGGGCCGCCGCATCGCCCACGTGAGTTGCGGCGAGCCCGACGGTGTCAGCCAGCATGCGGTCGAGGGTCTGGTCGCGGTCGTGGACCTCGAATCCGAGGAGGTGCTTCGCGTCGTCGACGAGGGCCCCGGCCCGATTCGCGCGGTCCCGACGGACTTCCGCGAGATGGTGGACGATGAGCGCGAGGTCGCCGGACCGATCGAGGTCCGTCAGCCGCTCGGACACGGATTCGAGATCGACGGCCACGAGGTCGCCTGGCAGAACTGGAGTTTCCACCTCCGGCCGGACCAGCGCACCGGTCTCGTCGTATCCCTGGTGGACTACCGCGAGAGCCCCGAGGCCACGCCGCGACGGGTGCTCTACCAGGGTTACCTGTCCGAGATCTTCGTGCCCTACATGGACCCCAGGTTCAACTGGTACACGATGAACTTCATCGATGCCGGCGAGTTCGTCGCCGGCGGTCTCGGCAAACCGTTGATGCCGGGAGACGACTGCCCCGACCACGCCGTCTACATCGACACGACGAAGACCGGCGCGAACGGCCATCCCCGCACCGTTCCCGGCACGATCTGCGTCTACGAGCGCGAGACCGGCGACCCCTCGTGGCGGCAC
>WTGL01000286.1:6135-6667 GCA_011523565.1 Acidobacteriota bacterium
GGTCGTGCGGGTCGGCGGCGTCGTCGGCAACTACGACTACCTGCTCGACTGGATCTTCCGGCAGGACGGCTCGATCGAGGTCCGGGTCGGCGCCACCGGCATCCTCGCCTACGAGACCACGGCCGCCGCCTCCGCCGACCGGCCCGCACCGGCGGCCGGACCGGTGAACGCCGCCGCGGCGGACGCCGTGCTCGAGAACGCCTCCGCCGACGCCTACGGCCGCTTCGTGCAGAAGAACATCGTTGCCATCAACCACGATCACTACTTCAGCTTCCGGCTCGACATCGATGTCGACGGCACGGACAACCGCTTCGTCGCCGACCGCCTCGTTACCCGCAGCCTTCCCGACGGACATCCCCGGCGCAGCCTGTGGGTCCAGGAACCCCGGGTCCCTTCGAGCGAACACGAGGCCCGGCTCGACATGGACCTGAACCGGCCCACGCTGTGGCGGGTGCAGAGCACGAGCCGCAGGAACGCCGTCGGCTACCCCACCAGCTTCCAGGTGATGCCCGGGCGGAACACGAACACGCTG
>WTGL01000286.1:6677-10295 GCA_011523565.1 Acidobacteriota bacterium
GGAATGGACGGAGGCCGACCGGCCGATCCAGGACACGGACATCGTCCTGTGGCACACCGTCGGCATGCATCACCTGCCGCGAGCGGAGGACTGGCCGGTGATGCCGGTCCTGTGGCACGGTTTCGAGCTCCGTCCGTTCGACTTCTTCGACCGCAATCCGGCGCTCGACCTGCCCTGAGCCGCGAAGACCCGGCTTACAGTTCTGTCGCACTACTACTCTCAGTCGAACAGGAATGTTCGGCTGAGAGTGATGTGCGGCCGTCCAGACCCGTCCCCCGGGGCAGCGCCAGGTCCCATGCCCGCCGACCCAACCCGGCGTTAAGTCGCATAACCGCACCGGTTTCCGGCCCGCGCCGCGACCTCGTATCCGCTCCGGCTCCTCCAGGCCCGCGGCCCCCGCACGATTGGCACGATTCTCGATACGGCGAAGGGGCACGCCAGGGCGTCAGTTCAGGGACCTGACCTCACCCGTGCCGCCGGGAGGAAGCACGCGCGAGACGACCAGCCGGGCGGATCAACGACTTGGAGGGACTCGTATGAGCTTCAGAACGCGTGGCCGGACCCTGGGTCTGGGTTCGGCCCTGGGACTCACGTTGCTGCTTGCGCTCTTCGGCGCCGCCCCGGCGGCGGCGCAGGAAGGAGTCGATAGCGGCGACACGGCATGGATGCTGACCGCCAGCGCCCTGGTGTTGCTGATGACGCCGGGACTGGCCTTCTTCTACGGCGGGCTGGTCCGTCGCAAGAACATCCTCTCGATCCTCATGCAGTGCTTCCTCTGCATGGGACTCATGACGGTGCTCTGGGTCGTCGTCGGCTTCAGCCTCGCCTTCGGCTCGGACGCCCTCGGCGGCGTGATCGGCGGCGGCGACTACTTCCTGCTCGCCGGCCTGAGCCACGACGCCTGGGACGGGACGGGCATTCCCGGACCGCTCTTCATGATCTTCCAGGCCATGTTCGCCATCATCACGCCCGCCCTGATGGTCGGAGCCTTCGCCGAGCGGATGAAGTTCAGCGCCATCTGCCTATTCATGGGCGCCTGGCTGCTGGTTGTTTACGCTCCGATCTGTCACTGGGTCTGGGGCGGTTCGGAGGGCTTCTTCGGACTCGGCGGAGACGGTGCGCTCGATTTCGCGGGCGGTACGGTCGTTCACATCAACGCTGGCGTTTCGGCCCTGGTGGCGGCGATCGTGCTCGGCCGGCGGCGTGACTATCCCGAACATGCATCTCCGCCGCACAACCTCCCCTTCGCGGTGCTCGGCACGGGCCTCCTCTGGTTTGGATGGTTCGGCTTCAACGCCGGCAGCGCCGTGGCAGCCAACGGTTCGGCCTCCAACGCCTTCGTCGTCACCCAGGTCGCTACCGCGACGGCGGCAGCCACCTGGGGCCTGATCGACTGGTTCAAGGAGTCGAAGCCCACGCTTCTGGGGGTCATCACGGGCGCTGTCGCCGGGCTCGTCGCGATTACGCCGGCCTGCGGCTCGGTCAGCGCGATCGGCGCGCTCGGCGTCGGTGCCGGCGCTTCCGTCTTCGCCTACCTTGCGGTCACCTGGCTGAAGTCGAAGCTCGGCTACGACGACTCGCTGGACGTCTTCGGCGTCCACGGCGTCGCCGGCATGTGGGGAGCCGTCGCGGCCGGCCTCTGGGCCACGGACGTGGTGCCCGGCAACGACACGAACGGCCTCTTCTACGGCAACGCCGGACAGGTCGCGATTCAGCTCAAGGCGGTCGCCTACACCATCGTCTGGGCGGCGGTCGTGTCCTTCATCCTGCTCAAGATCGTCGACCTGATCGTCGGCCTGCGCGTCAGCGACGACGAAGAGCGGATCGGTCTCGACCTCACCGACCACCGCGAAAACGCCTACACCCTGGTCGACTAGGGCAGAAGGAGGAGTGACATGAAGTACATCGTGGCAATCGTTCAGCCCGATCGGATGCAGGAGGTTCTCGACCTCCTGGAACAGAAGGAGATTCATCTGCTGACGGTCTCCAACGTGATGGGACGTGGCCGCCAGCGGGGGGTCTCCGAGGTCTACCGCGGTCACAAGGAGGCGGGCGCCCTGCTGCGCAAGCTGAAAATCGAAATCGCGGTGAACGACGACTACGTCGACATCGTGATCGACGCGATCACGCAGGGCGCTCAGACCGGCCGGGTCGGCGACGGGAAGATCTTCATCCTGCCGCTCGAAGAGACGATCCGCATCCGGACCGGCGAGACGGGAAACGTCGCGATCGGTTGACCCCACCGCATCGCACGGGACGCGCGCGCCGGGAACCTCGAGGTTTCCGGCGCGCGTTCTCGTTCGGGTCGCCGCGGAGCGCGCGGCCGCTCAGTTGACCTGGTCGTCGAAGAGGCGCTGAAGGGCCGCCATCCGCTCCGCGATCCGGTCCCAGGCGCCATCCTCGTCCGGCAGTTGGCCAAGGCTGTGCAGCCGGCGCGCAAGGAAGCGGAACTCCCTCGTATCCGCCGGGGGAATCACGAGGTCCTTGCTGTGCCCGCGGACGATCCGCAGGCAGTTGATCACGGCCCGCAACAGCCGGTAACCCTGCTCCACCTGTTCGAACTCGTCGGCCGACAGGTGGCCGCGCTCGTGGAGCGCGTGGACCGCGTCGAGGGTGTTCGTCTGGCGCACTTCCGGGTCGCCGGCGCCGGCCGCTATCTGCCGCACCTGGACGACGTACTCGGCGTCCAGAAGGCCGCCGGCGCTGAACTTCGCGTTCGTCGTGCCGCGGGCTGTGAGTTCCGACCGCTGACGGTTCCTGAGATGCCGGATCCGCGCGACATCGTGACGACGCGGATCGAAGACGAACTCCTGGCGGTGCGCCTCGACGCGAGCGGCCAGATCCGGGTCGCCGGCCACGGTGCGTAACCGCACCAGCGCCTGACGTTCGTACGGATCCGCCTCCCCGTCGACGCTGTAGTACGAGACAAAGCGCTGAAACGAGGCGGCAAGCGGCGACGACGCACCGCCCGGCCGCAGCCGCCAGTCGAGTTCGAAGATTCCGTCGCGCTTGGCGCGGATCAGGCGCGCCAGCCGCTGCGCCGCCCGCTCGTAGAACTCACCCGCCTGGGCCCGCCGGGACCGTTCGGCGTCCCAGACGAACATCAACTCGATGTCCGACGCGTACCCCAGATCGCGTCCGCCCCACTTGCCGAGCGCGCACAGGCACCAGACTCCAGGCTCCGCCCCGTCGCCGGCCGTCTCGCCGACGGCTTCGGTCGCCGCCCGCGCGAGTACGACATCCGAGAGCGTCGAGAGTTCTTCGCCGAAATCGCTGAAGCGCTCGATGCGTCGCGTCAGGTGCCGCATGTCGATACGCCCGATCTCATCGTCCTTGAATCGGTTGAGGGCCTCGTCCGGCGCCTCCTGTGCTTCCAGCGCGGCTTCGAGGCGTCGCTCGAGGTCCTTCCGTCCGGCACCCAGGTCGAGGTCAGCGATGCCTTCGAGCAACGGCATCAGGTTCTCGTGCTGCCGGCGCAGAAACTCCTCCCACAGATACGTGCCGGCCCCCAGTACGCGCGCCAGTTCGTCGAGCGACGACGCGAGGGCCTGCGTCGGATCGGCAACCTGCTTGCAGGCCGCGTCGATCAGCGCCCCGAACTGCCGCAGGGCCAGTTGC
>WTGL01000286.1:10305-10910 GCA_011523565.1 Acidobacteriota bacterium
CCGAGATCGATATGGGAGGCATGACCTGTTCCGCATCGACGTCCGGATCGGTCACGCGGGCGGCCCCCATCACCCGCAGGGTCAGTTCCTCGTTGGCGCGCTGCGCGTCACCCTCGGCCAACATGCCCAGAAGCCGGTTCAGGTCCCGCTCGAAGTCCGTCCACGAGAAGACGCGGGAAGCGTGGGCCGGCGCCGGTTGGACCTCGGCGGAGTACACGATGCGCGTTGGCCCATGCGCCGATGGCCGCGACCTCTGGTCCTTGCGACGACGCTGGCGGCCTCGCCGGCCGCGCGTCCGCGGCGAAGGACGCCGCTCCGCCCTCCCGGGTCGCCGGTAGAACTCCATGTCGCCGGTGTCCTGGTAGGTGTAGGAGCTGCCGCTCAGGATCGACTGACCGTAGGCCGCAAGCAGGCCACAGATCTTCGCGAACTCTCCCTGGTAGTCGTTGGCGACCACCGTCACGCGGCGAGTCGAGCCGACGTGCCGCACGTCGACCCGGCACAATCGCTCGCTGTCGAGTTCGTGAATCAGCTCGACATGGCGGGCCACTTCCTCCACCGGGTGAGCGAGGAAGTAGGCGCTCTCGAGGCGCCGGAAGTGCTCG
>WTGL01000088.1:0-6142 GCA_011523565.1 Acidobacteriota bacterium
GCTCGGGTCGACGTAGTTCATGCCGGACGGCATGCCGTAGAAGTAGTCGAAGCCGCGGTCGAGGGGATGCAGGAGCCGCCGCATCCCGAGCTGCCACTTGCCGATCGCCGCGTTCGTGTAGCCGGCGGTCTTGAGCGCGTCGGCGATCGTGCGGTGGTGGATGCCGAGCGTTCCACGGGCCGCGCCGATCGGCGGCACGGTCTGCGAGTTCAGCTCCTTGCCCCAGCGCTGCTGGTAGCGGCCCGTGATCAGGCCGTTGCGCGACGGGTTGCAGACCGGCGCGGTCATGTAACCGGAGACGAAGCGCACCCCGTCCTCGCCCAGCGAATCGATGTTCGGCGTCGGGATGCCGGCGCCGCCGTAGGCGGAAATCGCACCGTAGCCGAGGTCGTCGGCGAAGAGGAGGACGATGTTCGGTTGATCCTCCGCGCCAGCGGCCGCTACCGCCAGCAGGAGAAGGGAGAAGACGGGAGTGAGCCTCTTCATCGGATCGTTCCCCTTTCGAACCGCGTTTGGATCTGTAGCGCTCAGGATACACGCGGCGCCCACGAGGAACCAGTCTCCGGCCAGCAAGTACGATTGCCCGCCATGCGATCCGCTCGACCGGTGCGGCACCTCGCCGCGCCCCTCCTGGTGGCGTTTCTGCTCGCCGCCTGCGGTCCTGCCGACCAGGACTGGCCCGTCTACCTCGGCGACTCGGGCCGCCGGCACTACAGCCCGCTGACCGAGATCGACCGGGACAACGTGAGCGAACTCGAAGTCGCCTGGGTGTACGACTCGGGCGAGCCGCGGGGGGCGGGCGCGACGATGTACACGAGCCCGCTGGTCATCGGCGGCGTGCTCTACGCGCTGTCGCCCCAGCTCGACGCGTTCGCCCTGAACGCGGCCACGGGCGAGGAGATCTGGCGCTCCGACCTGGGTCTCCCCGGCAGCGCGCAGCGGGGACTCATGTGGTGGGAAAAGGGAGAGGACAGGCGCATCTTCTTCACCCACGGCAAGGACCTGATCGCCCTCCACGCGGACGACGGCACGCCGGTCGAGAGCTTCGGCGACGGCGGCGGCATCGACCTGACGCCGGACGTCGACCGGGCCGGCGTCATCTACATCACCGTGCCAGGCGTCGTCTTCGAGGACACCCTGATCTTCGGGTTCTCGACCAACGAGGACGCGAACGCCTTCCCCGGGTCGATTCGGGCGTTCAGCGCCGTGGACGGCAGCCTCGTCTGGCAGTTCGACACGATTCCGGCGCCGGGCGACTTCGGTTCCGAGACCTGGGCGGAGGGATCGCTCGAACGGGCCGGCGGAGCAAACGTCTGGACCGGTATGGCGCTGGACGAAGAGCGCGGGATTCTGTTCGCTCCGACCGGTTCGGCGACCCCCGACTTCTACGGCGCGAACCGTCTCGGCGACAACCTGTTCTCTGACGCCCTGGTCGCCGTGGACGCGCGAACCGGCGAACTCAAATGGCACTTCCAGGTCGTCCGCCACGACCTGTGGGACAAGGACAACCCCTCGCCGCCGACCCTGGTCCAGCTAGAGCGCGACGGCCGCACGATCGACGCGGTGGCGATCACGACGAAGACGGGACAGCTCTACGTGTTCGACCGCGAGACCGGCGAGTCGATGTACAAGATCCACGAGATCGAGACGCCGATTCCAAGCACCCTGCCGGGCGAGGTGACCGCGCCGACGCAGCCCAGGTCCGACGTCGTCATCAGCCGCCAGGACTTCGAGATCACGAACCGCACCCCGGAAGCGCGCGCGTTCGTCGAGGAGCGGATCAAGGACTGGGACCTGCGGCCCTGGGCGCCGCCGAAGGTCGGCACGGTCCTCTTCATGCCGTGGTACGACGGCGGCGGCGAGTGGGGCGGCTCGGCGTTCGATCCGAACACGCGCCACCTGATCGTCAACGCGAACGACGTTGCCGGCATCCTGAATCTCACCGAAGTGCCGGTCGGCTTCAGCCGCTACGGCACCTATGCCCTCCACTGCGGACGTTGCCATGGGCTGAAGCTCGAGGGCACCGACATGGGCGGCCCCCTGCTCGGCGTCGGCGACCGCCTTTCCCGGGACGAGATGCGCCGCATCATCCGCGAGGGCAGCGGCCGGATGGAGGGTTTCGCCCACCTCAACCGGATCGAACTGGGCGCCATCGAGGCCTACATCCTGTCGCCGGAGCCCGAGGAGGACGAGCCCAGGGGCGAGGTTGCCTACGCCCTCGGCGGCTACGTCTACCTTCGCGACCACGAGAACCTGCCCGGCAACTCGCCGCCCTGGGGGACGCTGAACTCGATCGACCTGGACACCGGCGAGATCGCCTGGAAGGTGCCGTTCGGGGACTACCCCTCGCACCCCGGCCTCGGCTTCGGCGCGGTGAACTACGGCGGGCCGGTGGTGACCGCGTCCGGTCTCGTCTTCATCGCCGCGACGCCCGACGAGATGTTCCGCGCCTACGACACGAGGAACGGCGAGATCCTCTGGGAGACGAAGCTGTCGGCAGCGGGCTACTCGACGCCGGCCGTCTACAGCGTGGGCGGCAGGCAGTACGTCGTGATCGCCGCCGGCGGCGGCCGGACGGGCGGGCCTTCAGGGGGCGAGTACATCGCGTTCAGCCTGCCGGAGTAGCCGTTCCCGGCAGAAATCTATTGCGCCCGGGGAAAAATGCGGCAGATTCAACCACTCGCACGCCGATCAAGCTCCTGAAGGTCACGGCGCCATGCCGTGGCGGCGCAGGAAGCCGAGCAACACTTCGACGGTCCGGTCACCTTCCTTGATCATGTTCGGAAGGATCGAGTTGTGGGTACGGTCGACAAGCCACTCGAACTCGACTTCGGCGCCTGCCGCCTCCATCGCCTCGAACATCTCGACGTTCTGCGTGCGGCGAATCTCGGTGTCGCCGTCGGCGACGGTGATCAGCATCGGCGGCAGGTCGGGCTCTACGTAGCGGATCGGCGAGGCTTCACGGACGAGTTCCGGGTCGCCCTGCCAGGTCAGCAGGTGCCGTTCGCGGCCGGCGCGCTCGGCGTTCATCAGGCCGGTGATCGGTAGGGAGGCGCGGATGTTGCCGAGATCCAGATCGTGGGCCCGAAGATAGCGCTCGTCGACCGAGAGCAGCGCCGCGAGGTGGCCGCCGGCCGAACCGCCGGAGACGGCGATGCGTTTCGGATCGCCGCGGTGGTCCCCGATGTGGTCCCACACCCAACGGAAGGCGAGCGCGGCGTCCTCGATGTAGGCGGGGTAGGCGTACTCGGGGGACAGGCGGTAGTTCGGCGCCGCGACGAGATAGCCGAGCGACGCGAATCGCGGACCGAGCTGGACGAGCGTCGCCTTGTCGCCGTTGTAGAGCCCGCCGCCGTGGAAGAAGACGATCACGGGGTGCGAGCCGTCGCCGGCCGGGATGTAGAGGTCCAGCTTGCCGCGGCCACCGGCGTACTCGGCGCCGGTGGCGTACTCGAGGTTACGGACGATGCGGATTCCGTTCGCCGTCTCGTCGGCGAAGTCCCAGTTGTCGGGACCCCGCCGGGTCTTGCGGCCACGGCCGGCGCCGCCACGGCCGATCGTGTCGAGTTCCTCGGCTGAGAGGATGCCGTCGTCGTCGGCGTCGAGCGCCCAGAGGAGGACGCGCCGGGCCTGGGAGGGGAGTTCGGATGACACCAGGGTGCCGTCGCGGTCGGTGTCGAGGGCGGCGACGAGCGGTGACGATGTGTCGGTCTGAGCCGATGTCGGCGCCGGAAGCAGCGCGACGGCGAGAGCGGACGCGACGAACGAGCGGATCATCTTCGGGTTCATGGTACAGGGGAGCCGGCCAAGGGCCGGCGACCTTGCTAGAGCAGTCGCCGAGCCCGTTCCGCTATAGCCGCCGCGTTGATCCCCAGGTTCTCCACCAGATCCCCATAGGGCGCCGAGGCGCCGAAGCGGTCGAGGCCGAGGACGTCGCCGTCGGCGCCGGCCCAGCGCTCCCAGCCCAGGGTCGCGGCGGCTTCGACGGCGAGCCGGCGGCGGACGCCCGGCGGCAGCACCTCGTCCCTGTACTCCTGTGACTGGGCGGCGAAGGCCTCCCAGGAGGGCATGCTGACGACGCGGACGGCGTGGCCTTCGGCTACCAGTTGCGCCGCCGCGTCGAACGTGGGCGCGACCTCGGAACCGGTGGCGATCAGGATCAGGTCGGGTTCGGCGCCGCCGTCCGCCAGGACGTAAGCGCCCCGTGCGACGCCGTCGAGCGCGCGCTCGGCGGTCGCTTCGAGCACCGGCAGCTTCTGGCGCGTGAGGACGAGGGCGCAGGGACCCGGCGTCTCCAGGGCCAGAGCCCAGGCGGCGGCGGTCTCGTTCGCGTCGGCCGGGCGGACGACGACGACCCCCGGCACGGCGCGCAGGTGGGCCAGGTGCTCGATCGGCTGGTGGGTCGGCCCGTCCTCGCCCAGGAACACGGAGTCGTGGGTGAAGACGTAGATCGCGCGCAGCTCCATCAACGCGGCCAGCCGCAGGCTCGGCTTGAGGTAGTCGAGGAAACAGAGAAAGGTGCCGCCGTACGGCCGGAACAGGCCGGAGAGCGCCAGGCCGTTCATCGCCGCGGCCATCGCGTGCTCGCGCACGCCGAAGCGGAAGTGGCGCGTCGGCGAACCGGCGGCGTAGTCGCCCTCGCCTTCGAGCAGCGTGTTGTTCGACCCGGTCAGATCGGCCGAGCCGCCGGCGAGTTCCGGCACCAGGTCCTTGAGCGCGTTGAGCGTCACCCCGGAGGCGGAACGCGTGGCGATCGGGCCGGCATCGGGATCGAAACGCGGGAGGGCATCGCGCCAGCCGTCCGGCAGGCCGACGGCCAGGCGGCGGTCCAGCTCGGCCGCCGCCTCCGGGTACTCGTGGCGGTAGGACCCGAGAAGCTCCTGCCACTCAGCCGCCGCTTCGGACCCGAAGTCCGCGGCCGGTGCGAACGCCGCGCGGGCCGGGTCGGGCACCAGGAACTCGGGCTCGAGCGGCCAGCCCAGGGCCTCCTTGGTCGCCACGACTTCGTCAGCGCCGAGTGGCGCGCCGTGTGAGGCGGCGCTGTCCTGCTTGTTCGGGCTGCCGTAGCCGATGTGGGTGCACACCTGGATCAGGCTCGGGCGATCGGTTTCCGCGAGCGCCGCCTCGAACGCGGCATCGAGAGCTTCGATGTCGTTGCCGTCCGTAACAGACAACGTGTGCCAGCCATACGCCTGGTAGCGCGCGAGCACGTCCTCGCTGAAGCTCAGGTCGGTCGGGCCGTCGATCGTGATCCGGTTCGCGTCGTAGAGGACGTTCAGCTTGCCGAGACCGAGGTGGCCGGCCATCGAGCAGGCCTCGGAGGCGACGCCTTCCATCAGGTCGCCGTCGGAGGCCAGCACCCAGGTGCGGTGATTGAACAGGACGTGACCGGGACGGTTGAAGCGCGCCGCCAGCAACTGCTCCGCGATCGCCATGCCGACGGCGGCCGAGATGCCCTGCCCCAGCGGACCCGTCGTCACCTCGACGCCGGGCGTCAGGCCGTGTTCCGGGTGGCCCGGTGTGAGCGAGCCGTACTGCCGGAAGTTCCGGATCTCGTCCAGGCTCAGGTCGTAACCGGCCAGGTGCAGCAGACCGTAGATCAGCGCCGAGGCGTGGCCGCAGGAGAGCACGAAGCGATCCCGGTTCGGCCACCCGGGATCCCTGGGAGCAAAGCGCAGGTACTTCGTCCACAGCAGGGCCGCCATCGCCGCCTGGCCCATCGGCGCGCCCGGATGGCCGCTGTTCGCGCGCTCGACCATGTCGACGGCCAGGAAGCGCAGCGTGTCCGTCGCCACGTCCAGCGGCTGACGTTGCGGCGGCCCGCCGGCCTCGGGCGTTCCGGCGGCCTCCACCTGACTCATCGACGCGTGGTTCCTGTGGATCGTGGGCGCGGCGGACGAAGGCGTGGCGAGGGGCCGGTCAAACGGCGCCAAGCATACACGTCGCTGCTTAGGGCTCCTGCAAGCTGGCAAAGCCACGAGAGCACGGGTTCTCCAGGTCGAACCGGGCGAGCTCCATCGCGCGAGTCACGGCATCCTTCAGTGCATCGGGGGTGCCAGGGTCGTCGGCATCGAATTCCACGATGTCCTCCAGATCGAAACCCATCGTTTCGATGTGCAGGCTGAACAGGGCTTCCCCGCGC
>WTGL01000088.1:6152-10833 GCA_011523565.1 Acidobacteriota bacterium
GTCCGGCTGAAGGCCTTCATCGATCTCCCGGACGACCTGGATGTGCGGCCGCAGCTCCTCCAGTTGGTCGTGCAGGAATGAGACGAGGATCTCGAAGTCGCAGATCAGGACTTCGCGATACTTCAGCGCGACGTCCCGTTCGCGCTCGGTCGCCTGGCGGTTGCCCAGCAGAAAGGCCAGGTAGACGCCAACGAAGACGACCACCAGCTCGATCGCGAAGAACGGCAGGTTCCTGCGCAGCGAGGCCCCAAGCCCCGGAAGAGCCGTCGTTCGCCTGTCAGCCATCTCTTCTTCCTGGGCGCGCCGTAACCGGTTCCAGAGCATCCCTTGGGTGACTACGGCTTGTCAGAAGCCGAGGATGCTCAGGGTCTCGAATCGAGGTAGCGGTCGACCGCGCCCTCGAGCGCGCGATTGCCCAGGCCGTTCTCCCGTGCCCGCTTCCGGGCCTCTTCCCGGTCCACGCCCTTCGCGGCGACCAGGTAGGCGTAGTACATGGCGCCGACCCGGTTGCCCGAGGCGCAGTGAACGAGCACCGGGCCGTCCGCTTTCTCCATCGCCGCGATGAAGCGCTCGAAGGTCTCGGGCAGCGCCAGCCGTTCGCCGTCGACTGGCAGGTTCAGGTAGGGCACGTCCAGGCTCTGAAGAGCCGCGGGCTCGTCGAAGCCCCGGTTCTCGCCCTCCGTTCGCAGATCGAGGACGAAGGACAGGCCGTCGGCGGCCATCGCCTTGAGCTGATCCTCGGTCGGCTGACCGCCGAAGAGGACGCCCGGTTCCGGGTGCTTGGCGTTGCGCAAGCCGTGGTCCTTCTCTTCGGCAAAGGCCAGGGGTGCCCCGAGGATGAGGACTGCGGTCAGCAGTGCGGTCACGTTGAGAAATCGTCGCATCAGAAGAACCCCAATTCCAGTTTCGCGGCCTCGCTCATCATCGCCGGATTCCACGTCGGATCCCAGACCACCTCGACCTCGGCGCCTTCGACGCCCTCGACATCGCGCACGGTTCGCTCCACGTCGCCGGGCAGCGACTCGGCGACCGGGCAGTGCGGCGAGGTCAGGGTCATCTGCAGCTTGACGTGCGCTTCCTGATCGATCCGCACGTCGTAGATCAGGCCGAGCTCGTAGATGTCGACCGGGATCTCCGGGTCGTAGACCGTCTTCAGCGCCTCGACGATCCGGGCCTCGAGGGCCGGCATGTCCACCGGGACTCCGGTCGCGGCGGTGTCGTCCATTCTCATCTCCTCCCGTCGACGCTACAGCCTACTCGGTGGACACGGCCTCCGTGTCGCCGCCTTCGAGGGCCGCGCGGAGAGCATGCCACGCCAGGGTCGCGCACTTGATCCGCACCGGGTAGTCCTTGACGCCGCTTAAGACCTGCAGCTTGCCGAGGTCGACGCCGGCCTCTCCGTCGCCGTCGCCGGTCATCAGGGCCAGAAAGGAGGCGATCAGCGCCTCCGCCTGCGGCCGTTCGAGGCCGCGGACGGCGTCGGTCATCAGTGACGCCGAGGCGGTCGAGATCGCGCATCCGACACCCTCGAAAGTCAGGCCGTCGACAAGGTCGCCGTCCGTGCGCAGGTAGACCTTGACCTGGTCGCCGCAGAGAGGGTTGTAGCCCTCGGCGCAGCTCGACACCGGTTCCAGCGCGCCGAAGTTCCGGGGCGCCCGGTAGTGGTCGAGGATGACCTGCTGGTAGAGATCGCGGAGATCGGACATCGTCCTGGCCCGAGCCTATGCCCCTCAGCCGAAGATCCGGCGCACTTCGTGCAGGCCCGAGATCAGCCGATCGACTTCCTCGTGGGTGTTGTACATGCCGAACGAGGCCCGCACCGTGGCCGGAACGCCGAGCCGCTCCATCAAGGGCTGCGCGCAGTGGTGGCCGGCCCGGATCGCGATGCCCTGCTCGTCCAGGATGGTCGCCGCGTCGTGGGGATGGGCGCCGTCGATGACGAGTGAGAGGACGGCGGCGCGCGGCGACTCGCCGCCTGGCGGCTGCCCGAGCACTTGCACCCAGGGCAGATCGTTCAACTGTTCCAAACTGTGGGACAGCAGTGCCTGCTCGTGGCGCTCGATCCGCTCCAGGCCGAGCGACTCGAGGAACTCGACCGCCACGCCGAGCCCGATCGCCGGTGCGATGCTCGGCGTGCCCGCCTCGAACCGGTGAGGCGGAACGGTGTACTCGGTGCGCTCGAAGGTCACCCGGGTGATCATCGCGCCGCCGCCGTGGTAGGGAGGCATCGAAGCCAGCAGCTCGCCCCGGCCCCACAGCGCGCCGATCCCGCCCGGACCGTACATCTTGTGGCCGGAGAAGGCGTAGAAGTCGCAGCCGAGCGCGGAGACGTCGACCTGCATGTGGGGCACCGCCTGCGCCCCGTCGACGACCACGGCGGCGTCGGAGCGGTCGCGGACCAGACGGGCGACCGCTGCCACGTCGTTCACGGTGCCGAGTGCGTTCGAGACGTGAGCCACCGCGACCACCCTGGTGCGCTCGCCGATCAGTCCGGCCATCGCGGCCAGGTCGAGGTCGCCGCCGTCCGTGATGGGAGCCGCCCGCACGCGGGCGCCGGTCTGCTCGCAGACGAGCTGCCAGGGGACGATGTTCGAGTGGTGCTCCATCTCGGTCAGCAGCACCTCGTCGCCGGGAAGAAGCCTCGGCCGCGCGTAGCTCTGGGCGACCAGATTCAGGCTCTCCGTGGTGCCGCGCGTGAAGACGATCTCGGAGTCCTTCCCGGCGCCGACGAAACGCGCCACCTTGCCGCGGGCCGCCTCGTACTCGTCGGTCGAACGCTCCGACAGCGCATGCACGCCGCGGTGGGCGTTCGCGTAGTAGGTGCGGTAGCAGTCGCTGACCGCCTCGATCACGGCCTCCGGCCGCTGGGAGCTGGCCGCGTTGTCGAGGTAGACCAGCGAATGGCCGTGAACCTCCTGGTCGAGGATCGGGAACGAGGCGCGGAGGCGTTCGACGTCGAGCGCTCCGGCCGCGGCAAGCCGCTCCCGCTCTGCCAGGGACGCCGGAGCCGTCATCGGCCTACCCGTCGCCGCCGCCGTTCAGGCTCGCCAGCAGCCGCCCCTCCAGGTCCTGCCGGAGCGGCTCGTAGGTGGCCTTCTCGACCAGTTCCCTGGCGAACGCGTAGACGAGCATTCCGTGGGCCTGCTCGCGGCCGATGCCGCGCGCCCGCAGGTAGAAGAGCGCGTCCTCATCCAGGCGGCCGATCGTCGAACCGTGCGTGCAGCGCACGTCGTCGGCGAAGATCTCGAGTTCGACAGGAGCAGGTTGCGGTTCGTCTGCTTGGCGTCCGTCTTCTGCGCGGCCTGGTGCACGTAGATGCGGCCGTTGAACACGGAGCGCGCCCGGTCGTCCAGGACGCCCTTGTAGAGCTGGTGGCTCGTGGTGTGCGGCTGCCGGTGCTCGACCCGCATGTGGTTGTCCACGAACTGGGCGCCGGCGACGACGTAGAGGCCGTCGAGCGTGCAGTCCGCGCCCTCGCCGTCGAGCGAGCCGGTCGTGTCGTTGCGCACCAGGCCGCCTCCGAAGACCAGGGACGAGGAATCGAAGGAGGACGAGCGTTCGAGGTGCGCGTGCTGAAAGCCGAGGTGGAAGGCGTCCGTCGCGTCGGCTTGAAGGCGGGTGTGGTGGAGCACAGAGCCCGCGCCGCAGACGAACTCGGCCGCCGGGCAGACGAAGTAGCCGCCGGCGCCCGGGCCGGCGGCGGCGAACGTCTCGATCACCGAAGCCTGGCTGTTCTCGCCGGCCACGACCAGAAGGCGCGGGAAGCTGACCTCGACCGCGGCGGGCGCCTTGCCGCCGGCTGCCTGAGTGCCGGACGCCGGCGCGCTGAGCCAAAGCACCTGCAAGGGCTGCTCGACGACCGCCCCATCCGGAATCACGATCGCCGCACCGTCCTCGAACAGGCCGGTGTTCAGGGCCGCGAACGGGTGCACGCCCGCGTCGGCGCTGCACGAGGCGCTGCCAGAGACGTAGGCGCCGAGATGCTCCACGACAGCCTCCGGGGCGCCGCCGGCGCCCAGGTCCGCCAGAGCCATTGCCTTGACCTGCTTTGGCGGCGAGGAGGCCTCCGGCGCGTAGCGACCGTTGACGAACACCATCCGGGGACAGTCCGGGTACAGGAAGGGCGCGGCCTCGCCACCTCCGAGCGCCCGCGGCGAAGCGGCGACCGGCGCCGCGCGCAGCAGGGAGCCGAGGTTCGTCTGCCGCCACTCCTCGTCCCGGGCCGTCGGGAAACCGGCGGCCTCGAACCGTTCGATCGCCTCCTGGCGCCGCGCGAGGAGGACCTCCGCCTCGCCGCCGCGGCGGGCGTAGAGATCAAGGTACGGCGCGGTGGACGGACCCCTGGAGACGGTCAACGGCTCAGCCTCCGGACGAACCGTTGGTCAGGCCGGCGTATCCCTTCTCCTCGAGTTCGAGCGCCAGCTCGCTGCCGCCGGAACGCACGATCCGTCCATCCAGGAGTACGTGGACGTGGTCGGGCACGATGTAGTTGAGCAGCCGCTGGTAGTGGGTGATCACGACGAACGCCCGGTCTTCGCTCCTTAGCGCGTTGACCCCGGCCGCCACCGTCTTCAGCGCGTCGATGTCGAGCCCGGAGTCCGTCTCGTCGAGCACGGCGAGCCGCGGCTCGAGCACCGCCATCTGGAGGATCTCGTTCCGCTTCTTCTCGCCGCCCGAGAAG
>WTGL01000163.1 GCA_011523565.1 Acidobacteriota bacterium
TCCGGGCAGGACGGCATGCCGATCGTGCTGTCCCATACCGTGGACGCGGAGACCTTGCAGCCCGGGGACTTCCGGATCGTCACGCGGTCCGGGTCCGAACGCACTCCCATCTGCTCGACCCTCCGGCCGGCCAACGATCCAGGCGAACTCAGGACCGTGCTCCTCATCGGTGAATTCGGCGACGCGGCCGACGACCCACCGGTGAGAGTGCTCGTTGTCGACGACCTGTTCTCGGATGGGGTAACGGGTGATCCGGTGAACTTCCGCGGAACAGAGACGGGTGTCACGCCGCTCGATGGCGGGCCCTCTCTCGTGTTCGCGGAGGTGGTACCCGAGGACCGATGGTCAACGGAGAGCCGGGGGTCGGCGTGTCCGGAAGGCGTCCAACAGGTGGTCCGGGTGACCTGGGCCGGAGGCGTACGACTGCCGAATGGCGACGACGCCGGCGACGCCGAGCGCGCCCTCTATCGCGTGACCGTGAAGCGCCCGGACGGCTCGAGTGACGAGATCGCTCCGGCGGCGCTCGCGGATCTGGGGGACAATGACAACAACCACCTCCTGTGTCTCGACACGTCTGCCCCGGTGGTCTCCGTCAGCTTCCCGGGTGGTCATCTCGTCGACCCCAATCAGGACCTGAATCCCGACACGCACGTTGCCGTCAACAGTGCTTCTACTGAGGTGCCGTAGACCATACGGGCTTTCAGCGCGCGCCGGGGCGCGTCGTTAGTTGAGGGGGATTCGTTCGCCTCATCGGCGCTGTGCGCCGATGAGCCGCCGAATCCCGTACGGGCTGTCAGCGCGCGCCTGGGACGCGTCGTTAGTTGAAGGGCTGATTCGTTCGCCTCATTGGCGCTTTGCGCCAATGAGCCGCCGAATCCCGTACGGGCTGCCCGCGCGCCCCGCGGGGCGCGCGTGGTAGCCCGTACGGGATTCGAACCCGTGTTACTGGCGTGAGAGGCCAGCGTCCTAGACCCCTAGACGAACGGGCCACGCGTGCGCAAGGCCGCGCAATTTAGCACAGCGCCGTGCCGATGGCTCGGTCCGGCGAGCTCGGAATCTCACCTTCCAGCCATGGTGTTAGGTTGCCGTAGTGCCTCTTCGACGCGGCATCTCTTCGTGCGCCTGCGGGCTGCTGGCAGCCACGCTGACGCTCGCGCCGCTTTCGCCGGCATGGTCGCAGGCCGAGGACGAGCCGGAGACGCAGATTCTCTCCCATGAGGAGGGCCTGATCGTGATGGGCCGGCAGCGGGAGCCGTTGCCCTGGGCTCGGTCATCGTTCGGTCCACTCGTGGCCCTGGGGCCGGTCGTGGAGGTGTTGGGGGGTGAACTGGAGATCGGTCCCCTGGGCGAGGCACACACGCTGCGGGTCGCCGGTCGCGAGGTGGTGCTCGGCCCGCTGGGCCGGGTCGTCCTGGTGGACGGCGAGATGCACACCCTGTCGATCAGGCCGTGGCTCGAACCGGAACCGGAGCTTCCCGAGCATCTGCGTCCGAAGGACGACGAGGAAGACGACGGCGACGCGGACTCCGAGAGCGTCGGCGCGGAGGAGCCGGAGCTCGAACTGTCGCCGATCGAACTGCCGCCACGCCATCTGTACGTCCCGGTCGACGCGCTGGTGCGCGCGTATCCGGAGGAGCAGGGATACCGGTTCGACTTCGACCGTCGACGCGGCCTGTTGGAAGTCGACAGGATCGGTGAACGCCGGCTCGCGGTCGACGTGGACCGCGTTCACGATCTCGGCGCGACGACGCTGGTCGTGACCTTCTCTGGCCGGCCCCGCTACCGGGTCGACGACTACCGCGGAGGCGTACGGCTCCGACTCCTGAGCGGCGTCATGGAGCCGCGGCCTCGCGTCCGGCTCAACGATCCTCTCGTGCGCTGGCTGGAAGTCCGCGAACGCTCGATCGACATCGGTCTGGCGCCGAGGGCAGAGGCGTCCGAGCCGTACATCCTCGGCCGCCCGCCCCGTGTTCAGCTCGTCATGGACATCACCCGGGACCGGTTGCGGCGCACACCCCGGGCCCTGTCCCGGCGCGCAGAGGAAACCGGTGAGTTCCGGATCGTCCTCGACCCGGGCCACGGCGGCGCCGACACAGGCGTTTCGTCGGCCGACGGCGTGACGGAGAAGGCTCTGGTTCTCGAAATCGCGCGTGAGTTGAGGTCACACCTGGCGGACAGCCTGGGCGCGCGGGTGGTGCTGACCCGGACCGACGACGCGGATGTGGCGCTCGAGAACCGAACCGCGGTAGCCAACCAGCGCCGGGCCGATCTCTTCCTGTCCCTGCATGTGAGTCCGGATTCTCCGTGGGCCGCCGGGGACGGTTTTCAGACCTACGTCCTCGATCCGCCGCCGGCCCTGTTCGAGACGGCCGAGGACGGGGAGGACCCGGAGAACACGGCGAACCTCGAGGACACGGAAGACATGGAAGCCGCGGCGGTTCCGCCGGTCGAGGACGACGAGTGGGGCGAGGAGGACCCGTTCGACGACCTGGGCGCCGAGGCGGAAGACGCGCAGGAGATTCAGGTCGCCGTCCCGGCGCTTGAGCTGTGGGAGCGGGCGCAGGACAGTCAACTCGAGAGGAGCCGGCTGCTGGCGCGGCTGATCCAGAGCCATGTCAGCGACGCGCTCGAGCAGCCGAACCGCCGCGTTTCCCGAGCGCCATTGCGGGTGCTCACGGGTGCTTCGATGCCCGCCGTCTTGATCGAGCTCGGTTCACTCGGCGGCGACGAGGAAGAAGCGCCGCTGCTCGACCGGCTCTACCGGCGGGAGTTGATCGAGGCGATCGGCCGGGCGATCCGCCTCTACCGCGGCGTCCTGGCCGGCGCCGACAGCGCCGCCGACGGGGCGGGGCCGTGAACCGCGCGCGGTCGCGCGTTTGTTCGGTCGTGGCGATCGCGTTGCTTGCAGGTTGCGGCGGTTCAGGCGAGAACGGCGACGGCGACGGCGAAGTGGAACTCACGGCACCCGGGGAGGACTTCCTGGCCACGCTGTGCTTTCCGACGGGCCTCGGTCTGCTTCGCTGCGAGGAGCGGCCGATCCCTTCCGAAGGCAGCGCGGAGGAAACGGCCGCCGTCATCATCGAAGCACTGATCGCCGGTCCGGACCGAGCGGAGACCCCGGCCCCGGTCTCCGGCGAACCGGACGCCGAGGACGGCGATCCGACCGAGCCGATCGACCAGGTGTTTCCGGCTTTGCCGGCCGGAGTCCGGCTCCTGGCGCTGGAAGTGCTCGACGGCGTGGCGTACGTCGACCTGACGATGACCGCGGTCAGCGACGGAACGGGCGACCGAGCCGGCGCGGGCCGCTCGGCGCTGGTCCTGGAGCGGCCGGCGATGGGGCTGACGGAGGAGCTCCTGGCCGTCTACAGCGTCGTGAACAGTCTGACCGCGAACAGCCTGGGCATCGACCGGGTGGTGCTGATGTGGAACGGGGAGCAGCGCCCGACCTTCGCCGGCCACGTCGACACGACGAGACCGTTGATGGCCGACCTGGAGCGGAACACGGAGCCGCCCGGCGGCGTCTGATCGGTGTCTTCGCCCGAACCCCTGATCGGCGTCTTCGACTCGGGAGTCGGCGGCCTCACCGTGGTGGCGGCGCTGCGGCGGCGGTTGCCGCGGGCGTCGATCGTCTACCTCGGCGACACGGCGCGGCTGCCCTACGGCACGAAGTCGCGGCGGACGGTGCTGCGCTACTCCCAGGCGAACGTGGACTTCCTGGAGCGCCGCGGGGTCGACGCCCTGGTCGTCGCCTGTAACACGGCGTCGGCGATGGCGCTCGAGGATCTCGACGTGCGGACGCCGCACTGGGGCGTGCTGGAGCCGGGCGCGTCGGCGGCCGTTGCCGCCGCGGACCGGCACGTCGGCGTGATCGCCACCGAGTCGACCGTCCGGTCGGGTGCGTACGAGCACGCGATTCGGCGCCTCGACCCGGGTTTGCGGGTCAGCCAACAGGCCTGTCCGCTGCTTGTGCCGCTGGTGGAGGAGGGTTGGGAGGAGGACGAGATCACCGAACGCGTCGTCGCTCGCTACCTCGAGCCCCTGCTGCGGGACCGGATCGACACCCTGCTCCTGGGCTGTACCCACTATCCCCTGCTGCGCGGCGTGCTCGAGCGCGCCTGCGGCCCGGCGGTCACCCTGGTGGACTCGGCCGAGTCGACCAGCAGGGAGGTGGAACGGGAGCTCGGCAAGGACAGCGGCGTGGGCGCCGACGGCGCTCGGTCGCCGGGTGTGAGACTCTTCGCCACCGACGCCGGTCCGCGATTTGCCAAACTCGCGGAGCGGATCCTGGGCGAACCCGTAGCCCTGGAGTTGATCGACGTGAACGGATCCTATGGGCAACCGCAGGAGGTGGAAGGACAGTGACTGGAACAGGACGGTCGGGCGGCTTCGCACGTAGCGGCGGACGATCGGCGTCCGCGCTGCGGCCGGCGACGATCGAACTCGACGCGATGAAGTACGCGGAAGGTTCAGCGCTGATCGCGTGCGGCGAGACGAAGGTGCTCTGTTCGGCCAGCGTCGAGCGGCGGGTGCCACCCTTCCTGGTCGGCAAGGGCCGCGGTTGGCTCACCGCCGAGTACGCGATGCTGCCGCGGGCGACGCTGACGCGTTCGCGGAGGGAAGTGTCACGCGGCCGGCCGTCGGGTCGCACCGCGGAGATCCAGCGGCTGATCGGCCGATCGCTCCGGTCCGCGGTCGACCTGAGCAAGCTCCCGGAGGTCACGATCGCCGTCGACTGTGACGTGATTCAGGCCGATGGCGGCACCCGGACCGCGTCGATTACCGGCGGCTACGTGGCGACGGTTGCCGCGCTGGCGAAGATGCTGCTGGAAGGCGATCTGAAGGCGTGGCCGCTGGTCCACTCGGTGGCCGCGGTGTCGGTCGGCATCTGCGAGGACGAACTGCTGCTCGATCTCGAGTACGTCGAGGATCGGGATGCCCAGGTCGACCTCAACGTGGTGGCGACCGGCGAAGGAAGCCTGATCGAGGTGCAGGGCACCGCGGAAGGCAGGGTGTTCACGCGGCCGGAGTTCGACGGTCTGCTCGATCTCGCCCTCGCGGGCATCGCTGAGCTGACGGAGCTGCAGCAGCGCTCCCTCTCGGCGCGGCTGGCCGAGGTGGACGAGGCCCTCAAGCGCCGCCGGCGCGGGCCGGCGAAGATGAAGGACGAGGCCAGTCTCTGGGGCCGGCCTCCGCGCTCGTAGCGCCGCCGCATTGGACATCCACCTGATCGCGATCGGCGGCACCGGCATGGCGCCGCTGGCCTGCCTGTTGCGCGATCTGGGCCACGACGTCCGCGGATCCGACGGACCGCTCTACCCACCGACCAGCGACATGCTGGCCGAGGCGGGGATCGAACCACTGGTCGGGTATGACCCGGCTCATCTTTCGCCGCGGCCGGACCTGGTCATCGTCGGCAACGCGGTACCGCGCACCAACCCGGAGGCGGTCGCGACGGAGGAACTCGGCCTGCCCCGGCTGTCGATGCCCGAAGCGCTCGACCGCTTCGTGCTCCGGGACCGCCGCCCGCTGGTCGTCGCCGGCAGCCACGGCAAGACGACCACGACCGCGATGGCGGCCTGGGTCTACTCCCGCGCCGGCGCGGATCCCGGCTATCTGATCGGCGGTGCGCCGATCGGCCTGCCGTCGGGATTCGCGCTCGGCGGCGGTCCGCGCTTCGCGATTGAGGGCGACGAGTACAACGCCTCCTACTTCGACCGCGGGCCGAAGTTCTGGCACTACATCCGGCTGGCCGGTCCGGTCGAGAGGGGTGAGCGCGGGATCTCGTTCGAACTGGAGGAGGAGGGTCGGCGGCAGCGGGTCGACCTCGGCGTCTGGGGCGAGCACAACGCACTGAACGCGATGGCGCTGTGGGCGGCTGCTCGCGCCGACGGACTGGAGCGGGACGCCGTCCTGGACGCGCTCGCCACGTTCCGCGGCGTCAAGCGGCGGCTCGAGGTGATCGGCGAGGCGGCCGGGGTGGTCGTGATCGACGACTTCGCCCATCACGCCTCGGAGGTCGCGGCCTCCCTCGCGGCGCTCCGGCAGCGCTTCCCCGGCCGCCGGCTGGTCGCCCTGTTCGAGCCGCGAAGCCTGAGTGCGGGTCGCCGTCAGTTCGCTGCCGACTTGGCGTCGGCTCTGGCGTCGGCGGACAGGGTGTTCCTGGCTCCTGTCTTCCACCGGGAACGTCTGGGCGAGAAGGGGTTCGACCCGGAAGAGGTGGCCGCGGAGATCGAACGCTTCGGTGCGGTGGCTACGGCCTGCGCGTCGAACGATGCCCTCCTGGAGAAGGTGCTCGCCGAGGCCCGGACCGGCGACGTCCTGGTCACCATGTCGTCAGGATCCTTCGACGGCATGCCCGGTCGCCTACAGATGGCTCTCCAGGATCTGCCTGTCTAACGACCCGGGCAATCGAAGCGCCGCCGCACCGCCCGCCGCCAATACACGGCGCGGCGCCAGTCCGACGAGTTCCGTTTCGACCACGCGCACACCGGCCGCGGCCGCCAGCTCGTCGGCTCTCCGGACGACGTCAAGCAGCGATGTCCGGTCGCAGTCTGTCAGGTTCACGCTGACCTGCGCCTGCCCGCGGCTCTTCAGGAAGAACCCGAGTGCGCGCACGCCCGGCAAGCCGCCGCCAGCCTCGCGGAGCGACGCCGCAATCCGCTTCGCCGCGGCCACGTCGTCCGTGTCGAGCAGCAGGTTGAAGGCGACCAGCGGCTCCCGCGCGCCGACGCACACCGCGCCGCCGGTCGAGTGCGGCCGGTCCGGCCCTCGGTCCGGCGACCACTCGCCGGTCGCCATCCGTTCGGTGAGCCGCGCGAGACCGCCGCGGCGATGGTCGGCGAGCGCGGCACGTCCTGTATTGGAGGCGGCCTCGCCGTAGAGAAACACCGGCAGTTCGAGCGCGGCCAGCTTGTCTGCGGCGTGCAGCGCCGCGTCGACCGCCGCGGGCATCTGCCCCGCCTCCAGGGGCACGAACGGTGCCACGTCCAGCGCACCGAGAAACGGGTGCACGCCGGAGTGCTCGACTACATTGATGTGCTCGATCGCTACTGCCGCCAGGTCGCGGATCGCCTCGACCAGATCACCGCCCTCGCCCAGCAGCGTCAGCACCGTCCGGTTGTGGTCCGGGTCCGAAGACACATCGAGCACTCGTACGCCGCGCGTCGATGCCGCCTCCACGCAGGCGTCGATGACGTCGCGGCGCCGCCCCTCGCTGATGTTCGGAACGCACTCCAGCCGGACCATGCGGTCAGGCTAGCGCGCCAGAAAGGCCGCCGCGCAGCGGCGACCGATGTAGCTTCCTGCACGTGCCTTCAGATGTGCAACCGACACGCATGATCGAAGGCCGCCACTTCGCGGCGGCCACCATGATCGGTGCCCGCAAGCGCCAGGAGGACGACTGGAGCGTCCAGGTCGTGGCTGACGACGACACCGGCGGAGAGTTGCTGCTGGCGGCAGTCGCCGACGGCATGGGCGGTCTGCCTGCGGGCGACCAGGCGAGCCGGATCACGATTCGGAACTTCGCCGGCAGCTACCCGCTGATCGCGAAGCCTCCGGCCGAGCGCTTGCGTCCCGCACTAGCCCACGCGAACCATGCGACGAGGACTGCGATCGAAGCCGACCCGTCGCTTCGGGGAATGGGCTCCACTCTCGTGGCGGCGCTATTCTTCGAAGACCGCTTCCTCTGGCTCAGCGTCGGCGACTCGCACATCTTCCACTGGCGCGGCGATGCACTGGAGCGAGTCAATCCGCTCCACACCTACGGCCGCGAACTCGACGCCCGGGCCGCACGCGGCGAGATCAGCGCAATGCACGCCGCCCTGCATCCCGAGCGGGCCGCGATCACCAGCGCCGTGATGGGCCTGCCTCTCGACGAGGTGGCCGAAGGCGAAGTCGACTTGGTGGACGGTGACGTCGTCGTTCTCGCCAGCGACGGTATCGAGACGCTTTCCGACGAGGAGGTCGCTGCGACCTGCGGCGACTACCGGTCAGCGGGAGCGTCGCGGATCGCCGAGGCGATCATCCGGCGGATCGAGCAGCGGGCGCTTTCCTGGCAGGACAACGCGACGGCCGTCGTCGTGTGCCCGCCTTCGCCAGCGGACCAGGGCGAGGGAGCAGCCGCTACGGTAGATTAGCTTGGTCCCGATCCTGATGACAGGGAGGATGCAGCCGATGAAGAGGACCTTCGCGCATGCCTGGCTTCCAGCCGTTCTGCTGGCGGCAGCCGCCATGGCCTTCGAAGCGCAACCCGCCAGTCAGGAGCCTGCGGATCCGCAACCCGGCGATACGTTCTCGGACACGCTCTGTTCGGGGGATCCGGGCCCCGAGATGGTCGTAGTTTCGGCAGGTACTTTCCGCATGGGGTGCCTCTCGGCCGAAGGGTGCAGTGAGTACGAGCTTCCGGTCCGCGAGGTAACCATCCACCGGCCGTTCGCGGTTTCGAAGTACGTCGTCACGCTTGAGCAGTTCAACCGCTTCGCGCCGGGTCGAGCTTTTGCCGGCTACAACTTCGAGGGTCCAGGCACAAGCCCGGCGAGTGGGGTGTCCTGGGCCGATGCCCGCGCCTACACGGAGTGGCTGTCCGAGGAAACGGGTGAGAAGTACCGCCTGCTGAGCGAGGCCGAATGGGAGTACGTTGTCCGGGCGGGCTCGACGACACCATATCCATGGGGCGAGGCGTTCGGCGCCAACCACGCGAACTGCTGGGCTTGTGACGACAAGTTCGAGTTCACCGCGCCGGTGGGCCAGTTCGCGCCGAACGTGTGGGGCCTCCACGACGCGGTTGGCAACGGTTGGGAGTGGGTCGAGGACTGTTGGAACGACAACCACGATGGCAATCCCGCCGACGGAAGCGCGCGGCTGGAGGGCGACTGCTCGTATCACGTCATCCGCGGCGGCTCCTGGCGGGACGGCCCGAGGGAACTGCGTTCCGCCTTCCGTCGCCCGGTGGAGAAACGCATGTTCAAGGGCGAGAACTTCCGCGTCGCCCGCGAGCTGGCTCCCTGAGCACGGAGGGATTTTCGGCGGTTTCCCGCGCCCGCTGCGAACGTTGACCGACCCTTGTTGCCGTGTTACGTTACCGCCGCTTTCCGGGGCGCGGGCGAGACAGGTTGGCAGGCGTTGGTAGAGGTCTGCGCTCGTCGAAACAGACCCGGACGACCGCGGGACGAGTAGCTGTGGATTTCGACGCCAGCCTTCTGGTCATCATGGCGATCTTCTGGGCCACCTATCTGGTGGTTCGGGTGTTCCTGATCGGCCCGGTCATGAAGATGCTCCGGGAGCGGGACAGCGAGATCGTCACCGCTGAGGAGACGTTCGATCGGGCACGGGCCGAAGTCGAGGCGCGGATCGAGGCGCAGCGGGAGAAGCTGAAGGAAGCCCGGGCAGAAGCAGTCGCACGCCGCGACCAGGTGCGTCGCGAGGCCCAGCAGGCGCGAGAACGGATGGTCGCCGAGGCGCGGCAGGAAGCGGATGCGGAGCTCCAGCAGGCTCTGGCCTCGCTGGAGGCCGAGACCGCGGAGCAGCGCCGCGCCCTCGAGGGCCGGGCCGAGCGTCTCGCGGCGGAGATGACATCGAAGCTGATGGGTGCGCCGTCATGAAGCGGGTGACCGCGAAGCCCGTCGCTGCGGCCCTGCTTGCGATGGTGTTCGCCGGCACCGCCGCGGCGTTCGGCGCCGACGTGGGCGAAGCGACTCACTTCCTGGGCGTGCCGCGGTGGATCTTCTCCTGGTTCAACATGCTCGTGTTCTTCGGCGGCCTCGGCTATCTGATCGTGCCGAAGGTCGTGGCGGCCCTCGAGAACCGCCGAATCGAGATTCGCGACAGCCTGATGACCGCCCGCCGGCAGCGGGCCGACGCCGAGGAGCTTCGCGAGGGCCTTTCCGGTCAACTGGCCGCTTTGGAAGCTGAAGTCGGAGAGGCGGTAGCCCGCGCGGAACGGGAAGGCGAACGGGAAGCGCGGGAGATCGCCGCCCTGGCCGAACGCGAGCGTGAGCGGATGATGGAGCAGACCCGCGCCGAGATAAGGAGCCGCACGGCACGGGCCCGGGTCGAACTGGCGGAGCACGCCGCGCGACTCGCGACGTCGCTCGCCGCGGCGCGGCTGGAGCGCGAAGTCGACTCGGCGGCGCGCCGGCGGATTCTCGATCGCGGGCTGATCAGCCTGGAGACCCGCGCCGATGAGACCTCGGCCGGGGTGGACGCACGATGATCTACCGGTACGCGAGGCCCTACGCGCAGGCCCTGATGGGCGCCGCCGGCTCGCTCGAGACGGCGCAGGCGACGCGCGACGATCTGGCCGCCTTCGCGGAGGCGATGCGCACCGTTCCGCGGTTGGGTCGCATGGCGTCGAATCCCGGCGTACCGCCGGCGACGAAGCGGGCGGTGGTCGATGAGATCGCCGACATGCAGGACGCGGGCAAGTTGGCCCAGCGGATGCTGCGGCTGCTGCTCGACAACTACCGTCTCATCCATCTGCCGGCGATCCTGGAGGCGATCGACGAGTTGCTCGATCGCGCCCACGGGGTCGTCAGCGCCACGGTCACCGCCGCCGAGGAACTCGACGAGGAGCAGCGCGCGCGGCTGGAGGAGGCGCTCGAGCAGTTGTCCGGCGCCGAGGTCCGGCTGGAAGCCCGGGTCGACC
>WTGL01000002.1:0-1264 GCA_011523565.1 Acidobacteriota bacterium
GACGTGGTCCTCCGCCTCGCCGTAGGTGTACGAGAAGAGGAAGTTGAGCCCGCGGGTCGGTCGCATCCGTATGCTGGCCTGGAACGCGTCGTACCAGGACTTCGCTACGGTGAAGGTCGGCCGGACCAGGCTGAACGCCGGGTACAGGCGCGGTCCGAGCGTGGTCTGGCCAGGCTCGACGACCCGGGGATTGACCTCCATGAAGATCGGCAGGTTCCGGCCGCGCGAGCCGACCCAACCGACCTCGAGCCCGATGCTCTGGCCGAGCTGGCGCTGGTAGGTCAGGTTGTAATGCTGGTAGTTCGGCGTCGTGAACTGGCTACCCCAGCCGATGAAGATGATCCCCGGCGGGAACCTGGTGGGCCCGCCGGTGAGGTTGGCGAGCGGATCGGCGAGCGTCATCACCGTGGGCGGCGAGTTGAGCTGGACCAGCGGATTGAACGGCGGCGCCAGGACCGAGTTCTGGAAGAAGTCGCCCTGACCCGGCAGACTGTCGTGGAACAGTCCCCAGCCGAGGCGGAGACTCGAACGGCCGTTGCCCTCGGGATCCCAGACCATCGCCAGCCGCGGCGCGAAGTTGTTCGAGTCCGTGTCGTAGGTCCCCGCCGGCACCCCCGCATCGCCCGGATAGACGAGGCCGGTCGGCGCGTCGGGGAAGCGAGTCGACTGCTCGCCGGGCCGGAAGCTGTTCAGCGCATCGCCCGTGTCCTCGAAGGGCTCGGCCAACTCGTACCGGAGGCCGAGGTTCAACGTCAGCCGCGGCGAGATCCGGAACTCGTCCTGGATGTAGCCGGCATACAGCGAGCCGTCCCCCTCGTTGATCGAGTCGGCACCCGGGACCGCCGTGCGGAAGAGCGCAGGCAACCCGAGCAGGAAGTCGGCCGCGGCGCTGCCGGTGTGAGTGCCGCGGAACACGAAGTCACCGTTCGGCCGGTTGATGAAGCCGATGAACATCTTCTCGTTCCGGTAGTCGATTCCCGCCTTGATCGTGTGGCGGCCGCGCAGGATCGTGAGATCCTCCGTGAACTGCTCGACCTCGTTCTCCCGCTTGACGAACGGCTGATTCCGGTCCCCCATGCTCGGGAAACCCGAGATCGAGAACTGCGGCAGGCCGACGGCCAGTTCGTTGATGTTCGGGAGGTTGATGCCGTACTCGGAGTTCGTCAGGCCGCTGGTGACCACCGGTTCCGCGTCGATCGCGCTCGACATCACGCGCACCTGGTTGAACACGTTCGATCCGACGGTCGCCGTGTGGGACACCATG
>WTGL01000002.1:1274-1716 GCA_011523565.1 Acidobacteriota bacterium
CGGCGGCTCGAAGCGATCGGACGTGCTCCTGAGAGCGCGTACCAGCACGTTCTGGGAGTCGGCGATCCGGAAGTCCAGGCGCAGCCCGAACTGGTCGCGATCGTCCGTCACGTCGGGCGAGGCGATGTAGCGACTGCCCACGTTGGGCAGCGGCATGAACTCGCTGATCACCCTGGTCGCGATCGGGCTCAGCCGGTCGGCCGGAATCACGTTGCCCGGAAAGGGCTCGCCGGTCATCGGGTCGATGATCGTGCCGCCGCCCGAGAAGTCGCCCATGCGCTCGGCCGCGCTCATCACGGCGATGTTCTGGGTCGTGCCGCGGGTGTTGCGGAATCCCTCGTAGTAGCCGAAGCCGAACAGCCGATCGGTGACCAACGGGCCGCCGATCGTGCCGCCGAACTGATCCTGCGCGAGGGTCGGCTTCTCCTGGTCGGGCGGCGAG
>WTGL01000002.1:1726-2848 GCA_011523565.1 Acidobacteriota bacterium
GATCGCGTCCGGCGGCGGGCGCACGACGAAGCCGGTGTTGAACGTGTCGTTGTTCGCGGCGCCGTCGAGCAGGAAGTTGTTCGACTGGTTGCGCACGCCGTTGACGGCGAAGCCGGCGGTTGCGGCGCCGAAGCCATGGATCGCGGCGTCGGCGTCGCCACGCGCTCCGCCCAGACGGGCCGGCGGCTCGATAACGCCGGGTATCAGGGTGCCCAACTGCGTGAAGTTCCGGCCGTTGAGCGGGAGCTGGACGATCTGCACCTCGTCGACCACCACGCCAAGGGTTGCGTTCGAGGTCTCGATGAGCGGCGTCTCGCCGGTGACCGTCATCGTCTCGGAGAACTCGCCGACGGCGAGGGCCATGCTGATCCGCGCGGTCTCGGCGGCGGTAACCCGCACGCCCTCGCGGCTCAACTGGACGAAGCCCTCGAGCGCGGCGGTGACGTTGTAGTCCCCGGGGGCCAGGAGCGGCGCCGCGAAGTACCCGTCCTGTCCGGTAATCACCAGCCGGGACTGGTTCGTGGCGACGTTCGTCACTGTGACGCTGACGCCCGGCAAGGCACCGCCCTCGTCATCCGTGACGAAGCCGCTCAACTGTCCGGTGGCCTGTCCCCAGACACCGGATGCACACAGGACAAGAGCAAGCGCGAGCAGCGCAGGCCCCAACGCACGACCAGCCAGGTTCCTCATACCAGGTCTCCTTTCAGATGCACTCCCGAATGAGAGGTGCGGACAACCGAGTCAAGAAGGTCAGAACGGTCGGCGCTGCCCGTCAGACAACGTCGGCCGCGATAGCTCTCTCTGTCGCTGGCTCAGCATAGCAGCGCTCGTGCTCGCCCGGCGACCGAACCGTCCCGGCATCGTCACCGAGCGATCTGCTACCATCATCGGCGCTCCGGCGGCGACCCGTCTCCGGAGCACTCATCGAGACCGGCCGAGGGATTGGGCCCGTTGAAGCCGGGGCAACCACCGGAGCGTCGCAACCCCGGGAAGGTGCCAACTCCTACGGGAGTCTCGCCCTCGGGCGGGGCTTGCCGAGAGATGAGTCAACGAGCCGCGCTCGCGGTCTCGGCGCCTCCTCCGGTTCACTCTCCGTAGAAGTCTTCTCGAGAGAGCGTTGAC
>WTGL01000002.1:2858-5885 GCA_011523565.1 Acidobacteriota bacterium
GACTCACATGACAAAGAACCACGACCCGGCAACCCGCGCCGTCCGCGCGGCGCTAGCCACCGACGAACACCACGGAGCGGTCGTTCCGCCGCTGCATCTCTCCGCGAACTTCACCTTCGCGGGCCTGGACGATAAACGCCCCTACGACTACACGCGGTCCGGCAATCCGACACGCACTGCCCTCGCGGAGGCCCTCGCCGAGGCCGAAGGGGGTCACGGCGCGGTGGTCACCGCCTCCGGCATGGCGGCGGTCACCCTGGTCTGCCAACTGCTCGACCCGGGCGACCGGATCATTGCGGCCCACGACTGCTACGGCGGCACGTTCCGGCTCCTGGACCGTTACCGGCAGCGCGGTCTGCTCGAGGTCGAGTTCATCGACCTGACGAACAGGGAGGCCATGGCTGCGGCTCTCTCCTCCCGCCCAAAGCTGGTCCTGGTCGAGACGCCCAGCAATCCGCTGCTCCGGATCACCGATCTGGAAGCCGTGTGCCGGCACGCGAAACAGGCTGGCGCGCTGGTCGTGGCCGACAACACGTTCATGTCGCCTGCACTCCAGCGGCCCATCGAGTGGGGCGCCGACGTGGTGATCCACTCGACGACGAAGTACCTGAACGGCCACAGTGACGTGATCGGCGGCGTGGTCATCGCGGCGACTCCCGAACTTGACGAGTTCTTCGAGGAGTGGGCGAACATGATGGGCGTAGCAGGAGCTCCCTTCGACAGTTACCTGACCCTGCGCGGGCTGCGCACCCTGCACAGTCGCCTGCGTTGCCACGAAGAGAACGCGCTCGCCGTCGTCGGGATGCTCCGTGAGCATTCCGCCGTCGAGAGGGTCTACCATCCGAGCCTCCCGGACCATCCCGGCCACGAGATCGCCAGCCGCCAGCAGGACGGCTTCGGCGCCATGGTCAGCTTCGAGGTCGCCGGCGGCACGGAGGATGTGGCAGTCGCGGTCTCGAACCTCACCTGCCTCTCGCTCGCCGAGTCCCTCGGCGGCGTCGAAAGCCTGATCTCCCACCCGGCCACGATGTCCCACGCCTCCATGACGGCGGAAGCACGGGCCGCGGCCGGCATCAGCGACCAGCTTCTGCGACTCTCGATCGGAATCGAGAACGCGGACGACCTTGTCGCCGACCTGCGCGGAGCGCTGGACCGCGTCCTGCACCGGCCGCGGTCGGCGACGGCGTAGCGCCGGCCGCTACGGAGCGCGGGCGAGCGCCAGGCGGATCATCCGGTCACAGAGGTCTTCGAAGGAGATCCCGAAGACCGCGGCGGACTGGGGAAGGAGGCTGGTCGGCGTCATGCCCGGCAGGGTGTTGACTTCGAGACAGTAGGGGGAGCCCGTGGCGTCGAGCCGGAAGTCGACGCGGGAGAAGTCGCTGAGAGCCAGGGCCTCGTGGGCCGCGAGAGCGAGTTCGCGGAAGCGGCTCTGGTGGGCTTCGTCGATCTCGGCCGGGAAGAGCTCCTGGGCCCGGCCCGGCGTGTACTTGCTGTGGAAGTCGAAGATCACGCCCGGCGAGATGATCTCCCCGACGCCCAGCGCTTCGTCCTCCAGCACGCCGACGGTGTACTCCCGCCCCGCCAGGAACCGCTCCAGGATCACCTGGTCGTCGAACGTCAGGGCCTTGCCAACCGCCGAGTCGAGGCCGTGGAGGTCCGACATGAGGGTCAGACCGACCGTCGAGCCCACCCGTGACGGTTTGACGATGAGGGGCAGGCCGAGTTCTTCGATGTCGGACGGCCGGGCCGGCCAGGTCAGCCAGTCCGGAGTCGGGATGCCGGCATCGCGGAAGCGGCGCTTGCTCTCGTCCTTGTCCATCGCGAGGCGGCTGCTCCGGGCGTCGCTGCCCGTGAAGGCGATGCCGGCCGCCTCCAGCAACTCCTGGACGTCGCCGCCCTCGCCCTGGCGGCCGTGGAGCACCAGGAAGACGGCGTCGTGGTTGCAGAGATCGCCCGCGACCAGGGCCGGCAGGTCTTCCCGCGCTTCCAGCTCACGCAGCTCGGCCAGCGACGGCGGCCGGGTGCCGACGGCCCGGCCCAGGCGCAGCCCTTCCAGTTCGGCGTCCAGGGGGCCCGGTTCGATCGTGTCGAACACGGTAACGTCGTGGCCGCGGGCGCGCAGGGCGGCCGAGACCTTGGCCGCCCCCGCCAGGGCGACCGTCCTCTCCGGCGTCGAACCTCCGGTCAGAACTGCGACTCGCGCCATGCCTTAACCACCGGGAGCGGATGCTACTGCCGTTCGGCCGCCGCTGTTACTCTGACCGCCATGAGGACCAGCACACGCTTCCTGCGAACCGTCATCGTCGCGTTCACGATTCCGGCGATCGGCGTCCCTGCGATCACAGCCGGCGACGCCGGCGAACCACTCGCGCCGACGCTGGAGGGCCTGGGCGACCTGCACTACGCCATCACCACCTCGTCGGACGGAGCGCAGCGCTTCTTCGATCAGGGGCTGCGACTCGTCTATGCGTTCAACCACGCCGAGGCGATTCGGGCGTTCGAGGAAGCCTCGCGGCTCGACCCGGAAGCGCCGATGCCGTACTGGGGCAAGGCCCTGGCCCTGGGCCGCAACCTGAACGACTCGATGCCGCGCGAGCGCGAACTCCAGGCGCTAGCGAGTCTCAAGCAGGCACAAGAGCGGCGCGCCAAGGGAAACGAGCGTGAGCAGGCCCTGATCCACGCCCTGGCGAGCCGCTACTCCGCCGACGAGGACGCCGACCGCGCGGCATTCGACGCGGCGTGGGTCGACGCCATCGCGGCGGTCGCGAAGCGGTTCCCGGACGACCCGGAAGCGGCCACCCTGCACGCCGCCGCGCTCATGAACACGATGCCCTGGGACTACTGGCGCGGCGGCGAGCCGCAGCCGGGTACCCGCGAAGCGAAGGAACTCCTCGAGCGAGTGATCGCGGCGCATCCCGACCACCCGGGCGCGCACCACTACTACATCCACCTGATGGAAGCCCGGGAACCGCAGCTCGCCGAGCCGAGCGCCGACGCCCTCGGCAAGCTGATGCCGGCTGCCGGCCA
>WTGL01000002.1:5895-6489 GCA_011523565.1 Acidobacteriota bacterium
CAGGGGCTCTACGCGGTCGGCTACTACCCCCACAACATCCACTTCCTGTGGGCCGCCGCCACCTTCGGCGGCCGCGCCGAACTCGCGCTCGAGAGCGCCGACAACCTGGCCGAGGAAGTCCCCGCCGACCTCGCTCCGACTCTCCCCTTCCTCCAGAACTACCTGGCGACGCCTCTGTTCGCGCGCGTTCGGTTCGGCCGCTGGCAGGAGGTGCTCGACACGCCGCGACCTGCCGCCGGCCAGACCTTCCAGACCGCGATGTGGCACTACGCCCAGGGTCTGGCCCTGGCTGCCGGCAGCGATCCGCGGGGCGCCAAGCGACACCTCAAGGCACTCGGCAAGCTGCGGAGGAGTCCTGAACTCTCGGACCTGCGCATTTCCTTCGCCACCGGTTCCGATCTGGTGCGACTGACCGAGCACCTGCTTGCCGGCGAGATCCAGGCAGCCCGAGGCCGGCTGCAGCGGGCGATCAACGAGATGCGGTCGGCCGTGGCCCTCCAGGACAGCCTCCGCTACGCCGAACCGCCATCCTTCCACTACCCCGTGCGCCAGTCCCTCGGCGCAGTGCTGCTCGAAGCCGGACGGGCCACCGAG
>WTGL01000002.1:6499-8895 GCA_011523565.1 Acidobacteriota bacterium
CGCTCCAGGGCGGCGCAGTCGACACCGGACCGCTGGCGAAGTCCCATCATCACGACCTCCAGCAACAACTGGTGGTCGGTCAGCTCCTCGCGACCGGCCACCGGCGACTCGCCGCTCGCTACCGCGGCGCTCCAGTCCTTCCAGGAGGCGACGTTCCACCACCGGCTGCGACCGGCGAAGGAGTGCGAGGAGGGTCCCAGTCCCAGGTAGGGCTGATGCCGCCAGTACTTCCGGTTGTGGCGGCTCCGATCCGCCTCGCGACGCGCGAAGTTCGAGACCTCGTACCCCTCGTAGCCAAGCTCCGCGAGGCGACGGTGTGTAGCCACGAAGTTCGCGGCACGATCGTCTTCCCCGGCTTCCAGCAGCCGGCCCGCGTCCCGCCGCCGGCCGAACGGCGTCCCTTCGTGGATCGTCAGTTCGTAGCAGGAGATGTGGTCCGGCTCGAGCGCCGTCGCTTCGTCCAGCGTCCGAAGCCACCACCGACGATCGAAACCCGGCAGCGAGTAGATGAGGTCGACCGACACCGACCGGAAACCCGCCTCCCGCGCCCGTTCGACGCTCGTCCACGCCGCCGCCGCATCGTGCCGCCGGCCGAGAAAGCGGAGCGCCCGATCATCCAGCGCCTGCAGCCCCAGGCTGATCCGGTCGAAACCGAGTTCCCGCCACCCCGCCAGCGCCTCAGCCGAGGCATCCTCCGGATTCACCTCGATCGTCCATTCCGCCTCCGGACAAATCGCGAACGCCGCGACCAGCCGACGCCGAACCACCCCAAGCTGGTCCACACTCAACGCCGACGGAGTACCACCCCCGAAGTACACCGTGTCGAAACGGCTGGTCCCGAACCTCTCAGCCTCACCCGCCCAACCCCGCTCTCGCCCCCCGCAACCGAAGAGGTCGATCTCCCCAACCAAGGCCTCCACAAACCGCTCCCGATCCGCCTCTCCACCACGCGCCACCGCGAAGTCACAGTACGGACAGATCGCCGAGCAGAAAGGGATGTGGACGTAGAGGCCTGCCGCTTCCGTCACAACCGCTCCGCCGACCACGACCGAACCCTACCCGCCATCGAACCCCTCCGGACCCACCCAGCCGACTCAGCTCCGGCTCTCTTCAGCCTCGCCAGCAGGACAGCGAGATCGCCCCAGCGCACGACGACCTCCAGCCGGCGCGGGGCCTGAGGGGAGGGTCCCAGCGGACTCTGAACGAGCGACGCCCTACGCCTTCCCGCAATCGACGCCCAACCGGAGCGAGTGAAGCGGAGCGAGTGCCAACCTTGCCTCTTCCGATAGAGCGCGAGCGGCCGCTGGGAGCCTCCCCTCAGGCCCCGCGCCGGCGGGTGCAACCTCCGGCGCTAGCGCGGCTTCTCGCCGCCGACCCACCAGGGGCTGGACCAGGCGAGGTGGCCGTCGATCTGCTCGACGCGGAGGTAGTACCAGTCCTCTTCTTCGCCGAAGTCGGTGAAGCGGAACGTGACGTCGTCGCGGAGTCCTTCGATGAAGTCGACGCGGATGCTGTCGCGGTAGTCGCCTTCGTGGAAGACGTGCTCGTTGCCGCCGCGGGCGCCTGACGACGTGCCCGGCGCCGCCGGCAGGGCGAGCGTCAACTCCGCGGCGGCGAACCGTTGCGGGGTGCGCACCTGGGTCGGCGCGGTGCCGTATTCGACGGCGGCCGCGATCTCGAGGCTGAGCCGCACCGCCGCCGGATCGCCCTCCAGAACCAGCGCGAAGGAGCGACGCGAGCCCCGCGTCGTGAAGTCGAAGCTGGCCGCGTTCCCGTCGACCCCGAAGGTATCCGCCGGCAGCGGCGTCCCGGTCAGACGACCGCTGACCAGGTTCGCGCCTTCCACCTTCACGGTGCCCCGCCAGGGCCGCTGTCCGCGCGGGTTGTCCCGGATGTCGACCCAGGTCTCCGAGAAGAAGCTGACCAGGGCCTCGAACTGGCCCTCCGGCAGCGCCGAGCCGCCCGCGCCGCGGGCGTCGAACGTTGCTGTGACTTCGCCGTTGCGGATCAGGTCGACCCGGCGGATCGGCCCCGTGCCGATCGCGCGTCCCTCCAGCACCCGGCGATCCGTCTGGTCCAGTTCGCTCCCCATCACCGCGCCGTTCAGCCGGGCGTCGAGCACGATGCGCTGCGCGCCGGTCGTGGCGTACGCATGGCGCGCCTTGAGCGCGCCAAACACGGCGTCCGTGGTGCGGGCCGGCGCCCAGGCCGCAGCCAGGCCGCCGAACTGGAAGATGTTCGACCGACGCCCCGAGGCGGCGGCCTGGTGGCCGGGTGAGTAGCCGGGGTGACCCCGGTGGTCGTCCGACGCGGACACGAAGCCGACCCGGAAGCCCTGCTCCAGGTAGCGGCTGCCGAACCACTCGAACGTACCGTGGCCGGACATGATCTCGATC
>WTGL01000002.1:8905-10151 GCA_011523565.1 Acidobacteriota bacterium
CCCGTTCTGGTGGGCGTGGGGAATGATCAGCACGTCGTCCGTGTCGTACTCGGCACGCAGGCCGCGATAGAGCTCGGACAGGTTCGGCGCCACCTGCACACCCACCCGCTGCATGCCGACGTTCCGGAAGAACACGTTGTGGTGACCTCCGCGCTGGCGGGGCGACGTCCACTCGTAGCCGGCAAAGACGAGGAGTTCGCCTTCGCGGTGGAACGCCCGGACCGCCTCGTTCAACTCTTCCCACAGACCGTCGGTCAGCCAGATGTCGTGCTCGCTCATCGTGATGAAGTCGAGGCGGGCGTCGTCGCGGGCGAAGGCGAAGTAGCCCTCCGGCGTGCCCTGGCCCTCGGCGAAACCGGAGTGGCCGTGGGTCTCGCCCCAGTAGAGACGGTGTTCGGGATTCGCCTTCACCCACACCGGATTGGCGGCGCCCGTCACCTCGCCGTCCGTGCTGCGAAACGTGTAGCGGTGGACGCCCGCCGCGTCGGCCACAAGCTCGACCAGGTGGATCGCCTGACCCGCTGGCAGCTCGGCCACCTGCTCGCCGTCGAGCAGCACCTGGAGGCCCGGAATGTCCCGCGTCGCCCGGTTGTAGACGCGATCCTCGGCGCGCACCGAGATGACGAACGGTTCACCCGTGCCGACGATCGACGGGGCGAAGCCGTGGACCCGCTCCGCCGCGCCGCCCACGACCTCGAACGTCGCTGGAGGCATCTCGTAGACCCTGCCGTCGCCCGGGTCGACGTGAATGGGCAGGGCGATCCGGTCGTTGCTGAACTCGCCGACGCCGAGGCCGCGTCCACCGCCCGACGTGTCGCCGTAGGTGAGCGTGATCGTGTCGCCGGCTTCGAGACCCCCGCCGCGAACCCGGAACATGGGGAAACCGGCCGGACTGCGGAAACCGCCGTAGGGACCCCAGATCGGCTTCGTGTCGTGCTCGAGCCGTATCCCCGGCCGGCTGACCCGGGCCGAGACGTAGTGATCGGCGGCGGCGTCCGTCGTCTGCAGGAGGCCATAGCCACCCGCGCCCTGCGTCGAGACGACGATGCCGCCGCCTTCCTCCATGCCGAGCGACCCGACCATGTAGACGACCTCGATCGTCGCCCAACTGCGAGCCTCGAACGCCTCGGCGCCGGTTCGAGTCACCGTGCCGAGAGCCTCCTCGTCCGCGTCCAGCCAGGCAAGCTGGCGCACGTAGTCGTCCACCGCCTCGATCTGGTACGGCGCCGGTTCCGTTCCGGGCCGG
>WTGL01000002.1:10161-10640 GCA_011523565.1 Acidobacteriota bacterium
CCCACTCCCACAGCACCGGAATCCGCTCGGCGATGGTCGCGGCGGTGGTCGGCGCGCGCCCGACGTCCGCGATCAGCGTGTCGACCCGGGTTCTGAGTTCCGCGTCCAACTCGGCGCCGGCGGCCGGCGGCGCAGCTACGAACACCCCCGCGGCAACGAGAACGAGTCTGCCGGTCAGCTTGCGCACAGTGAACCTCCCATCACGATCCGAAGCAAGAAATCCAAACAGCGATAGCGGGACAATAGTAGACTGTCCGGATTCCGCTCTTGAGGAGAAGCCGATGAAGAAGCTGACGATGGTCGCGGTGGTGGCCGCGTTCTCCGTGTTCCTGATTGCCGCATGCGCTCCGAGCGAGGACGCTGCCGAAGGAGGCGAGGCGACCGCCGACACGGCGGAAAGCCCGAATCCGACCAGGAACGCCTACTTCGGCGACCTGCACGTCCACACCCGCTACTCGTTCGACGCCTTCATCTTCGGC
>WTGL01000081.1:0-5847 GCA_011523565.1 Acidobacteriota bacterium
CCTGGGCGTCGAGCGCCTCCGCCTGCTCGATCGTCACGACGGCATCGAGCGGCTTGTAGTCAACGAGGACAGCCTCGACGGCGTCCGCGGCCGCCGCTTCGTTCTCGGCGAGCACGAGCGCGACCGGGTGGCCCACGAAGATCGCCCGCTCCCGTGCCAGAAGCAGGGTAGGCCGGTTCCTCGGCGGCAGCGCGGGCAGGTCGGCGGCGGTGATCACGGCTGCGATCCCCGGCATCGCCTCGGCGGCGGCGGTGTCGACGCTTACCACCTCGGCGTGAGCGTGAGGACTCGTGACCAGGCGAGCGTGGAGAAGTCCGGGCCGGTCGAGGTCGCCGCAGTAGCGGAGCGAACCCTTGACCTTGGGGCCGCCCTCGAGGAGTTTGGTGGGAGTGCCGATCGCTGTCATGTTGAGTCTCCGACTGACCGCGCGCCCATCGTCGTCGCGCGTGGTAAGGAATCCGAGTTGCGGGGAGCGATTGTACGGAACCAGGGGCCGAGGGGAAGAGGTGGCCGTGACCCAAAGGAAAAGAGCCCCGAGGGCGGTTGCGCCTCGGGGCTCGTGGCCGATGAGATGGCGTGGGATTGCTTCCCGGAGGAAGTGGTCCTACACCGAGGTGTGTTCCTAGGGAGCCGCCACCTCCATCAAGCCGTTACTGCAGTACTCCACTGGACCACCTCCTTTCCGGGCTCATCCACAATGCGGCGGGTCCCACCCCGCCCGGTCGCAGGATCGCCCCGACTGACCCCGGGACCGCCGCCAACGCCTCGCGGCGAGGGCGGAACGACTACGAGGGGATAGTTATGGATCGGCCGGCTCCTTGTCAAACTCCGTGTTTTCAGGGAGTTAGTCCAACAGTTCAGGCACCGGTCTCCGTCGGCGGCGAGTCGCTGGTCGCCGCGGCAGCCTGGGGTCGGCGCGGCCGCCGCCGCCGTCGCCGCCGCCTCGTGGGGCGTGGCGCTCCGTTGCCGCTCGCCGTTGCGGCCTCCTCCGTCCTGCCGTGGCCGCCGGCCGCTTCGTCCGCAGAGGGACTATCGATGCCGGGCACCTTGATGGCGGCGGTCGCCGCCGCCCTGCCTGTCTTCTCGGCAACCGGTTCCTTCTTCCTGGCCTGTCTTGGTTTCCTGGTCTGCTTGGTCTGGCTGGTCTGCCTGGGCGCCTTGGTCTTCTTGCTCTTCTTGGCCTGGTCGGCCTGTTTGGCGGCGCCGTCCTCCTTCGGAGTCTCCTCCTTGGCCTTCGCCCTGGCCTTGCGCGCGGCGGCGGACCGGCGCCTGCGTCCGCCCCGGCGCCGGCGCCGTTTCGGCGTGCTTTCGGCCTCACTGTCGGCGGCTTCCGCGTCGGGTTGGGCGGGTTCGGCGTCGGTGTCGCCGATCGACGGAGTGGCGAGCATCTCCTGCTCCCGTTTCTTCTCCTTCGCCTCTTCCTTCTCCCTCTTCTTCACTTCGGCCAGATCACGCGCGATCCAACTGATCTCCGGTTCGCGGCCGTCCATGTGCGGTTGCCCGGAGATCGCGATCTCGAGATCGAACTCCTTGGCCAGATGGACGAGCGCCTCGCGGTGCTGGTTCTGGAGGAAGTCGGCGAGTTCGGGCTGCAGGGCGATCTGCACGCCCCGCATGTAGCCGCCGGCGCCATGGGACTCGATGTTGCGGAGGAGGCGCAGGGCGAGGAGGTCCGGACTGGCGACGCGGCCGGTGCCGGCGCAGTTGGGGCAGTCGCCGTGGGTGCGCAACTGGAGCGCCTGGTGAATCCGCTGGCGGTTGATCTCAAGCAGTCCATTGGCGCTGATCCGGCTGACGCTCGAGCGCGCCTTGTCCGCCTTCATCGCGTCCTTCATCGCCTTCTCGACCTTGCGGCGGTTGCGGGGGCTGCGCATGTCGATGAAGTCGACCACGATCAGACCACCGATGTCGCGGAGCCGGAGTTGCCGGCCGACCTCCACGGCGGCCTCGACGTTCGTGCTCGTCGCGGTCTCTTCCTGGCTCGACGCCTTCTTCGAGCGCCCCGAGTTCACGTCGATCGCGGTCAGCGCTTCGGTCGGATCGATCACGATCGAGCCGCCTGACGGCAGGTCGGCGCGGCGCTCGAAGATGTTCTCGATCTGGGGTTCCAGGTCGTAGACCGAGAACAGCGGCCGGCGACCGGTATAGCGGTTGAGTGAGGTCTTGCTGCGCGGCATGAAGGCGCGCATGTATTGCTCGGCTCTCCCGTACGCGGTGTCCTCGTCGACCCAGACTTCCTGGATCGAGTTGTCCAGGTAGTCGCGAAGGCCCTGGAGCACGATGTCCTGGTCGCTGTACAGCAGTTTCGTGCCCTTCGAGTCGCGGGCATCGCGGGAGATGCGCTTCCACAGGCGGAGCAGCGCGTTCATGTCGCGGCTGAGCGCCGTCTTGGTCTGCCCGAGCGCGTTTGTACGTACGATCACGCCGCCGCCGTCCGGGACGGGCAACGACTCGGCCGCCGCCTTCAGCTTGAGGCGGACCTCCTCGGTGTCGACCTTGCGGGAAACGCCGCAGGTCTTGTCGAAGGGCGTGAGCACCAGGTAGCGCCCCGCCAGACTGAGGTTGGTGGTCAGGGCGGCGCCCTTGTTGCCCTCGGGCTCGCGGGTGATCTGAACCACGATCGGGCGGCCGCGAACGAGGACCTCCTCGATCTTCGGTCGTTTCGACTTGGGGGCCTCCTGGTAGTAGGCGTCGGGAACTACGTCCTGGATGGCCAGGAAGCCGTGCTTGGGGGCGCCGTAGTCGATGAAGGCGGCGTTCAGGCTCGGTTCAATGTTCGCGATCTTGCCGTAGTAGATGTTTCCGCGGGTCAGCCCCCGCTCGGCGATGTCGACCTTCAGGTCTTCGAGGACCGAGTCGTTGGCGATGGCGATGCGGAGCTCGGTCGAGCTCTGCGCGTTGATGAGCATTCGTCGGGTCACAAAGTCTCCGGGTGACGGCGAGTGCGCCGTCGGTTGAATCGGGTGGGACGCCTCCGGTTGCGCGGGCGCCAAGCCACGGCGGGATTCCGGAAACGGAATCCGCTGGGCGGCTGCCCCGCGTTCGCTGCAGTTCCACCTGCGCGAGAAGCTTGAAGAACCGGATCGTCATTCCGGGCGGCGTGGGTATAGCCTTCAGTGCACGAAGCGTTTCGCCGCCGAGGCGCCAAGGATAGCAGTTTCTTGATTTTGCGACCGAAAGCACCGGGCCGGCGGGGATGAGCGCGCCTTTCGGCGACATCCGGGGACTGAGGGCGGCGCAGCGCGGAGCGCTCGAGCGCACCTACCGCCGCAAGGTTCGTCCGGACCAGGTCGTGTCGACCGAGCTGGCGCGTCATCTGTGTGCGCTCTCGCGCGAGATCGGGCGCCAGGTCGGGGTCCTGCTCACGCGCGGGGGCGCGGTCAGCAAGGTGATCGTCGGCGACGCCAGGCAACTCGAGATTCCCGATATCGGGCGTTTGAGGGGCGGCCCCGGACGCTTCCGGCGGCTGCGTCTCGTCCACACCCACCTGCGGGGCGAGGGGCTGACCGCCGACGACCTGAACGACCTGGCGCTGCTGCGACTCGACATGGTCGCCGTGGTGCAGGCGCTCGAGGACGGCTCGGCCGGCGGGATCGAAGTCGCGTACCTGGCGCCGGACACGGCGGCGGACGGCACCGCGGAGACCACCCCGTTTCTGCGCGTGGAAGCGCCCCAGGTCTACGAACTGGAACTCGACTTCGGGGCAACTATCCGGGCCGTCGAGCGGGAAATGGGCCGCCACCGCGGTGGCCGCGAAGCGACGAAGGAGCGGGCGCTGGTGATCGGCGTGAGGCCCGACGACGGTCACTTCCGGGAGACGGTCGAACTCGTGCGTTCGGCCGGTGTCGAGGTCGCGGGCGTGATGCGCCAGCGCCGGTCGCGCATTCATCCGCGCACCGTCGTCGGCCGGGGCAAACTGACGGAGATCGTGTTGCAGAGCATGCGCGCCGGCGCCGAAGTCGCGATCTTCGACATCGATCTGAAGCCCGCGCAGGCTCGCGCGTTCGAGGACGCGACCGGACTGAAGGCGATCGACCGCACTCAACTGATTCTCGACGTCTTCGCGCAGCGGGCGCGTTCCCGAGACGGCAAGCTGCAGGTCGAGCTGGCCCAGCTACGGTACTCCCTGCCAAGGCTGACCGAGAAGGACCAGGGCCTCTCGCGACTCGTTGGAGGCATCGGCGGCCGCGGTCCGGGCGAAACGGTGCTGGAAGTGGGCCGGCGGCGGATTCGGGACCGGATCCGCAAGCTGGAGAAGCAGGTCGAGCGATTGTCGCGCCAGCGGGACGTCGCCCGCAGCCGGCGTCGCGACCGGCGGGTGCCCGTGCTGTCCCTGATCGGTTACACGAACGCCGGCAAGAGCACGCTGCTGAATGCGCTGACCCGGAGTTCCGTGGAAACCGCGTCGCAACTGTTCGTGACCCTGGACCCGACGAGCCGACGGATCCGCTTCCCGCGCGAGGGCGAGGTCGTGATCACGGACACGGTTGGTTTCATCGCGGAGTTGCCGCCGGACCTCGTGCGCGCGTTCCGCGCGACGCTCGAGGAACTCGGCGACGCGGATCTGTTGCTGCACGTCGTGGACGCGGCGGACCCTGCGTGGCGCTCAAAGACGGAGGCGGTCGAGGGGTTGATCGAAGAGCTTGCGCTCGGCTCGAAGCCGCTTCTGGTGGTGCTGAACAAGTGCGACCTGGTGACCGAAGAACAGGCCCAGTCGATGACGGACCAGCTCGCCGCGGTTGCCGTCAGTGCGCGGACCCGGGCCGGCTTCGGCCGCCTCATCGACCGCGCCGAGCAGGCGATGGGGCGTGTCTCGCCGCTGCTGCCGGGGGTTGCCGGGGGGCGGGGGACGGCGGTGGCGCGCTGATACGATCGAACACGCCATGAAGTGCTGTCCCGGGCTTCAGAGGATCGGTTGGGGAGCGCTCGCGGTGCTCCTGCTGGCCGGCATGGCGGCTCTGCTTGCGCATTCCCTCGCGGCGCCGGCGGCGGCCTCCGACTCGCCGTCGGGCCGTCCGGACTTCGAAGGCTGGTACGAAGGGGCCGCCGGGCTCGCGGAGGCGCTCGAGGTCCAGCGGCGCGACCGCCTGCCGCTGTTCCTGTACATCTACACGGACTGGTGCCCCTACTGCCGCCAGTTCGAGCTCGAGCTGCTGACGGACGATGAGGTCGACGGCTACCTGGACGCGGTGCTCGCGGTGCGGATGAACCCCGAATCCGGCGGACGGGAGAGGCAGTTGGCCCAGAGGTTCGGTGTGCGCGGCTATCCGACCCTGGTCATGTACAGCGCCGACGGCGAGACGGCTTCGTACGTCGAGCGGATGGAGATGGTCGGCGGCGAACCCCGCCTGATGAGCGGCAGAGCCTTCCTGCGGGTGCTGGACGAGGCGGCCAACAGGTAGGCCGGCTACCGGATGGACGAGCGCCGCGAACGCCGGCCGCCGAGGGCCATCGTCTACTACGACGGCGACTGTGCGCTTTGCAACTGGTCGGTGGCACGGTGCCTGTCCCGGGGCGTACCGCCCGGTGTCCGGTTCGCGCCCCAGGACGGTGAGTCGTTCGAGCGGCTGACCGCCGCCCGGCCCGATCTCGCGGAGCTGGACAGCATGGTGCTGCAGCTTCTGCCGGCGACGGACGCAGGGGCCGCTTCGGATTCGCCCCTGCCGGGTGAGATCAAGATCCGCAGCGAGGCCGTGCTCTGGTTGGCGGCGCGGTTGGACGGCCCGGAGCGCCGGCTCGCCCAGCTTTCTCGCGTCGTGCCGAGGACCGTTCTCGACTGGGGCTACCGGTTGTTGGCGCGGAATCGCCGGCGGGTCGGCAGCCGGCTGGCCGAGTGTCCCGTGCCGA
>WTGL01000081.1:5857-7526 GCA_011523565.1 Acidobacteriota bacterium
CACGCAATCGGCCCGCTGGACGAGTTGATCGAGGACGCTCGAGAACTCGGCTTCAGCCTGCCTGCCGGCCTCGAAAGCGCCATCGACAAGCGGCGGCGCGAGTACCTTGCCGGCCGGATCAGCGCCCGGCACGCGCTGAGGCAGTTGCTGGGGCCCGCTGTTTCGGAGGGCGGGATCGCCGGCGACGACGACGATGTTCCCCGTTGGCCGGAGGGTGTGGTCGGCTCGATCTCCCACGGCGCCGGCTTCGGCTTCGCCGCCGTTGCCGCGGCTGACCGTTACCGGGGCATCGGCGTCGATGTGGAACGCGTCGTGTCCGCACGGCAGGCCGGGCGGCTCGGTGCGAGGGTGCTGAACGAGCGAGAGATGAGTCTCCGTAAGGGAAGCGCTGGCGGCCTGACCGAGGCGGAGATGTTCACGCTCGTGTTCTCGGCCAAGGAGAGCGCGTACAAGGCCCTGTTTCCCCGCTACCGGCAGGTGCTGGGGTTCTCGGATGTCGAGTTGGAACGGCGGGACGGCGAGGAGGCCGGCCGGCACGGTCGGGTCGGGCTTCGAGCAAGGCTCGACCCGGACGGGAGCGGCGTGGCCGCGCCGTTGGTGGGCTGGTACGCGCTGACGGAGGGAGACGCCGGCGCGAACTCCGGGGACGCGCCCCGGGTGTGGACCCTCGTGGTGGCGGAGCGCGGCGGCCAGGAGCGTGCGCCGTAGCGACCGAGTGCGCTTCGTGTTTCAGCCGCCGCCGTCGATCGGCACGTCCAGCCAGGAACCGTCGTCGCCGCCGCGATGGACCGTTACGGTCGGCGCGTCGACGCCCTCCGGATCCGGGTACAACGCGTGGTTGGCAGCATCGGCGCCGGCGATCGTCAACCGCAGGCGGTGGCCTTCGTCGATCGTGATCGCCGTGCCCATCAGGTCGATCAGGAGTTCCGCCGGGCCGTCGGGAAGTGGCTCGACGTCGTCCTGGTTGCCGCGGTGGAACGGCAGGCCGAAGTCGTTCCACGGCGCCTCGGCGACCGCCCGGTAGGAGGCGCGGAGCGCTCCCTCCGTTACGTAGTGGGAGCGGCCGTCCGCGTCGACCTCCTCGAGGTAGACGAAGAAGTCGCCGTCGTCGTGGGTCGAGGTGACGGAAAGGCGCAGCACGGGGTAACCCGTGATTGTCATCGCCTCGGCCATCGGTTCCGTCGTGTAGGTCAGAGCCTTGCCGTTCTCGGCTGATCGCTCGTCGAAGAAGGTGGTGCCTGGGCGGTCCTGGCGACGGGAGCCGTGGCCGTTCATCCACCGCGAGAAGGAGCCCATGGCCGAGGTGTAGTCGACCGTGTGCTCGTCGTGGCCGGGGTCGCCGGCGCTGTCGCTGAGCGCGCCGCCGGCGGCGAGCTGGAAGCGCCGCGTCGCGAGTCCCTCGGGCGGCCAGACGTCGGTCCCGATCCAGGTTGCGCCGTCTTCGGAGCGCTCCTCGTCCAGGCTGAGTTCGGCCGCCGGATCGTCGGGCAGGGTGTGATTTCCCTCCATGACGTAGTAGTGGACCGGCGGCTCGTCCATCACGCCGGTATCGATCCCCTTGAGCCAGTGGTCGTACCAGCGCAGGAACTCGGCCGTGTGGACGTCGCCGCCGTAGCCGCCGCTGTGGACCCAGGGGCCGATGACCATCTTCTGCGGCGTGGCCTCGAGG
>WTGL01000081.1:7536-10546 GCA_011523565.1 Acidobacteriota bacterium
CGCGGAACGCGGCGGACTCGGTGCCGACCAGATCCTGCGCCCACAGGTTGGCCGCGTGTTCCTCGACGGCGGCGTCGCGGAGCGCGCCGTCACGATCCTCGTCGACCGGGGCTGGCGCCGTCGACAGATCGGCGGCCCTGGTGCCGGCGCCCCAGGTGTCGATGAACTCGTTCTTGTAGGTGCCGCCGCGGAAGACGAAGTCGAAGGCTGTGGGGCCCGCCATCTCCGGGAAGATCGCCTTCAGAGCGGGCGGTGCCTGGGTCGCGGCCTGGTACTGGGTCATTCCGGGGTAGGAGCGTCCCTGCATGCCGACGTTGCCGTCCGACCACGGCTGAGCGGCGATCCACTCGACGATGTGGTACGAGTCGGCGGTTTCCTCGATCGAGAAGGCGCCGTTGTGGACGCCGAACGAAGCGCCCGTGCCGCGGGCGTCGGCGACGGCGACGGTGTAGCCCCGGTGCAGCATGTGCTGGAGCACCGGATCGCGTTCAGCCTGCGAGAGGATCCGGACGTTGCCGTCGTCGTCCTCGACTTGGAAGGCGCGGGTGTAGCGCGTGTAGTGGAGGATCGTGGGCAGAGGTTCCGACGCCTCGACGCCGCCGGCCGTCGGGATGAAGTAGTCAACCGCGACACGGACGCCGTCGGCCATCGGCACGTAGACGGAGTAGCGGTTCGCTCCGTCGTACGCCGGTTCCCGCGTGTAGGTCCCGAATTGGCTCGCTTGGCCGCCGTCCGACGTCGACGGATCGGCGCCGCCAGGCGTGCAACCCAGCGCGGCGGCCACGGCGGCGACTCCGGCAAGCGCCCCGACGATGTGGGCGATGTTCGTTGGGGTTCTCATCTGGTTGCTCCCGGGCCCTGCGGCCCTTCCGGATCCTGTGGGTCCGTCTGCCGTCACGCGGGCGAGCGGTAGGCGATCAACTCGAGCGGCAGGGTCCCCCGGCCGCCCAGCGCGAACACGATGTACTGGCGGCCGCCGTGGAGGAAGGTGATCGGGCTGCCGTCGGAGTGAGCGGGCAGTTCGATTTCACCGATCAGCTCGCCGGTTGCCTTGTCGAAGGCCCGCAACATCGGCGTCTCGACACGCCAGTCGTCGCGCCCGGCACCCTCGGCGGCGGCCTCGTCCTCGAGGCCGGCGAAGGCCAGCGACCGGCCCGACGTCACGATCACCAGGGTCTTCGTTGCCAGGATATGGGCGCGGACGCCGCCCCCGAGGGGCGGCAGGTCGAGTTCTGCGAGCAGCGGATGACGGGTCGGTCCGTATCCCAGCGGCACGGTCCAGGCGATCTCGCCGCGGTGCATGTCGTAGGCGGTGACCCGTGAGTAGGGCGGCTTGAACAGGGGAAGATCATGCGGGCCGCGAATGTCCCGGATGATCCGCCCGACATAGTCGAACGACGACCGGCTCGCGTCCGGCTTGCTGAGCACGTTGACCACGGGCCAGGTGAACGAAGGTACGTAGAGCATGCCCGTTTCCGGGTCGAAGGCGCCCCCGGGCCAGCTAGCTCCGCCGCCCCAGCCGGGCATTAGCCACGTTCCGCGCTCCGTCGGGGGTGTGAAAAGGGGGCCGTACTGGTACTGGGACACGATCTTCGGCGCCTTGGCTCGCAGTTCGGGCGTGAAGTCGGCGAGGTCGTCGAACGTGATGCCCTGGCGTTCGAACGGCGGCGGCCTGGTCGGGAAGGGCTGGGTCGGCGACGTCCGTTCGCCGACGATGCCGGTTTGCGGCACCTCGCGTTCCACGATCGGCCACACTTCTTCGCCGGTGCGCGCGTCGAAGACGTAGACGAAGCCCTGCTTGGAGAGCTGCATCGCGGCGTGGATCGTCCGGCCCTCGACTTCGATGTCGCCGAGGATCGGGGAAGTGGGCAGGTCGTAGTCCCAGAGGCCGTGGTGGACCATCTGGAAGTGCCACCGCCGCTCGCCGGTCCTGCAGTCGACGGCGACCAGGGACTCGGCGTACAGGTTGTCACCCAGGCGGTGCCCGCCGTACCAGTCGTTGGTCGGCGTGCTGAAGGGCAGATAGGCCAGGCCGGACTCCTCGTCGACGCTCATCATCGGCCACACGTTCGTGTTGCCGCTGTACTGCCACGAACCGTCCTCCCACGTGTGCTGCCCGAACTCTCCCTCCCGCGGAATCGAGTGGAAGGTCCACAGCAGTTCGCCGGTGCGTACATCGAATCCGCGTACGTCGCCCGGCGGAAACTCCGGGTTCCTGGGTCCGTCGGATATGGAGGAGCCGGCGATCACGACGTCGCGGCAGATCGAAACCGGAGAACTGGAGCCGTAGATCCGTCGGGATACCGGGCGCCGCAGCCCCAGGGTCAGGTCGACCTGGCCGCCGTCGCCGAAGGACTCGATGGGCTCGCCGCTCAGGATGTCGACCGCGCGGAGCACGGCATCCGCTGCCGCGTAGAGGAGGCGGCCGCCCGTGTCCGGCAGGTCGGGGTCCTTCCAGTAGGCGGCGCCCCGGTGGATGAATCCGATGTTGGCAGCCGGGCCCTGGGAGTAGGCCTCGGGATCGTGGGTCCACATGCTTTCGCCGCGCTCGATGTCGATGGCCGCGATCTGCCCGAAACCGGTGGTGACGTAGAGCTTCTCACCGACCTTGATCGGAGTCGCCTCGTGCCGGCGGGGCCTCATCCGCGGCGACTGGAGTTCTTCCTTCGACTCCATCAGGTCGTTGTCCGGCGAAAGCCACCGCCAGGCGATCTCCAGCTCGCCGAAGTTGTGCCGATCGATCTGCTCCAGGGGCGCGTATCGCTGGCTCGCGTTGTTGCCGGTAACGACCGGCCAGTCCGTGTTTGCCGGCGTCTGGCCTGAAGCCCCGGTTCCGAGCGCCACCGTCAGCCCGGCGGGCAGGAACAGCAGATCCCGACAGCGCCGTTGTTCAGGCATCGGGGAACAGTAGCAGCGAGATCTGGCCGGGAGCGGGCGGGTGAGCCCGACGCCGCGTCGCTAGAGCCGCCAAACCCGTCGCAGACTCCGTGTTTGGCCCCAGCCCCCACCT
>WTGL01000055.1:0-34250 GCA_011523565.1 Acidobacteriota bacterium
CAACCGGCTGACGCCGCCCTCGTAGCCGAAGAAGGCGACCGGATCGAGCGCGCCTGCCAGGACCACCGTGTCGACGCCGCGGAAGAACTCCACCGCCTGTTCGGGAAAGTAGGGCACCCGCGGAAGCAGCGGCAGGTGGGGACCGCGTTCCATCCGTCCACAGAACGTCTCGGCGGTGAGCCGGCAGCCGGTCTTCGCCTGCACTCTGGCCGCCTCGCGTTGGGCGGCTTCGGTGAAGCCGGAGCTGCCGAGCATCAGCATCGTGCGCTCGCCGTTCGACGTGGCGAGGCGCGCCCGCTCGACCGCCTCGGGGCCGACCAGTGCGGCGGGCGGGGGAGTCGGTTCCACGATCGGACCGTACGCCTCGTTCCACTGGCAGTCGGTGGGCACGATCAGCGTGGCGACCTGTCCGGGATGACGGCACGCCGCCGAGATCGCGTCCGCCATGTCACGGGAGATGTGTTCCGCCGAGGCCGAGGTGCGCTGCCAGTCGGACACCGCCCGGACCAGACTCTCGACCTCGGTGTTGAGCGGCGGATCGTAGTTCCGGTGCCACGTCGGGTGGTGACCGATCACGTTGACGAGGGGAGTGCGTCCGCGGCGGGCGTTATGGAGGTTCGCGAAACCGTTCGCGAAACCGGGTCCGAGGTGAACGAGGGTCAGGGCGGGCTTGCCGGTCATCCGGCCGTAGCCGTCGGCGGCGCCGGTGGCCACCCCTTCGAACTGGGCGAGGACGCCGCGCACTCCGGGGATCTCGTCGAGCGCGGCGACGAGGTGGATCTCCGACGTGCCGGGATTCGCGAAGCAGACTTCGACGCCGGCGTTGGCGGCGGTCCGGAGCATGGCCTGGGCGCCGTTCATGGAACGCGGAGGGTAGCAAGTCGGGACGAGCCGACGATGAGCCGGAAGGGGGAGCCGGCGGGGGGCCGAGCCGCAGTCGCGAGGTGCAGCTCGCTAGGCCTCAGCTTCGGCGGGAAGATCGAGCGGCAATGCCGTGGTGCGCTTGATCTCGTTCAGCACGATGCTCGTCAGCAGCCGGTCGACCCCGGGGATGCCCGCGAGGTGATCCGCGAGGATGTGTTCCAGGTGCCGGTAGTCGCGGGCCACGACCTTGAGCAGGTAGTCGTGTTCGCCGGTGAGGAAGTGACACTCGAGCACCTCCGGCAAGCTCCGTACCGCATCGCAGAAGTGCTGTCTGGCGTCCGCCTGGTGGTGGGTCAGGTAGACCTGCACGAAGCACAGCAGACCCAGGTCCACCGCGTTTCGGTCCAGCAGGGTGACCCGCTGCTGAATCACGCCCCGCCGCTCCAGCTTGCGCAGGCGCTTCTTCAGGCCGGAGGCGGAGAGGCGCACCTTGCGGGCGAGATCCACGTCGGTTCGATTCGAATCCTCCTGCAGGAGCGCGAGGATGGCGTAGTCGGTGGCGTCGAGGGGCCGAGCAAGGGAGCGCGTCGACTCCGCCGCTCGCTGACCGTCTGTCTTTTCCATGGCGCCGGAGTGTACACGGAGACCATCGGTGGGGTGTGGAATCAACACTTGAATGGTTCTGTTGGTTCTGTTAGCGTTCCAGTCATGCCAGTACACGCCCATTCCTATACCAACACGTCCACGCCGGTGCCACTGTTGGCATCCCGGCCGACGCGGAGTGTGGCTTCGAGGGCGCCGCGAGTCTCATCGTGGCTGCAGGGTCGGGAGCGCTCGCTGCTGAGGCGGCTGGTCGATCAGGTTGCCCGGCCCGGCGTGGTGTCGCTCGCCGGCGGGCTGCCGGCCGTAGAGCACTTTCCCTCACAGGCCTATGGCGAGATCGTGCGCGAACTGCTGCGCGATCCGGAGTCGATGCAGTACGTCCCGTCATGCGGAGGACTGAAGGAACGGATCGTCGAGGTGATGCGGCGTCGCGGCGTCGAGTGCGGGGCGGACGAGATCCTGGTCACGACCGGGGCTCAGCAGGCCCTGGATGTCGCCGTGCAGGGACTGCTGGACCCTGGCGGGAGTATCGCCGTCGAGCGCTTCGCGTACGCGGGATTCCGGGAGGTTCTGGCGCCCCACGCGCCGCGGCTCGTGACGTTGCCGAGCGGCCTCGACGACGGCCTCGATGTCGAAGCCCTGGAGCGCTGCCTCCTCGGCGGTGCCCGTCCGAGCCTCGTGTACGTGATTCCGGATGCGCACAATCCGCTCGGCGTCAGCCTGCCGCGCGAGGCCAGGGAGCGGCTGGTCGTCCTGGCTCACGACTACGACTTCGTGATCCTGGAGGACGATCCCTACGGCCTCCTGTGTTGCGACGGCGAGTTCGAGCCCCCGCTCGCGGCGTTCGACTCGGAGCGGGTCGTCTACGCGGGCACGTTCTCCAAGATCCTGGCGCCGGCGCTGCGCCTCGGCTGGCTGCGCTTGCCAGCGTCGCTGGTCGAGACCTTCGCGGCCGTCAAGGAGATCGGCGATCTGGAGTGCTCCAGGCTCAGTGTGCTGGCGGTGGCTCGCCTGCTGCGAGACCTCGACCTGGAACGCCACCTCGAGCTGCTGCGGGGAACCTACCGGCGCCGGCGCAACGCGATGCTCGAGGCACTCGCCGCCCATCTCCCGGCCGGCTGCGCCTTCACGGAGCCCGGGGGCGGCATGTTCGTGTGGGTGGAACTGCCCGGGGGGGTGGATGGTGAGCGGCTGCTACAGCGCACGCTGACCGAGCGGCAGGTGGCCTTCGTTCCCGCGACTGCCTTCGCCGACGGGGCGGACCGCTCGGCGCCCGGGAACGCGGCCCGCCTGAGCTTCTCGCGCCTGGCGCCGGAGGCGTTGCGGGAGGCGGTGGCGGACTTCGCCGCCTGCATTTGATTTCCCGTCCAGACCGGACGAACGACAGGAAAGGAGGGACGGAGTGAGTTTGGGAGCTACCGAACAGACACAGCCGGCGTTCGTCGGCCGAAACGCGGAGGTCGCGGACGACTTCTGTCCGATTCTCGGTTTCGACCACCTGGAACTCTACGTCGGCAACGCGAAGCAATCGGCTGCGTACTACTGCCACGCGTTCGGCTTCGAGTGCACCGCGGCACGCGGGCTTCAGACCGGCGAGCGGACGCGCGCGTCCTACCTGGTGGAGCAGGGCGGCATTCGGCTCGTCCTGACCAGCGGCCTGCATTCGTCCCACGACGCCGCCCGGTCGGTCAGCAGGCACGGCGACTCGGTCGCGGTGATCGCGCTCTCGGTACCAAGTGTCGACGAGGCGTTCTCCGCCGCGGTATCGAGGGGTGCGAGGCCCGCGGCTTCGCCGGCAGTCGCCAGCGACGACCACGGTCAACTCCGTCACGCCTCGATCCGTCTCTACGGCGACTGCGTGATGCAGTTCATCGAGCGAGGTGACTACAGCGGCGTCTTCGGCCCCGGCTTCGAGGCGGCGCCGGAAGTGGCTGGCGCCTCCCGCTCCCGGGGCTGCGGGCTGCACACGATCGACCACGTTGTGGCCAACGTCGAGCTGGGTCGGATGAACGAGTGGGCGCGGTTCTTCTCACGCGTCCTGGGGTTCAACCAACTCGTCCACTTCGATGACGAGGCGATCTCGACCGAGTACTCGGCCTTGATGTCGAAGGTGATGCAGGACGGTTCGGGGGTCATCAAGTTCCCCATCAACGAACCCGCCGAGGGCCGCAGGAAGTCCCAGATCGAGGAGTTTCTCGACTTTCACGAAGGGCCGGGCGTGCAGCACATCGCCTGTCGAACCGACGACATTCTCGGCACCGTGTCCCGGCTGCGTGAGAACGGAGTCGAGTTTCTTCACGTCCCGGAGAACTACTACGACGACCTCGAGCAGCGGGTCGGAGAGATCGACGAGCCGATCGATCGTCTGGCCGAGCTCGGCGTCCTCGCCGACCGCGACGAGGACGGCTACCTGCTGCAGATCTTCACCAAGCCGGTCGAGGATCGGCCGACGCTCTTCTACGAGATCATCGAGCGACATGGAGCCAGGGGATTCGGTGAAGGCAACTTCAAGAGCCTGTTCGTGGCGCTCGAACAGGAGCAGGCGGCACGGGGCAACCTGTGACGACGACGGTCATGCCCATAGCTGGCGCGCTTGATCTGGCGTCTCGCGATCTGACGACCGGACGTGCCGGCTTCATCGAGCGGGCGCAGCGCAGGGGCGAGTTGTTCATCGAGCAGCCCTACGAGCTGTACAGCGAGTCGAACCAGCGAACCTGGAGACGTCTGTACCGGGCGCTCGCAGGGCGCTGGGAGAAGCACGCTCATCCGCGTTTCCTCGACGGGGTGACCCGCCTGGCGCTCGATCCGGACCGGATTCCGCGCCTTGCCGACATCAACCGGTTTCTGGAGCCCCTGAGCGGCTTCGTGGCACGGGCGGTCAGCGGCTACGTTCCGGCCTACCTGTTCTTCGACTGTCTTCGTCGGCGCGAGTTCCCGACCACGATCACCATCCGGGACGGAGAGAGGCTCGACTACCTTCCCGAGCCCGACATCTTCCACGATCTGGCGGGACATGTGCCGATGCACACCGACCCGGCGTTCGCCGATGTCCTTGTCCGTTTCGGCGAGGCCGCGCGGACGGCGGCACGGCTCGCACGGGGCGGCGAGTGCGGCCAGGTCGAGAGCGCTCTCAAGGCGCTGGCGCGGTTCTTCTGGTTCACGATCGAGTTCGGGCTCATGCGGCGCCCCGACGGCAGCGGCCTCTGCGCCTACGGCAGCGGCCTCCTGAGTTCGGGCGGTGAGATCGTCCACGCACTCGAGTCTCCCCGGGTGCAGCGGGTGCCGTTCCAGCTTGAGTGGGTGGTGAACCAGGGCTTCGAGATCGACTCCCTTCAGCCGCTGCTTTTCGTCGTCGACGGCTTCGATCGTCTGGAGGATGAGGTGCGGCGCCTCGAGCGCTGGCTCCGCGCCGGGCGACTCGACAACGTCGCCCCCGGCGAACCGGCGGTCAGCCGGGAGGACCTGCGGTCCTTCCAGGCTGGGAGCGCCGGCGCCTAGTAGCCCGGCGGACGCTCGAAGCCGCCGATCCTCCTGCTCAGGCGGCGCGCGAGATCGAGTGTCGTGCGATCTTCCAGGAACGGTCCCGCAATCTGGAGGCCGACCGGCAGGCCGTCGCTGGCCGTGCCGGCCGGAATGACCGTCGCGGGCAGGTAGGCGACGCCGGTGAGTCCGACCCAGAGGGTCTGCTCTCCGTAGGCGCGTCGCTCGCCGTTCACGGTGATGCGGCGCGCTCCCATCGGTTCGCTGTGGTCGTGGGGGATCGCGGTCGTCGGCAGGGAGGGGAGGAGCACCGCGTCCCATTTCCTGAAGAGCTCGTGCCATTTTCGCCGCATCTGGAGCCGGCGCTCGTTGGCGGACAGCCAGGCGCGGTGGCGTTGCGAGGCCCAGCGTGCCGCCAGCGCCCCTTCCTCGTCCTCCCGTATGCCGCGAACGGCGAGTTCCTCGATCTCGTCGTGGCTGAAACCTCCGCACATCGCGGCGCCGAGCAATTGCCCGAACACGCGCGTCGCGTAGTCGAACGTGAAGTCGGGCCGGACCTCGCGGTCGACGGTGGCGCCGGCGTTTTCCAGGGCGTCCGCCGCTCGTTCCAGCCGCTCCAGTACCCGGTCGTCGATCGGGCAGGAGGGCTCTTCGAACCACACGGCGACCCGATAGTCGGCGAGGTTCTCGTGCCGGGCCGGAGGCAGTTCCAGCCGGTAGCCGGGAGCGTGCCAGTCGTCCGGCCCGGCGAGGATGTCGAGGCCGAGTTCCAGGTCTTCGGCGGTGCGCGCCATCGGCCCGGCAACCGCGATGTCGGCCTGGGTCAGGGTGCCGGGCGGTCCGGGAATCTGCCCGAGCGCCGGCACGATGCCGTAGCTCGGCTTGTGGCCGAAGACGCCGCAGGTGGAAGCGGGGCCGCGGATCGAACCGCCGATGTCGCTGCCGAGCTCCAGCGGCGTCAGGCCCGCTGCCAGGGCAGCGGCCGAGCCGCCGGACGAACCGCCCGGCGTCCTCTCCAGGTTCCATGGGTTGTTCGTCTGGCCGAACACCTCGTTGTAGCTCTGCGTGTCGCCGGCGTAGATGGGCAGGTTCGTCTTGCCGAAGATGACGGCGCCGGCGGCGCGCAGTCGCTCGACCGGCACGGCGTCGACCTCGGGAATGTGGCCGCTCAGTTCAGGTGCGCCGGAGGTCGTGCGCATCCCGACGGTCTGGAAGGAGTCCTTGATCGTCATCGCGACGCCGTGGAGCGGGCCCAGGCTCCGACCATCGGCCAGCGCCCGGTCGGCGGCGTCCGCCTCGCCTCGCGCCCGCTCGGCGTCCAGGGTGACGACGGTGTTGAGCGGCGGGTTCAGCCGCTCGACGCGGTCGAGCAGGAGTTCGAGGTAGTCGCGGGAGGAGATCCCGCCCGCCCGGATCGCTGCCGCGACCTCCAGAGCGGACGAGAAGGCGTTGTCATCGGTGAGGTTGGAAAGACCGGTGGGTGCGGTTGCTTCGGTGTTCATTGGCGGCGAGGGTAGCAGCGCCGCCGACCGGCATGGCACTTCGTTTGCATTGCAGATCCGGGTCCGAACCGAGCACTGGAGTACTGTGTTACTTCGAAGGAGGCTGGCACGAGCTTGATTCCAAAGAACCTGAAGATGAAGACCCTGCCTGCTCACGTTCACCTCGCCTTGGCTTTCGCGCTCGCGTGGTGGGCCGTCCCGCCGTGTGGCCCGGTCGGCGCCCAGGAGCTCGAGGACCCGGTGGATCTCCTCTTCGGAGAGGAGATCCACGTCCGCGTGGTCAACCTGGAGGTCGTCGTCGAGGACCGGGCCGGAAACCGGGTCCATGGGCTGACGGCCGACGACTTCCGCATCTTCGTGGACGATGCCGAAGTCGGCGTCGACTACTTCACGGAGATCCTGGAGAACCGGGCAGTTGAAACAGCCGATGGCGAGGCGCCCCCCGCGATCGGCGAGGGCGAGTCGGTGCCGACGAACTACCTGCTCTTCGTGGACGACGACCACACCCACGTGACGTTCAGGAGGCCCGTGCTTCGAGGTTTCTCCGATCAGTTGGCGAACCTCGGCATCGAGGACCAGGTGGCGGTGGTCGTCCAGAGCGGACGGCGACTGGGACTGCTGAGTCCATTCACGACCGACCGCGAACAGACCCGCCGTGTCCTGCGGGCACTCGAACAGGGGCGACGCTACGGTGGGGTGCTGCGGGCACCGCGCTTCATCGCCGGTGAGGCGCCGGCCGGGGACCGGATGGAGGCGTTGGTGGGCGCCCAGGCCGGCGTGTTGGAGGACACGAGCGTCGCGGAGGGGCTGAGTGTTGGCCTCGTGGCCGGGCAGATCGGCCCCGGGGCCGACGCGGAGCTGCTCTCCGCGGCCGGCGATCTGGCGGTCCCGTCGATGCGCCTGCCGGAGCTCGCGTCGGAGGTGCAGGCGTCGGCGCTGGCGCGTGATCTCGAGTTCTCGGTCATCGCGGTCAGCTCGGCGATGCGAGCCCTCGACGTGCCGAACGGCCGCAAGGTGCTGCTGCTCCTGGCCGGCGGTTGGCCGACGGGAATGTTCCGGCCTGCCGGGCAGAGCATCGGCGTTCGCACGGACAGGGAGATCCTGGGTGATCTGATCGACACGGCGAACGTGCTGGGCTACACGGTCTACCCCGTGGACCAGCAGGCGCGCCACAACACGACGCGGTGGGGGAACCTGAGGCACATGGCGCGGGAGACGGGCGGCCGGGCCTACATGGCCGGTTCCAACCTGGCCGCCATGCGCCGGGTCAGCGCGGATGTGTCGAACTACTACTGGCTGGGCTTCGTCCCGGAGTACCGCCGGGACGACCGGGCTCACGACGTCCGAGTGGAGGTGCGGGGCCCGGGCCTGCGCGTGCGCTCCCGCGGCGGCTACGTCGACGTCTCGGCGCGAGCCGAAGCGGACATGGAGACCCAGGGCCGGCTCCTGTTTCCCGATCAGTTTCAGGCGACAGACGCACCTGCGCTGCGCGTCGACGTCGGCAGGGCCGAACCCACGGGTATCCGCAAGATGCTGGTGCCGGTGACCGTCTACGTTCCGATCGGCTATTTCCCCGTCGTGCCGTACCAGGGTCAGTATCTGGCCAGACTGGAACTGCGCTTCGCCGTCGTCGACCGCAACGGCGGTCAGGCCGACATTCCGATGATCCCCATCGACCTTCGGGGGCGGAACAGGCCGGCTCCGGACGCCGTCATGCCCTACAACGCGACCCTGACGCTCCGCCGCAGACCCCACGATCTCCTGGTCTCGGTGCACGATCCCCTGAGCAGGCAGACGATCAGCGAACGCGTTGTGGTGGCTTTCAAGTGAGAGGGAAGTTCATGGCACACAAGAAACTCCTCGCGCTCTCTGCCTGCGCCGCCCTGGTTCTCGGTGTCTCCGCGGGCGCCCAGGAGCCCGATTCGCCGCCGCTCGATGCGATCTTCGGCGAAGAGATCGACGTCCGGGTCGTCAACGTGGAGGTCGTGGTCGAGGACCGGGCCGGAAACCGGGTCCACGGTCTCGAGGCGGACGACTTCCGGATCTTCGTGGACGGTTTCCCGGTCGAGGTCGACTACTTCACCGAGATCCTGGAGAACCGGGCGATCGAGGCTTCCGGCCGGGAAGCGCCGCCCGCTGTCGGCGGGGGCGACAGCGTCCCGACGAACTACGTCGTCTTCGTCGACGACGACCACACGCTGGTCCAGTTCCGGCGACCCGTACTGCGCGGGCTTGCCGACCAGCTCGACGAGTTGGGCGCGCGGGATCAGGTGGCGGTGGTGGTGCAGAGCGGCTCGCGCCTTCAGATGCTGAGCCCCTTTACGGTGGATCGGCAACGGACCCGGGAGGCGCTCCAGCAACTGGACACCGGCAAGGGCTTCCGCGGTCAGTTGGGATCTCCCAGTCTGCCGACACGCCAGGCGGCGATGGCGAGACGGGGTCCCGGCGCCCTGGGAAGCGACGTCGGAGTGGGGCTCGTGCGGGGGGACGACATCGCTGCTCCTTCCCCCACTCTGTCGACTGGCTCCGGAGTGATCTCGGCATTGAACGACCTGCCGGGGGCGGCCACCGCGCGTCTTCCCGGGCTGCGGATTCCGTCCTTGGGCGCCGAAGCGGAGGTCGACCGGAATCTGCGGGAACTGGAGTTCTCGGTGACGGCGGTCAACTCGACGATGCAGGCGCTCGACGTACCCGAAGGACGCAAGGCGCTGCTGCTGCTTGCCGGCGACTGGCCCCGGGGGAACTTCCCGGCACGAGGCCTCAATATCGGAATGCGCAGCGACCGCGAGGTCCTCGATCGCCTGATCGATACGGCGAACCTGCTCGGGTACACGATCTACCCGATCGACGAGCAGAGCAGCGAGCCGAGCATGGCGCGATGGGGGAACTTCCGCTACATGGCCCGGGACACCGGCGGGCAGGCGTTCCTGGCCGGGTCGAACCTCGAAGCGCTGCGCAACGCGAACAGGGACACCGCGAACTACTACTGGCTCGGTTTCGTTCCCCACTACCGGCGCGACGACCGTGCCCACGACGTGCAGGTACAGGTCCAGAGATCCGACCTGCGGGTGCGTTCCCGCCGCGGCTACCTCGACCTCTCGCGGCGGGCCGAGGCGGACATGGACACGCAGGGACGGCTCCTGTTTCCCGGCGGGGAGTTGACCCGCGGCGAACCGATGCTGCAGGTGGAAGTCGGCGCCGCCAGGAGGACCGGCCTGCGCAAGATGCTGGTTCCCGTGACCGTCTACGTTCCGATCGGGCACTTCCCGCTGGTCCCGTACCAGGACCAGTTTTTCGCCAAGCTGGAACTTCGTTTCGCGGTCGTCGATCGCAACGGCCAGCAGGCCCCGATTCCCCTGATCCCGATCAACCTGCGCGGGCGGATCCGGCCGGCGCCGGACGCCGTCATGCCGTACAACGCGACGTTGACGCTGCGCCGCAAGCCCCACGATCTCGTGGTCACGATCCACGACCCGGTAAGTGACCAGACCGTCAGCACACGCACCCGGGTTTCCTTCCGATGAGCGTGCGGCGTAGCCGAGCGACGCAGGGAAGTGTCGAAGGCGTGGCGGCGCCCCGAGCTGCGCGGTGAGCCTGATCGACGGGGTCGGCGGCGCATTCGTCTTCAGCGAGGATCCGAAGCGACTCGCCGACTGGTACACGGAGCACCTGGGCATCGCCTTCGAGGGGAGCGAGGAGTTCGGCGCCTTCTACGTCCGCTACGTAGCGGCCGACCCGGACGACGCCGCGTGGGTCATGGACACGACCTTCGCGATCATGAAGGCGAGACGGCCGGTGCCGCGGATGGCGCCCAACGAAGGGACGGAGCCGGGGGACATGTACGGCGACCAGCCGTTCATGGTCAACCTGCGGGTGCGTGATCTCGATGCGGTACTGCAACACCTCGCCGAACGGGGCGTCGAGCCGCTTCGCCGGGATGATGAGGGCTATGCGCTGTTCGCCTGGGTCCGGGACCTCGAAGGGAACCGCGTCGAGCTGTATCAACCCCGGCCGGAAGCCGCCCCGGCCGCGGGCACGGAGGGCTGAGGCCCGCCTCTATTCCAGTCCCTGGCAGGCGGCCTTCGCGCCGGCCGGGTCCATCGCCTCGCCGCCTTCGGCGATGTAGGCGATCCTGCCGTCCTTGCCGACCACGTAGGTCACGCGCTTGGCGAGACCGGCGTACTGTTCCATCGTCCCGCCATACTGATTGATGACCTTGGCGTCGACATCGCTGAGAAGCGCGAAGTCGAGTCCCAGGTCGGCGGCGAACTTCTTGTTGTCCTCCAGCTTGTCGGCGCTGATGCCGAAGACGATGGAGTCACTGTCCGTGAAGTCGGAGATACCAGCCTGGTACCTGTTCATCTCCATCGTTCATCCGCCGGTGAAGGCTTTGGGGAAGAAGGCGAGGACGACGTTCTTCTGGCCCGCGAAGGACGACAGGGTCACCTGGGTGCCGTCCGTGCTGGGCAGCGTGAAGTCGGGGGCCGCGTCGCCGACCGTCGGCGAGGCGGCGTTTGCGGGTGCGGCAGCGAAGGCGGCGGCGGCCAGAAGCATCGCCGAGGTTGCGCAACGGATCATGGAGTCTCCTGGTTCTCGGGTTCGTGCCGTTCTCGCTCGTTTCGCGACCGGAAGACCGGCGCCATGGAGGCGGGAAGCGCGCGGGAGTGTAGCAGCCGTGCGGTACAGTGCATCCTGGTGGCGGCGTACAGGGAGAGTCCCCGCGGGCACGGTACCCGCGCTGGAACTCCCGGGTCGGCAGTGCAGCGGGGCCGCCGCTGGACCCTGGCGCCGCTAGCGACCGTTTCGGTTCTCGCCTGCGCTCCGCCGGTGCTCGAAGACGTACCGGCCGGCTTCGAACTCCACCCGGAGTTCAAGCTCGAGCTGGTCGCCGCGGAGCCGGTCGTGGTCGACCCGATCGACCTCGCCTTCGACGAACGGGCCCGGGCATTCGTGCTCGAACTCCCCGGCTACCCGGACATGAAGCGGCCGGCACGCATCGTGACCGTCTCGGACACGGACGGCGACGGACGATGGGATCGACGACGACTGTTCGCCGGCGATCTCGGCATGGCGGACTCCATCCTGCCCTGGCGCGACGGACTCCTGGTGGCAGCACCCCCCGACATCCTCTACCTGGAAGACGCTGACGGCGACGGGAAGGCGGATCGTCGCGAGGTGCTGCTCAGCGGTTTCGCCGAGGGCAACCCCCAGCACAACGTGAACGCGCTCCGGTACGGCCTCGACAACTGGGTGTACGGCGTGAACGGAGGCAATGGGGCCAGGCCGTTCTGGCCGGAGGCTCCGGAGAAGGCCATCGAACTCGGGCAGGACGACTTCCGGGTCGATTTCAGATCCCGGCGCTTCGAGCCGACCGGCCGTGGCGCCGGCGGTTTCGGGATGACGTTCGGTGTCTGGGGCCGCTCCTTCGCCACCCACAACCTGGATCACCTGAGTCAGCTCGTGATCCCGCGCCGCTATCTCGGGCGGCTGCCGCCCTCGTGGCAGAGCGGCCGCCTCCGCCTGGCGGCCCATCCGGACGGAGGTCCCGCCGAGCTGTTTCCGATCGGCGTGCGCCAGACGCGGCCCAATCACCCGGAGCAGTCGAGCCGGTTCTCAGCCGCCTGTGCCGTGACGGCGTACGGCGGCGGCGCCTTCGACGGCGCGGCTCTGCCCGGCGAGTGGCTGTCCGTCTTCGTAGCCGATCCGTCGGCGAACGTCGTGCATCGCGCCGTGGTCGATGTGGAGGGTGCTTCGGCCAAAGCCGGCCGCGGCCGTCCCGGAGTCGAGTTCCTCGCCTCGACCGATCCGCTGTTCCGACCGGTCAACCTGCGCGTGGGCCCCGATGGCGCGCTCTACGTGCTGGACATGCACCGGGGCGTGATCGAGCACCCGGAGTGGATTCCCGATTCGGTCGAGGCCGCGCTCGATCTCTACGAGGGGGAAGACCGCGGGCGCGTCTACCGAGTCGTTCCGGCGCGCGGTCTGCCGGCCTGGGCGGCGGACGCGGGCGGCCTGGACCGGTCGCGGACCGCCGACCTCGCCCAAGCCCTCAGTCATCCGAACCGGTGGCGCCGCCTGACGGCACAGAGACTGCTCGTCCAGGAGCACGGCGCGGAGCCCCCGGCGGCTCTGGTGACGAGCCTCCGGGACCGCGTCCTCGAAACGGACAACTCCCTGGGGCGGCTCCATGCCCTGTGGTCCCTGGCAGGTCTCGGAGCGCTCGACCGGGCGACCCTCGAGGCTCTGCTCGGCGACCCGCATCCGGAACTTCGTCGAAACGCGGTGCTGGCCCTGGAGGAAGCGCTTTGGGGCGGCGCGCCGACCAACGGGTTCGCGAAGACGCTGGTGGGTCTGATCGGCGATCCGGAACCGGCGGTGCGGCTGCAGGCGATCCTCACCGCCGGCCTCCTGCTCGAATCGGAGGCGTACTTTGGGCCGGAGTTCGGCCGGTCGGTCGCCTCCGCGGTCGTGGCCGGAACGGCGCGCGCCGCGCCCGGGACACCCACATCGGCCGGCGTGGAGAACCTGGAGCGGCCGCAGCCCGAGCGCGACGGGCCGTGGCTTCGCCTGGCGACGGTCGCGGTCCTGGCCGACGATCCGGTCGCCGCGCTGAGGCTCCTGCTCGCGTCCGCCGGGCCGGTCGACCTGGGGGGCGCGGACCTCGTCGAGCGGGTGGCCGCGCTTGTTCCGGCGGAACGGTTGGGCGAGATCGTCGGCGACTCCCTGGTCCTGCGCGCTCTGAGTGGGGCCGGGCCCGAGAGCGCCGGCACGGGTCGCGCGTTGCTGGCGGGGCTGACGGCGGCTGCCGGCGCCGGCAGCGCTGAGATCGTCGCGGCGGATCTCCTGGCGCCATTGCGGCGCCTTCGCCGATCGAGCGACGATTCCCTCGCCGAGTCGGCCTGGCGCATGACCGCCGCTCTGGAGGTCGATGTGCCCGCGGAGGAGATCGCGCACCTTGACTGCGCCGGAGTGCGGGCAGCGAACGGAAACCGCGATGTGGGCGAGCGGCTCGAGGCTCTCGCGCTCTTCGGCCTTCGCCGACTCTGGCCCGGTAGCACAGAAGAAGCATCCGCTCCGTGCCCGGGCGGTGCAAGCCCCGGCGAGACGTTCGCAACCGGCTCCTGGCTGGAACAGATGGGTTCGTTGATGGATGCCGGCCATCCGGCGCCGGTGCAGCGGGCGGCCATGGCGGAGCTTGCGGCGGCGGAGGAGGCAACGGTCACGGCCTACGTCGTCGATCGCTGGCCCTTCCTGGGGCCGGCCGCGCGAAGGGATGCCGGGAGTTATCTGATCCGGGGCAGGGGGCGGCACCGCGCTCTTCTCGACGCGCTGGAGAGCGGCCGCATCCGACTCGGGGAGATGAACTTCATCCTGGAACGGCGGCGCTTCCTGCTGCGTTCGCCGGACCAGGACGTGCGGCGCCGCGCGGCGGCCCTGTTCGACGATGCCGGCGTCACGACGCGGGCCGAGGCGATCGCGGCGATGCGGCCGGCGCTCGAACTCGACGGCGAGCCGGAGCGGGGCGAGGCGCTGTTTCTTGAGCTCTGCGCGCGTTGTCACCAGAGCGGTGGTCTTGGTTTCGGTCCCGGCCCGGATCTCGCCGGCATCGGCCGCAAGAGCGGCGAGACCCTGCTGCACGACATCCTGGACCCGAACGCCGCGGTCGACGCCACCTACGTGAACTACATCGTGGAAACCGTGGAGGGCGAGGTCTTCTCCGGCATCCTCGCCGAGAGCTCCGGCAGCGGCGTGGTTCTGCGGGCTGCCGAGGACGCGGTGATCGAGGTCCCGGTTGAACGGATTCGGGAAGTGCGCAGCGACGGGCTCTCGATGATGCCCGAGGAACTCGAGGCGGGCCTCGAACCCGGGGACCTGGCCGATCTGCTGGCCTTTCTGAGCCGCGCCTGAAGGCGGCCGGCTCCTACGGGCGTCGGAGCGCTTCGGTCTCCAGGAACCGCTCCTTGAGCCGCACCGCCTGCTCGAGGTCGAGCACCAGGTAGATCTCGTTCGGGCGCGGCCCGCGCCGGAGGTAGTCGTAGAGATAGCCGGGGAGCTTGTCGTGGCGGCCGAGGGCGCGCCAGAACGCCTCTTCCGCGAGGTCGCGGACGCGTTCGGAGAACGGAGTCGTCACGCGATGCTCGAACGGACGCAGATCGTGCATCGCCTCCAGGGCCAGGTAGTTCATCCGCCTGGTCGTCTCATCGACCGGGTACGACAGCACGGTGTCGAAGGGCAGCTCGTCGCCGAACCACGGTGACAGGGACTCGAGCGCCGTGTTCGGCCCCAGGGGGTAAGGCTCGGCGCGGGTCGCGTGGTTCGTGTAGAGCAGCAGCGATCCCTCGAAGCCGCGTTCCTCCAGCGCCTCGATCAACGCCACCGTCGTGTACTGGTGGTCGGCGTGGCTGTCGAGCAGGGGGTTGGGCGCCGCGATCAGGTCGGGACCGGTCCAGTCGACCTCCCGTCGCAGGTCCGCGACGAGGGCCGGCCAGCTCGACTCGAACGGTCTGGTCGCCAGTTGCGGCTCCGTGTTGACCTGCCGGAACAGGCCCGGATCCTCGAGTTCCGTGAGGATCGGTGGCACGATTCCGGGCCGCCGCTCGTAGAGCGTGCGCAGAACGCCGTCGAAGTGCCCGAGGTTGCGGGAACGGCTGATCGGCACGCCGCCCAGGAAGGGCACGGTCAGGCTGTCCCAGGTGCGGATCAGGCCCTTGATGCGATAGTGCTCGCCGTTGTCGGGGAACAGGCCTCCGTAGTTCTTGCCGCCGTAGTCGCCGGCGGTCACGGTGACCACATCGGCGTGAGTGGTTGCGTAGAGGCCGAAGGCGGCGATCTCGGCGTCGTCGGGGTGGGGGGCAACGACCAGCACCCTGGTCGAGGTGTCGATGGGTTGGTTGGCGAAGGTGACCAGACGGGCCGACCCCGTGCGCCATCCGATCTGCCGGCCGACCATGTCGATGGGGCCGCCGCCCGCCGCCGGCGAGACGTTGAGGTAGCGCCGGCCGGTCGAGCGCGGAGCGAAGGACTGGGAGAAGGTCTCGTCCCCCGAACGGAACTCGATGTAGGGAGCCAGTGACGGAAAGAGGGGCCTGGTCTTGACGTGGAGTTCGAGGAACGCGGTGATGCCCGAGCGGGCAGCCTCCGGCGGCCACTCGAATCCCCTGCGGGTGAGGAGGACCTCGAAGGTCTGCGCGTCGCGCCGCTCCAGGGCGTAGTCGTGCGCCTGACGCGGATCGTGCCGGAAGAAGTTCCGGTAGGAGCTGCCGCGGCAGTGGCCCCAGAGTCCGACCGCCACCAGGGCGATCAGCAGGGCGGCGGAGCGACGGGCACTCACCGCGGACCGGGAGGCGGAGGACCGAGGTACTCGCAGTGGCCCCGCGCGCCGAGCAACTCGTCGATCTCGCCCTTGATCGCTTCGCCTATGGGGGCGCGACTGCCGTTGGCGCCAGCGGTGACGATCGCGTCGTCGAGTTCGATCCTGAACTCCACGTCGACTCCTCCGTTCGGCCTGCCGTTCGCGCCTTTGCGCCGGTGCCGGTCGAGCAGGTCGCGGAGACGTTCCAGATCGTCGTCGAGGCTGTTGCCGGCGCTTGCCGTGCCACTCGTGCCGTCGAGGTGGATGCGGAGGCGCCGCGATAGCTTCGCCTCGGCCTCTCCGGTGCCGATCACCCTGCTGACGACCAGGTTCGGGTCCTCGCGACGCCGGTCGACCCTGCCGACGAAGAACAGGACGGCGCCGCGGTCGAGAGCCGCCTCGTAGTCGGAATAGACATCCGCGAACAGAACGCCCTCGATCCGGTCGCTTCGATCCTCGAGTTGAACGATCGCCATCTTCTGGCCGGGATTGCGCCCCTTCCGGGTGCGGGTCGTGCGGACGCCGCCCAGCAGGGCGCCCAGGACGACTTCGGTCTCCGCCGGCAGCGTCTTCAACTGCTCGACGTTCACGTTGCCGAAACGCTCGAGCAGCTCCCGGTGATCGTCCAGTGGATGACTGGTGGCGAAGAACCCGAGTGCTTCCTTCTCGTAACCGAGGAGTTCGCTCGTGCTCCAGGGCGGCACCGAAGGCAGGTCCTGGTCGGCTTCCTCCTCGGCCTGGGCGTCGTCCGCGCCATCGAAGAGCAGGCTCGCCTGTCCGCTCTCCCGATCGGCCGCGGCGCGCTGACCCGCCTTGATGGCCGGTTCGAGCGCCTGGAGCATGGCCGCGCGTTTGTCCTGCCCGTGAATCCGGTCGAAAGCGCCCGACTTGATCAGGGCGTCGATCGCGGTGCGGTTGACGACTTGGAGCGGAACCCGGCGGCAGAAGTCCCACAGACTGCGGAAGGGGCCGCCGTCATTTCGCGCCTCGAGGATCGCGCGCACGGCCTTCTCGCCGACGCCCTTGACCGCGGACAGCCCGAAGCGGATGTGTCCGTTGGCGGTGCCGTGCTCCTCGCCGGGATCGAAGACGACGTGGAAGCGCACTCCGGAGCGGTCGATGTCGGGCGGGCCGACCTCGATTCCCGTACCGCCACCGGGGAGCCTGACCCGCGCGCATTCGTCCACGTAGTGGACCAGCTTGTCCGTGTTGTCGGCGGCGTAGGTGAGGACCGCGGCCATGTACTGGACCGGGAAGTACGTCTTCAGGTATGCCGTCTGGTAGGCGAGCAGGGTGTAGCCCACGGAGTGGGACTTGTTGAAGCCGTAGCCCGCGAACTCCTCGATCAGGCCGAACAACTGGGCTGCCTGGGCCCTGTCCAGTCCCTTCTCCTGGGCGCCGGAGAGAAAGCGCTTCTGAGCGGCGTTGATCGTCTTGCGGCTCTTCTTGCTGATCGCCTTGATCAGGGTGTAGGCCTCGCGCAGCGGCACATCGCCCAGCTCGTGGACGATCTGCATGACCTGTTCCTGGTAGACCATGATGCCGTGGGTGTCGGCGGTGTGACGGTCGACGATCTCGTGGACCTGGGGAGCCTTCTCGCGGCCGTGCTTGCGGTCGCAGTAGGTGCCGATGAGCGCCATCGGACCGGGCCGGAAGAGCGCGTTGGCGGCGACCAGGTCCCCGAGCCGGTCGGGCTTCATCTGCAGCAGCAGGTTGCGCATGCCCTCCGACTCGAACTGGAACGTGCCCGCGGTGTCGGCGCGGGCGAAGACCTCCAGCACCTGCGAGTCGGCGAGGTCGATGCGGTCGAGATCGAGCGGGTCGCTACCTTCGGGAGCGCCCGGAACCGCCGCCGCGATCGCTTCCGGCGGCAGCGTCTCGCGGACCAGTTGGCGGCAGCGCTCGATGATCGAGAGCGTGGTCAACCCCAGGAAGTCCATCTTCAGCAGGCCCATCTTCTCGACCGTCGGGCCGTCCCACTGGGTGACCAGAACTTCCCTGGAGCCCTGGCTGCGGTTGGTCGCCAGGGGTACGAGGTTCTCGAGCGGCTGGGTCGCGATGACGAGCCCGGCGGCGTGGACGCCGCTGTGCCGGGTGATGCCCTCGAGTTCCCTGGCGGTGTCGATGACTCCCCGGACCTGCTCGTCGCCGTCGTACAGCTCCCTGAGCTCCTTCTCGCGTTCGAGCGCCTGGTCGATCGTGACGCCGAGTTCGGCGCCGATCAGCTTGGAGATCCGGTCGACCTGGGGTAGCGGGAGTTCATGCACCCGCCCGACATCGCGGATCGCCGCCCGGGCCTTCATCGTGCCGAAGGTGATGATCTGGGCGACGTAGCCGTACTTCTCGCGGACGTACTCGAGGATCTCGGCCCGGCCGTCCTGGCACAGGTCGATGTCGATGTCGGGGTACTCGCTCCGGTCGGGGTCGGTGAAGCGCTCGAACAGGAGGCCGTAGCGAACGGGACAGGCATGGGAGAGGCCCAGGGTGTAGCCGACCATCGTGCCCACGCCTGAACCGCGTGCGGCCGCCGGGATGCCGCGCTTGCGGGCTTCGTTGACGAAATCCCAGACGATCAGGAAGTAGGCGCTGATCCTCTTGCCCGCGAGCACAGAGAGTTCGTGGTCGAGCCGGCGCCGGTGCGCGTCCTGTATCCGGTCTCCGTACCGCCAGATCAGGCCGGCTTCGCTCAGTTCGCGCAGAGCCCGATCGCAGTCGGCGTGAAGCGCGGCCAGCTCCTCCTCGCCGGGCTGCTCGGCGAGGGGCGCCACCCGGTAGCGGGCGCAGAAGCGATCGAACCACGCCCCGCTGCCCGGCGCGGGTTCCGTCGCTCCCGCCGGCGGCGGAGGAACCTCGATTCGTTCGACCCGCACCAGTGGCGCGTGATTGGCGGAGAAGTCGAGTTCGACGTTGCAGCGGTCGGCGATGCGCCGGGTGTTCACCAGCGCGTCGGCCGTCTCGGGCGCGCCGAAGAGCTCGGCCATCTGCTCGGGGCTCTTGACGTAGAGCTCACTCGGGTAGTGGAGGCGGTCCTCGGCCTGCTTGGACTTGCCCGTCGAAACGCAGATCAGCGTGTCGTGGCTATCCCAGTCCTCGGCAGTGAGGAAGTGCGAATCGTTGTCGCAGACGATGGGCAGGTCGAGGTCGGATGCAAGGCGCAGGATCTGTTCGTTGACTTCCTCCTGCTCCGGTGTTTTGTGGCTCTGCAGCTCGAGGTAGAAGCAGGGCTCCCCGTTCTCGTCGGCGGGAAACGTGCGCTGGTGCCACTCCGCTTCTTGGCGAGCCCGCGCGTAGTGCTCTCCATTGCCGGTTTCGATGTGCTTGCGCAGGTGGTAGGCGAGCGAGGAGCCGAGGTGACCGTTGATGGCGATCAGACCCTCGTTCCACCGCAGCAGCGTCTCCCGTTTGTCCATCCGCGGCTTGTAGTAGAAGCCCTCTACATAGCTGTCGGATGAGAGCTTGACCAGGTTGCGCCAGCCGGCCTCGTTGCGGGCGAGAAGCACCAGGTGGAAGCCGCCGTCCGCGACGCCCTGAGTTTCCTTGTGGCGGCGATCCGACGTCTCCGTGTTGACGTCGGGCGCAACATAGGCCTCGATGCCCAGAATGGGCTTGATGCCCTTCTTCCGGCAGGCTTCGTAGAAGGCGACGGCGCCGAACAGGTTGCCGTGGTCGGTAAGCGCCACGGCGTCCATGCCGAGTTCCGCAATGCGGTCGACCAGGGGCCCGATCCGGTTGCCTCCGTCGAGCAGCGAGTACTCGGAGTGGAGGTGAAGGTGGACGAAGTCCGGGGCCATGCTCGGTAGGAAGAGTCTACGCCGCGGGCGGGGGATCGGAATCGCGCCACCCGCTGTGACGGCGCAAGCTTCTCACCGCCGGGTCACCGGTGCAAGAGTTGATGTCCGGTTTCTCCTCCCTCTTTCCGTCTAAGTCTGTGTGGCCGCGGTCCCGAGGTCAGCCAGGAGGACCCCGGCGCTGGTTCGGGCGCCGCTTCTGCCCCTGGCCGCAGTGCTCGTGGTCGCGCTCGCCGTGGGTGGGCGCGGCCGCGAGCAGCCAGGCGTTTTCGACCCGGCGCGGCCGGTCACCGCCGACGTCGCCGTGCCCCTGCTTGGTGCGGGGGCCTGGCACCGCGCCCGGGACGGCTGGACTGCGAGGGTGCGGATCGTCGCGGTCGAACAGGCCGGCCGCAAGGTCGGCGGCCCGGACCGTGCCTGGCTTCGGCTCCGCGGCGGTTTGCCGCCGCCTCCCGACCGGCGCCTGCGGGTTCGCGGCTACCTGAGCCGGCGTCAGTCGTACCTGAATCTACGTTCTTCGAGCCCGGGGCACTGGGGACTGAACGTGAAGAGCCGCCGGCTTCTCGACGGCATGGGAGAAGAGCCGGGCCCGCTCCTGCGGACCGCGGTCGGACTGCGGCAACGGCTCCTCGAGCCGGTGGCTTCGAGCGCCCGGCCGGGAGCGATCCTGGCCCAGGCCCTGGTGTTCGGAGATGGACGCCGTGTGCCTCCCGACCTCAGGACGGGCCTGCGGCGCGCCGGTCTCTCGCACCTGCTCGCGGTGTCGGGCCTGCACGTGGGTCTGATTCTGGGCGGTTTCTGGTGGCTCCTGGGCGGGATCTCGAATCGGCTGACCGCGGTCTCCGGTGGCACGGTTCTGCTCCTTTATGGCTGCCTTGTCGGCCCGAGACCGTCGTTGCTGCGAGCGACGGTCATGGCTCTGCTCGTCATCCTGGCGGTGGCGATCGAAAGACCGCCGCAGGCGCTCAACTCGCTTTGCGCCGCTCTGATCCTGATCCTGTCCTTCAACCCGGGCGCGGCCTTCGATCTCGGCTTCCAACTCAGCTTTCTGGCCACCGCGGGGATCCTCCTCCTGACGCCGCGACTGCTGGAGCGGTGGCGGTGCAAGGCCACCGGGCCCGTGGGCCATCTTGCGACCGGCCTGGCCGTGACCGTCGCCGCCCAGCTCGCCACTCTCCCGATCGTCGCCGTGAGGATCGGCGTGCTGACGCCGCTGGCGCCGGCGCTCAACCTCCTGTTCGTGCCCTGGACCGCGTTGACGCTCGGGGTTTCGCTGATGTGGGTGGTCATGGCGGCGGGGGCGGGGGTACCGCTGTTATCGGTGGTCGCCGAACCGGGCGCCGCCGTGCTCCTGGGAGTGCTCGATGCCCTGAGCGTGCCGTTCACGTGGCTTGCGGAACTGCCTCCAGGGCCATGGCTGGCCATTCCGGTGAGCGTTCCGTTCAAGGACGCCCTGGTGCTGGCGATCTGGCTCGGCATCCTCCTGTCCGGATTGCGCCGGGCGGTCTACGCGCTGTCTCTCGTGCTTGCCTGTACACCGGGGCTTGGCGACCCGGAACCGAGGCTCGTGATGCTCGATGTGGGGCAGGGGGAATCCCTGTTGTTGCAAAGCGGTGACGGCGGGCCGGTCATCCTCGTCGACGGCGGAGGGTTTCGGCAGGGCAACTTCGCGGAGGCGGCGCTGCTTCAGGCTCTGGCCGCCGAGGGAATCCACCGGATCGACCTGGCGGTCCTGTCGCATGGGGACGCGGACCACTGCCGTGGTCTGCTCGAACTCGCCCGGTACCTGCGGATCGAGCGTCTCTGGGCGGCAGGGGCGGAAGTGCGGGATGGCTGCGGCCGGGAACTCGTTCAGCGACTCTCCGGGCGCGTACGACTGGTCGAGCGAGGTCACGCGGATGCGCTCGGCCTGTGGCGGCTCCGCGTCGTTCATCCCGGGCCCGATCCGGGCGCTCACGGCAACTCGGCGTCTCTCGTGGTCCGCGCCTGTGCCGGGCGTTCCTGCGCGTTGCTCACCGGTGACCTGGACCTGGCCGGCGAGAGGGAGCTTCTGGCCTGGATCCGGAGCCGGGGAGGATCGCTTCGAAGCGATGTCCTCAAGGTGGCCCACCACGGCAGCCGCACGTCGACCGGCCTCGAGTTCCTCGATGCCGTCAAACCTCGGATGGCCTTGATGTCGGCCGGCCGACGCAATCCGTACGGCCATCCGGCCCCGGAGGTCGTCGAGCGGATTGAACGCCGAGGAGCCCGGGTCCTGCGCACGGATCGGCACGGACGGATCGAAGTCCGTTTCCGGCGCCATGAAACCGGCGTTCGGCGTCCCGTCTTTCAGGTTCGGGCGTGGCCTCGCTGAGGGGCTATCCTGCTTCCATGCCGGAACCCGCGTGGCAGCTGATCGCCGTCCTCGGCCCGACGGCGAGCGGCAAGAGCGCCTTCGCGATGGAGCTGGCCAAGGTTTTCGGACAGAGGGGAATCGACGCCGAACTGATCAGCGCCGACGCGCTGCAGGCCTATCGGGGCTTCGACATCGGCACCGCGAAGCCGGGGCCGCGGGCGCGGACCCGGGTTCGGCATCACCTGGTTGACGTGCTCGAACCGCACCAGGCGTTCTCGGCAGGGGAGTTTGCGCGCCGGGCGCGCACGGCGGTCGAGGAGATCGAGGATCGGCGCCGTCTGCCACTCCTGGCAGGCGGCAGCGGCTTCTACGTTCGCGCCCTGTTCGAGGGCCTGGCGCCGGTGCCGCCGGTTCCGCGTGAAGTGCGGCGCCGCTTGCGGAGCGAACTCCAGGCAAGAGGCCTCGCTGAACTCCTGGAGGAGCTGGCGAGCGTCGACCCGGAGAGCGCGGCAGGTCTTTCCGCTGGTGACACGCATCGGATCCTCAGGGCGTTGGAGGTTGTTCGTTCTACCGGCCGCGCGCTTCCCGCCTGGCACCGGATGGGGTCGGAACTGGCACTTCGGAGGCGGGTGCTCAAGGTTGGATTGACCCTGCCGAGGGCCCTTCTGTACGATGCCGTCGAGGCGCGCGCCAGACGCATGCTCGAGCTTGGCTGGCTGGCCGAAGTGAGGCGTCTGCGGGAATGCGCGAGTTGTCGCGATGAGCGTTCGTGGGATGAGTTGCCGGCGTGTCAGGCCATCGGCTACCGGCAACTCGCCGCTCACCTCGATGGAAAGCTGACCCTGGAGCAGGCCTTGGAGGAGACGATCCGCGCCACACGTCGTTACGCCAAGCGGCAGGAGACCTGGTTCCGCCGCGAGAAGGACGTCTGCTGGGTCGACGCCTCGCGTCGCGAAGGCGTCGAACGGGTGACTGAACGGATCGCCCGGACCCTGGTGGGAGAGAGGCCGGCCGAGGTGTGGCGGTGAGGTTCGGCCGGTACGGACTGTTCCTGTTGGCCGCCGCACTGGTCGGCACCGGCGCCTGCATGACGACATCGAGCGTTCAGGCGCCGCCGCCAGCGGCCGTCCCCGAGCTCGACTCCGGTGCTCGCGCCTTTCTGCGCGAGCCCGTGCTCGGCTACACGGGGAACATCCCGGAGCAGAGCGGCTACGAGATTCGGTCTGCCTCGCAGGCACTGGTGCGCGGCGAGGTCCGGGTTGCGCGAAGCGCCGTGCAGGCGCTGCTTGCAATCGATCCGACACTGCTGCCGGCCACCGTACTTCTGGCCCAGACCCACTTCGCTGAAGGGGACCATTCGGCGGTGGTTGGGTTGCTGGCGAAGCCTCTGTCCGGTCGGCCGGTCTACACCGCCGGCCAGCTCGTCTACGCGCGGTCGGCTGAGCTCCTGGGCGATGCGGTGGTCGCCTACGGCGCCTACCGAGGTATCGCCGGCCTCGACGAGGAAGCGGCCAGTCGGGCCGCCGACCTGAGCGCTCGGGCGACGGCAGAACTCGGCGGGCGAATCGGGGCGGCGCTCGAGGCGGGCCGGTTGGCAGAGGCCGTTGCGGCGCTTGGGAAACTGCGGGCGTGGGCGCCCGACGAAACGGCTACCGTCGATCTGCGCCGGCGCTTGGCCAGCGCACGGGGCGACGCGGAGGAAGAGCTCCTGACGACGCGGATGCTGGTCGCTCGCGGGGAGACGTCGCTGGACGTCCTGGAGCGGCAGGCCGCGCTGGAGGTCGGGAGCGGCGATGCCCGGGTCGGTCTGGAGCTCTACGAGCGGCTCGCAGAACGCCATCCGGACAACGTGGAGATCGCGGCGGCTCTGACCGCGGCCCGCTTTCACTGGCGTACGACCCTGCTACCCGACCGTGTGGCCAGACTGCTCGACGCCTCGAGTCTGCTGCGGGGAGACTTCGCGGCGCTGACCTTCTGGCTGGTGCCGGGCGTCAGGACCGGTAGCGGCGGCAACAGGATCATCGTCAGCGACATCGTGGAGCACCCCCAGCGGCGGGAGATCGCCCGGGTCCTGAACCTCGGGTTGATGATGCCGGTCGATGCGGCGGTGCGCCGGTTCGCTCCCAACGACTACATGCGCCGGGGCCCGGCGCTGGCGACCCTGCTCCGCATGCCCTCCCGGATCGGTAGCGGCGCGGCCTGCGTCGGTGGGGACAGTCCGGCTGCGGCCGACACGGAGGCCGTGTGCCGGGCGGCGCTTCGCTGTCGCCTGATCTCCGAGCCCGCGGAATGCCGGCCCCAGGCGGCGATTTCGGGTCGCGAAGCAACCGAGGCGCTGCGCCGCACCCTGCACCTCATCCAGTAATCGAATCCCGACAGGCGGCGCGGTCCGTACCGAAAGCCGCTCAGGCCACAGAGGAGCCCGACTCATGACCGCATCCGCCAGTGCAACCAGACCCGCGCTCGACCGGGAGCGGGCCATCGTCGTGGTGATCGACCTCCAGGGCCGTCTGGTCGACCTGATGCACCGGCCGCGGATGGTGATCGACGGCACCGCGCGGTTGCTGCGGCTGGCGGAGTTGTTCGATCTGCCCGTGATCGTCACCGAGCAGTACCCGCGGGGGCTGGGGCCGACCCGCGAGGAGCTCGAGGCGGTGATCGAGGAGACGGATCCGGAAGGGCGCCGCACACGCCGAGTGGAGAAGGACTCCTTCGGCTGCTGTGGCGAGCCGGCGTTCGAGGAAGCCCTGGCGGCGGCGAGACCGGGACTGGAGCCGGCGCGGCAGCAGGTGGTCGTGGCCGGGATCGAGGCTCATATCTGCGTCGTGCAGACCGTTCTCGACCTCCTGTCGCGCGGCACGGATGTCCACGTGTGCTGGGACTGCACGAGTTCGCGCGGCGAGGAGTATCGACGGCACGCACTGGAGCGCATGGGTGGGGCCGGCGCCCAGATCACGAACCACGAGTCGGTCGCCTTCGAGCTGGCGAGGGACAAGAACCATCCGCAGTTCAAGGGCGTCAACCGGCTGCTCCGGGAGGGCCAGATCGTTTGACCGGGGCGGTGCGGCGAACGGTCATGGCCGCGGTGCTGATCCTGGCGGTGGCGCCTCTGGCCGGTCAGCAGACGAGCCCGGGCTCGGGCGACGCGGAAGCCGAGGTACGGGCTACCTTCGAGGCCTACCGCCAGGCGCTGATCGCCGGGGACGGCGAACGCGCGGCCGGCTTGGTCGACTGGGAGACCGAGGAGTACTACCGGCAGTTGAAGCGGCTGGTGCTCGAGGGCGGCGAGGAGGAGGTGAGGCAGCGGACCTTCGTCGACCGGTTCCTGATCGTGGCCTTCCGGCACGAGTTCGACGCCGCCGAACTCCGCGGGATGGACCTCGCCGACGTGATCGTTCGGGCGATGGAGATCGGCTGGATCAACGGAGCCGCGATCGAACAGCTCGCCGTCGGCGAGGTCCGGATCGAGGGCGACGAAGCCTGGGCCGCTGCCCGCACGCGGGCGTCCCTGGAGGACCCATCGCTTGGCGGCGGCATCGATGAGCTCGAGTACCGCTTCGTGAACGAGGACGGGATCTGGAAGTTCCGGTTCAGCGGGCTCGTGGCCTCGATCGGCGAGGTGATGCGGGAACTCGCCGCGCAGCTTGGCGTCGAGGAGGATGACCTCATCTTCACCCTGATCGAGGCCCTGACCGGGGTCGAGGTGCTGCCGGAGGTTTGGGACGCGGTCGAGCCCTGAATCGGGCTCCGCGGCCGCCGTCCGGTTCCGTCCGGCGGCCGGCGGAGGGTGCGGTACGATCCCGCCGTGCCCATCCGGCGAACACCGCTGCTGGTCGTGGCCGCTGCCCTCGTGGCGGCCGCCGGTTCGGGCCTGCTCACCAGAGCCCCGGCGCCGGGTCCGAACCCGCAGGTCGGAGTCCCCGACGACCGCCGTGACCCGCGCACACGCTACCGGCGCTCGCTGCCGCCCCAGGCGATGAGGATGTTCGAGCGGTACCTGCCGCGTCCGGTCCATCCCGACGAGGTCCTGCGGGAGTTCTACTTCACCCGCCTGATCTACGGCGGCCAGAGATACATGGGCGGCGCAAGCTGGTCGGTCGATTTCCCCAAGGCCGACCGCCAGTTCATGATCGGCCTCAAGAGGCTGCTCGACCAACTCGACGCCTACGACTACGACAACGCGCTGCTGGCCACGGATCCGAAGCTCTATCGCTATCCCTTCCTCTACTCGGTGGAGGTCGGTTACATGATGCTGAGCCCGGACGAGCGCGAGCACCTGCGCCGGTACCTGCTGGCCGGCGGCTTCTGGGTCATCGACGATTTCTGGGGCAGTTGGCAGTGGGCCAACCTGGAAAACGAGTTGTCCGCTCTCCTGCCGGAGTATCCGATCGTCGAGATTCCGCTGGACCACCCGATCTTCCACTGCTTCTACGACGTGGAGGAGATCCTCCAGGTGCCGAACGTGGGCCAGGGTCGGTACGGGGGACCGACCTGGGAGCAGGACGGATTCACACCGCACGTACGGGGCATCTTCGACGACCATGGCCGCCTGATGGTGGTGATCAACTGGAACACGGATCTCGGCGACGCCTGGGAGTGGGCGGAAGATGAGTGGTACCCGGTGCGGTTCTCCCACTACGCGTACCAGATGGGCGTCAACTTCGTCGTCTACGCCATGTCGCACTGACGCGGGCGTTCCTGTTACGCCCGCTCTCGCTACCTGGTTCCCCATGGCAGGCCTTTTCGAGTTCCTCTTCAAGTATCGGCCGTCCCTGTTCGAGGAAGGCCGGCTCGCCCTGGCCGCTCCGGGCTGGATGCAGGTTGCGGCGCTGGTTGCCGGCGGCGCCCTCGTGTTCGCGGCCTTCACCTATCGCCGGATGCGGCCGGGTAGTGGGTCCCGCCCCGAGCGCTACCGCTGGCTGCCGCCGACCTTGCGGTCGCTGGCGATCGGCGTTCTGGTCGTGTGCCTGCTGCAGCCGGCCCTCGTGCTGTCCACCGTCGTGCCGCAGGAGTCCTTCGTCGGCGTCCTGATCGACGACTCGGGCAGCATGGCGATGCCCGACGAGGAGGCGGCAGAGGACGGCACCCGCGCCGGGGCGGTCCGGGAGGCGCTCTCCGGGCAGCCGGGGTCGCTGCTGGAACTCCTCACCGGGCGCTTCCAGGTCCGGCAACTCGCCTTCGGCCGCGGCGCTGAACGGATCGAGTCCGTAGACCAGCTCCGGTTCGCCCGCCCCGACAGCCGCATCGGCGAGGCCTTGCTCGCCGCTTCGGACGAACTGGCCGGTCTGCCCCTGGCGGGTCTCGTCGTCTTCTCCGACGGCGCGGACTCCGAGCCGGCCGAACTGGGAGACGCCCTCCTCGCGCTCAAGGCTGCGGGGACGCCGGTACATGCGGTCGGTGTCGGGCGGCCGCGGCTCGCAAGGGACATCGAGGTGTCGCGAGTCGTGGCTCCGCGCCGGGTGCTCGAGGGTTCGACCGTCGAGGTCGAGGTCACCCTGAGTCAGACCGGGTTCGGTGGCCGCAGCGTCAACCTCGAAGTCGAGGACGACGGACGCATCGTGAACGTGGAGCCGGTGACCTTTCCACGCCGAAGTTCGGCGGTCACGGCGCGGGTGATGTTCGCGGCCACCGACGAGGGCGCCCGGGAATTCCGGTTTCGGGTGGCCGCCCAGCCCGGAGAACAACTGACCCGGAACAACGAGCGGACGGCTCTGGTCGAGGTGAGGAAGAGGCGGGAGAAGATCTTCTTCTTCGAGGGCGAACCGCGCGATGAATCGAAGTTCCTGCGTCGGGCGGTCCAGTTCGACGAGAACCTCCACGTGGTGTCGATGACCCGGCAGGCGGCGAACAAGTTCTACGGCATCAACTTCGACGAGAACACGAAGCGCTTCGACGGCTTCCCAACCCGCCGGGAGGACCTCTTCGAGTACCAGGGCGTCATTCTGGGCAGCATGGAGGCGAGCTTCTTCACCCACGACCAGATGCGGATGCTGGTCGACTTCGCCGCTCAGCGTGGCGGAGGCGTGTTGCTGCTCGGCGCGCGCCGGTCCTTCTCCGAAGGCGGCTTCCTCGGGACGCCAATCGCCGAACTCTCGCCGCTCGTCCTCTACGAGATCGAGCCGGCGTCGGGAGACGGCCGCCCTCCACTGATCCACGACCTGCAACTGGAGTTGACGCCCCAGGGTCGCGCCCATCCCGCCATGCTGCTGCGCGACGACCGCTCGGAATCGAACGAGCTGTGGCCGACCTTGCCGCGGCTCTCGGCGTACCAGCGGGCCACCGAGCTGAAGGCCGGCGCCACCGCGCTGCTTCTGGCGGAGACCCCGATGCACAGGGAGCCGCTGGTCGCGCTGGCGTACCACCGGATCGGTCGCGGTCGTGCGATCGCCTTCACGCCGCACGATTCCTGGCACTGGCAGATGAGCGCCGAGATCGCGCTCGAGGACCAGACCCACGAGCGGCTCTGGCGGCAGATGCTCCGTTGGCTGGTGTCCTACGTGCCGGACCGGATCGAGGTGGAAACGGACCGGGACCGGTTCGAGCCCGGCAGCACGGTCGCGCTGCGCGCCACGGTTCGGGATGCGGCGTTCAGGGAAGTCAATCGGGCGCAGGTGACAGCAGCGATCGAGTTGCCGTCCGGAGAGGAGGTCGAAGTGCCTCTCGACTGGTCCGTGGAGCGCGACGGCGAGTTCGTCGGCTCGTTCGTGGCCGCGGAACGGGGTCACTACCGGGTCGAGGTCGACGCGCGGTCGGAGGGGGAACTGCTTGGCGTCGCGGCCTCGCGCTTTGCCGTCGACAACCTGAACGAGGAGCTCTTCGGCGCCGCGCGCCGGGATTCGGTGCTCCAGAGGATCGCTCGTGAGACCGGGGGTCGGCGGTACGGGCTGGACGAGATGGACAGCCTCGTGGAGGATCTTTCGGTCAGCCGCGAGGGGACGACGGTTCGTGAGGCGCGTGATCTGTGGGACATGCCGATCCTGTTCCTGCTGCTGGTCGTCTTCCTGGGCGGTGAGTGGGCGGTTCGGCGCCGTCTGGGGATGTCGTGAGCCATCGAGGATGGACCGCACTGCTTGTGGCGGCGGTACTCGTCTGCGCGCTGGCATCGGGTCCTCTCGGCGCGGAAAGCCACCTCCTGGTGGTGACCGGAGTCGGGGGCGAGCAGGTCTACACCGAGCGCTTTCACGCCTGGGCAACGCGGGTGGTGGAAGCGGCGCTGGAGGCGGGTCTCAGCGAGGAAAGGGTGGTCTATCTCGCGGAACGTCCGGACCTTGATCCGGAACGGATCCGGGACCGGTCCACGGGTGAGAACCTGCTGGCGGAGATCGAGGCGCTTACGAAGCGGTCGAGCGCGGGCGATACGGTGTGGATCCTGCTCTTCGGACATGGCAGCGGCTCGGCGGGCCCGCCGCGATTCAACCTTCCGGGGCGGGACCTCGTGGCCGAGCAGTACGCCGCCGCGCTCGAGCCGCTCTCGGACCGGCGCGTCGTGTTCATCAACACGAGTTCCGCGTCGGGCGGCTTCATTGCGCCGCTGGCGAAGGAGGGGCGCGTGGTGATCACCGCCACCAGGTCGGGCGCGCAGGGCAACGAGGCGCTGTTTGGCGGCTACATCGCCGAGGCCTTCGACGGTGGTGCGGGAGACATGAACAAGGACGGGCGCACGTCCGCCCTCGAGGCCTTCGAGTTCGCTCAGCGCGAGGTCGACCGCTACTACCGGCAGGCCGGACAGATTCGCACCGAGCACGCGCTGCTCGAGGACAACGGTGACGGTACGGGGAGCCTGGAACCGGCGGGCCTCGCTGCGGACGGGCCGGTCGACGGAAGACTTGCGAGTCTCGTGCTTCTCGGCGAGGAAGCACTTCCGGCCGCGCTGACCGAGGAGAGTCGCGAACTTGCCGAACGGCGTGGCGACATCGAGCGGCGGATCGACGAACTGCGTCTGCAGCGCGAGAGCCTCGACGAGGACGTCTATCTCGAGGAACTGCAGGAACTGATGGTCGAACTCGCCCTGGTGGACCGTGAGCTGGGCGAATCCGGGGCGAAGAGCGAAGAAGCCGAGGACTCCGACGGGCCGAACGGGGAACCGGACCGGTGAGCGAGCGACGGCATTCTGCTGGGCTGCAAAGAGTCGAGTCGCGGCGTCCGCGCCGCGCTGACGCACCGAAACAGGCCTGTTTCATGCAAGTCCTGGTCCTCGTTCTCGTGTTTGGCGCCTGGTCTCCGCTGACAGCCGCGGCCCAGGACGAAGCGGTCTCGCTTCAGGACATCGAGCAGTGGATCCTGACCGGCCGCTACGGCGACGCGCTGGAGCAGCTTGACGCGAGGTCCGGTCAAGCGGACGATGCCGGGGCGCTTCGGCTGCGCGTGGAGGCGTTGACCTCGATGGGTCGCTACGAGGACGCGGCTCGTGCGTTCGACGGCGCCAACGCGGCAGGCCTCGGTCTCGGCGTACTGCGTGGAAGGGTGGCACTCCTTGCCGGGGACCGGGAACAGGCCGGTCGCTGGTTCGAAGAGGCGCGGGCCGCCCGGGGCCCCGACGGCCTGGTCGCTGCGTTCGAGCTCGCGCTGCTCCTGTGGGAACGGGGAGAGATCGAGGAGGCGACCAGGGGCTTCTACGGGATGATCGACGCCTACAACCGGGGCGCGGCGGATACGGCGGCGGAGCTTCTCGCCGTCGGGCGAGCCTGCCAGTTGCTCGGGCGGGACGATCCTGAGCTCTTCAAGGATGCGCTGCGCGCCTACGACGAGGCGGTGGCGCTCGATCCTTCCTGGCCTTTGCCTCGTGTACGGATCGGCGAACTGTTCCTCGAGAAGTACGACAGCAGTCAGGCGCGTTCGTCGCTGGCCGATGTGCTGCGGATGAATCCGCGCCACCCGGAGGCCCTCCTCGCCATGGCGCGGACGATGCGGTTCGACGGCGATCCGCGGGCCCAGGCAACGCTCGACGCCGCTCTCGACGTCAACCCCAACCTGACGCCGGGGCGCGTCTTCCAGGCTTGGCTCCATCTCGGAGCGGAGCGCTTCAGGGAGGCCCGGGAAGAGGCCGGGAAGGCGCTTGACGTCGATTCCGGTTCGCTCACGGCGCGAACGCTGCTGGCTGCGGCGGCCTTCCTCGAGGGGCGCGACGAGGACTTCGCGCGTCTCCGCGACGGCGTGCTGGCCGACAACCCCCGCTACGCCGATCTGTTCAACGATCTGGCCGATGCCAGCGCCGACAACCGGCTCTACCCGCAGGCGCGCGACTTCGCCGCGGAGGCGGTGCGGATCGATCCGAAGTCCTGGCGCGGTTACGGACTGCTGGGCATGAACCAGCTCCGGCTGGGCGATATCGACGCCGGCCGGGCGAACCTGGAAACCTCCTTCGCGGGCGATCCCTACAACGTCTGGACCAAGAACACGCTCGACCTGCTCGACACGTTCGGCGAGTACCGGATGGTGGAGAGCGAGCACTTCGAGTTCCACATCCACGATCGGGAGGCCGATCTCCTGGCCCCGTACATGGTCGAGCTGGCCGAGGAGGCCTGGACGAAGCTTTCCGAGCGCTACCGTTTCGAGCCACCGACGCCGATCCGGGTGGAGGTCTATCCGTCGCATGCCGACTTCTCGGTTCGGACCGTCGGACTGGCGGGGCTCGGCGCCCTCGGTGTGTGCTTCGGGCCGGTACTCGCCCTCGATTCGCCCTCGGCGCGCCAGGTCGGCCACTTCAACTGGGGCGGCACGCTGTGGCACGAGATCGCGCACACCTTCACCCTGCTGGCCACCGACGCGAAGATCCCGCGGTGGTTCACCGAAGGCCTGTCCGTCCTTGAGGAACGCCGGGCGCGGCCCGGCTGGGGCGACGACGTGCAGGTGGGTTTCCTCACGGCGCTCCGCGACGGCGAACTGCTGGGCATCGCTGAGATCAACGACGGTTTCGTGCGACCGAAGTTCCCGAACCAGATCGCGCTGTCTTACCTCCAGGCCTCCCTGATCAGCGAGTGGATCGAAGAGAACTACGGCTTCGGCGCCATTCGCTCGATGCTGGCGGGCTATCGCGACGGCAAGAGTACGGAGGACGTGTTCGACGAGGCGATGTCGCTTTCGCTCGACGACTTCGACGAGCGTTTCTTCGGCCACCTTCGCGAGCGCTTCGGCGGCGCCATGGCGGCGCTCGGCGATGCTCCGTCCGAGCCCGACGAGGAGGATCAGGACGGGGGCGAAGGCGGACCGTCGCGCGCCCCGACCCGGAACCCCTTTGAACGCCGCGAACCGAATCTCGAGCAGTTGGCCCTGGCGGCGATGGAGAACCCGGACGACTTCAGAATCCAGATGACGTACGGCTACGCCCTGTTTCGCGAGGAGCGGTTCGCCGAGGCGGAGGAACCCCTCGTGCGCGGCCGCGACCTGTTCCCGGAATACGTCGGCTCCGGAAACGCCTACACTCTGCTGGCCGAGATTTACCGGCAGCAGGAACGCGAGGAGGAGGCGATCGAGGCGCTGATGACGCTGGTGGCAAGCAACGAAACGGCCTGGGATGAGCATCTGGCGCTGGCTGAATTGCTCGGCGCCGCCGGCCGCGAGGAAGAGGAGGCCGAGGTTCTCGAGCGGTCGCTCTACATCTCGCCATACGATCTGGGCGTGCATCGCCGGCTCGCCGAACTCGCCTTCGCTTCCGACCGCTTCGCCCTCGCCGTGCGCGAACGGGCCGCCCTGGTCGCCCTCGATCCACCCGACCGTGCGGTTGCGCTCTACGAGCTGGCGCTGGCGCAACACCGTGCAGGCCGGCAGGAGAGCGCGCGCCGGACGGTACTGAGGGCTCTCGAAGTGGCTCCGGGTTACGACCCGGCGCAGGAACTCCTGCTCGAGCTGGTGGGGAAGGGCTCGTGATGCGCACGAGAAGAGGACGTCGCGTACTGGCGGGTCTTGTCGTGCTCGCCGTGGTGGCCGGCGCCCTGCTCGCTCGCGACGACTTCTGGCGGGCGCCCAAGGTGGAGACGCCGTCGTACCCCTACTCGGGCGGGTTCACGTTCGCCCGGATCAAGTTCGAACCGACGTGGTGGGGCCCCGGCGACTTCATGTGGGGCCTCGACCTCAAATGGAACCACGACTATCCGCTGGCGGAGCGGAACTTCACCCGGATCGTGGACGAGATGACCCACATCGACGTGTTCACGGGCGGCGGCAACGTGATCGAGCTGACCGATCCGCGGCTGTTCGAGCATCCCTGGGCCTACCTCTGCGAAGCAGGCTTCTGGAATCCCACGGAGGAGGAACTCGCCAACCTCCGCTCGTACCTGTTCAAGGGCGGCTTCCTGGTGGTCGACGACATCTTCGACCGGCCCGGCTATCCGATTTACTGGGAGAACACGGAGCGGCAGATGGGTCGCCTCCTGCCCGGTTACGAGCTCGTGCCGATGACGATCGACCACCCGGTGTTCCGGGCCTTCTTTCCGCTCGAAGACCTCGACTTCGACCTCGACCTTCCCGGCATCTACCCCGTGCGGGGGAAGATCTACGGCGTCTTCGAAGACAACGACCCGACCCGGCGCCTGATGGTCGCCATCAACTACAACATGGATATCGGTGACTTCTGGGAATGGTCGGAGTACGCCCTCTACCCCGTGGACATCACCCAGAAGGGCTTCAAGCTGGGCGTGAACTACCTGATCTACGGAATGACTCACTGAGGGGCCCCGGAACTCCCCGAACATTGGCCCGAACGATGGAGAACCAGATGAACGACACCCAGGAACAAGCGGCCGGCGATGTGCCGGGCGACCAGGGTTTGACGACCGGGCGGGACGTTGAACAGGCGGCCGGCGACGCCGCGAGCGCCCAGGGTCTGACCAGCGAAAGCGACGTCGAGCTGGCGGCGCGTCTTGCGGCGGGCAGGGAGCAGATCATGACCCAGCTCGCCAAGCAGATCGTCGGCCAGGAGGAGGTGCTGGGACAGGTGCTGATGACCCTGTTCGTCGGCGGCAACAGCATCCTGACGGGTGTGCCGGGTCTGGCGAAGACCCTGATCGTGCAGACCGTGGCGGAGATCCTGGACCTCGAGTTCAGCCGCATCCAGTTCACGCCCGACCTCATGCCGAGCGACATCACGGGTACCGACATCATCCAGGAGGATCACGACACGGGCCGGCGCGAAATGGTCTTCATGCCCGGGCCGATCTTCGCCCAGATCGTGCTCGCGGACGAGATCAACCGGACGCCGCCCAAGACCCAGGCGGCGCTGCTCGAGGCGATGCAGGAGCACCGGGTCACCGTGCAGGGCCGGACCTACGACCTGAAGCAGCCGTTCTTCGTCTTCGCGACCCAGAACCCGATCGAGCTGGAAGGCACCT
>WTGL01000055.1:34260-48704 GCA_011523565.1 Acidobacteriota bacterium
CTATCCGCTGCCGGAGGCCCAGCTCGACCGCTTCATGTTCAACATCATCATCGACCATCTGCCCGAGGACGAGGAGATGGACATCGTCGACGCGACGACGACCGTGCGCGAGTTCACCCTGGAGACCCACGTCACGGGGGCCGATCTTCGGGCTTTCCACCGGCTCGTGCGCCGGGTGCCGATCGCCGATCCGATTCTTCGCTACGCGGTTCACCTGGTACGGATGACGCGGCCCGGCAACCCGGAGGCGCCGGACTTCGTGAACCAGTGGGTGCAGTATGGAGCCAGCGTCCGGGCGGCGCAGTTCATGGTCCTGGGCGCCAAGGCCAAGGCGTTGATGGACGGCCGCTACCACGTGGCGCACGAGGATGTCCGCTCTCTCGCCGCACCGGTCATGCGCCACCGGATCCTGACCAACTTCCGCGCCGAGTCGGAGCGGATCACGACGGACGAGATCGTCTCCCGGCTGCTCGCGCTCGCCCCGGTATCGGCGAGCGGCATGACCTGACGGCGCCCGCGTGAGCTACGGCAGGTTCGTCGACACCGAGACGCTGAGTCGGATCAGCAGTCTGGACCTGCTCGCCAAGACGGTCGTGGAGGGCTTCGTCAGCGGGCTGCACCGGTCGCCGTTCCTGGGCCGCTCGATGGACTTCGCGGAGTACCGTGCCTACCAGCCCGGAGACGACATCCGCCGCGTCGACTGGAAGCTCTTCTGTCGCACGGACCGCTTCTACGTGAAGGAGTTCGAGGCGGACACGAACACCAACCTGACCATCGCGCTCGATGTCTCCCGCTCGATGGACTTCGGCACCGGATCGCTGACCAAGCTGGACTACGGGCGATACCTCGCGGCCTGCCTGGGCTACTTCGCGTCCAAGCAGAAGGACCGGATCGGGCTGGTGACGTTCGACAGCGGGATCGTCGACTACGTTCCGCCGGCTGCGAAACACCTTCAGGTCGTCCTGCACACGATCGACCGCATCGAGCCGGGCGGCGGCGGCAGCCTCCGCGAACCGCTGCTCGAAGTGGTCGATTCGGTGCGCCGCCGGAGCATGGTGGTTCTCATCTCGGACTTCTACGAGGATCCCGAGACGGTGATCAAGGCGGCGGCGGGCTTCCGGCACAAGGGCAACGACATCATCCTTTTCCACCTCCTCGATCCCCTGGAACTCCGCTTCGACCTCGAGGGTGAACTGGACCTGCGCGATCTCGAAACGGGAGCACGACAGGCGGTCATGCCGGACGTGCTCCGGGATCAGTACCTGGACCTGATTCGAGAGCACACCCGGACGCTCGACCGGTCCCTGGTCGAGGCCGGCATCGACTACTCGCTGGTCGACACCTCGCAACCTCTCGACGCCGCGCTCTACAGCTACCTGTCGGCGCGTCTCTACGCGATGAAGGCGAGGTGAGCGTTGGGTCTGCTCGCACCCCTCTTCCTGCTCGGTCTGGCCGCGGTCGCCGTGCCGGTCATCATCCACCTGCGCCTGCGTCATCGGAGTCAGGTGGTCGCGTTCCCGTCCCTGATGTTCATCTCCAGGGCGCCGTACCGCTCCGTCCGACGCCGGCGGCTGCGCGATTTCCTGCTTCTGGCCCTGCGCTGCCTGGCGCTGGCGCTCCTGGCGCTGGCGTTTGCGCGGCCTCTGTTTCAGGGCGACTCGGCGGCAAACGCGGCCGCCGCCAACCGGCTGAGCGTGGTGCTCCTGGACAACTCCTTCAGCATGGGGTTTGGCGGCAGGTGGCAGCGCGCCATGGATGCCGTGGCTTCCTCGTTCGAGGGAATGGCCGTACAGGATCGCGGCGCCCTGATCGTCTACTCGGACCAGGCGGAGATGGTGAGCGCGCCGACCTCGGACCAGTCGCTGCTTCTGACCCTGGCGAGGGAGGCGGAGCTCGTTCCCCGGGCGACCTCCCTGCTGCCCGCGATTCAGGTGGCCCGGGGCGTGCTCGCGGACGCGGGAAGTACCGGTGTCCGGGAACTGGTGATCGTCAGCGACTTCCAGCGCTCGTCCTGGGCGCCCGACAGCGCGGCGTTGCTGCCGCAGGGTGTCGAGCTGCGTCTCGTCGACGTTCGTTCGGACGAAGAGGCCGTGGGCAATGCAGCGATCACGGACGTCGTGCTCGACCACTCCCGCGTGTCGTCCAGTGAGGGCGGAGCGGATGATCGGGAGCAGGTGAGCATCGCGGCCCGGATCAGCTATCAGGGTCTTGACGCGGCAGCCGCGGAGGATGGGGCAGCTTCCGCCCTGCGTGCGGAGGTCGACCTGCTGTTTGACGGCGAGGTCATCCAGACGCGGGCTGCCGATCTGCCCCTCGACTCCTCGACCATGGTCAGCTTCGCGCCCGAGATCCTGGAGCGTGAGCGCACGACCCGGGGCACGGTGCGTCTTCGCGAGGACGCTCTCGAAGCGGACAACGAGTTCCACTTCGTACTGTCTCCCGCGCACGAGGTCGGCGTGCTGGTCGTCGAGCCCGATGGCGACCGTCGCCGCAGCCGGTACCTCGAGGAGGCGCTGTCGCTCGGCCGCCGTCCGTTCCTGCGGGTGAACAGGGTCCAGGCGTCCGGCTTCGAGCCGACGATGCTGGACGGCAAGTCCGTCGTCGTGATCAACGACGCGGCGCAGCAGCTCTCCTCGGGGGCCAGCGCCGCGGTTCTGCGCTTTGTCCGCGAAGGCGGCGGTCTCCTGCTCGGGGTGGAACGTGGCCTGACCTCGACCTCGGCCCTGCTGGGAGAGCTCGGCGTCGGCAACCCGCAGCAGGTGGACCGGTTGTCCGGCACGCCGGGTTCTCTGGCCTGGTTCGACACCGGTCATCCGGTGTTCGACATCTTCGCGGCGGCCCGCAGCGGAGATTTCTCTTCGGCGTCCTTTTTTCGCTACCACCGGCTCGAGATCCCCGAAGGGGCGGCAGCGGTCGCTCTCTTCGACGACGGCTCGCCGGCTCTGCTCGACCTGGTGCCGCTTGTGAGCGACGACTCCGCGGGCGATTCCCCCGACCGGGAGCGAGGCCGTGTTCTGGTGCTTCCGACATCGCTCGATACGTTCTGGAACACGCTGCCCGTCCAGGCGGTGTTCCTTCCCTTCGTGCATCGATCGATGGAGTACCTGGCCGGCTACTCGCTGGCCCGCTCGTGGTACCGCGTGGGTGAGGTGGCCTCCGTCGAGCTGCCGCGACAGGGCCTTGAGGACACGGGTGACGGGTACGTTGCGGTCGCTCCGTCCGGTGGGGAGCGTCGAGTGGGGGGAGATGGCCGGGATCTGCTGCTCGACGTGGAGGAACCCGGTTTCTACGAGTTTCGCGAGGTGCGGGCGGACGTTGCCGCGGAGCGGCTGACCCTGGCGGCGAACGTGCCGGTCTCGGAGTCCGACCTTGCCGTCCTCGACATCGACGAGTTCATGTCGCGGATCAGGCCGGTTCAGCTCGACGACGAAGCGGCGGCCCTGGCGAGTGCGACAACACCGGAGGAGCATGAGCGGAGACAGCGCCTCTGGTGGTATCTGATCGCGGCGGCGGCCGCCGTTCTGGCGGCTGAGGGTCTGTTCGGCAACCGGCGGCCTGCCACAGCGAAGCCGATCGTGACAGCATGGGGCACCACCGGCGAGGAGACCTGATGGCAGCCAGCTTCGATCCCATCTACGACTCGACATACGGCGAACTGATGGCGGTGATCCGGCGCGTGCGGGCGCGCTGGCGCGTGAAGGTGGGCTTGCGCGGGCTCGTCATGCTGGCCTTGGCCGGATTCGCGGCCTTCGCGATGTCCGTTTGGGGCATGGACTACTTCCTCTACAGCGAGCGGGCGGTCCAGATCTTCAGGTGGCTGACGTACGTGGCCCTGGCCGCGTTGGCCGTCCGGCTGCTGGTGATTCCCCTGGCTCAGCGGGTGTCGAAGCGGCAGGTGGCGCTCTACGTGGAAGAGCACGAGCCGACGCTCAAGGCCTCGGTGCTGAGCGCGGTCGAACTCGGGCCGGTGCAGCAAGGCTCGCCCCGCGATACGGAGCGGGTGTCGCCGGAACTCCAGCGACGGGTTCTGGAAGAGGCGATCGAGCGCTGTCAGAGCAGCGGGTTTGCCACGGGGATCGAGCGCGGACCTCTGCGCCGATTCTCGGCCGCGCTCCTGGGAGTGGCCGGCGCGGGCATGGCCGCGGTCCTGATCAGCCCCGCCTTCCTGCAGCACGGCGCGATGCTGCTTTTCGCCCCCTGGCGCGCCGCCGCGGCGGACAATCCCTACCAGTTGCGGGTGGGTCCCGGGAACCTGACCGTGGCGCGCGGTTCGGACCAGTTGATCACGGCGGCGGTCATGGGGTTCGATCCGGACCGCGTCGAGGTCGCCCTCCGTCCGCTGGATGCGAGCGGCAATGCGCAGGGCGATTGGCAGCAGTGGCCGATGAACCGCGTCGCGGCGGAAGGTGAGGCCTCCGACGAGCTGATGATCGGGGACGGAAGGGTTACGCACGACTTCATCGCCCTGAACCTGCGCGCGGACACGGACTACTACGTCGACGCGTCCGGTGTGCGCTCGCCGATCTACCGCATCCGCGTGAAGGATCTGCCCTACGTGGAGCAGATCGACCTGGAGTACAGGTTCCCCGACTACAGCGGCCTGTCCGACCAGACCGTCGAGGACGGTGGAGACATCGCGGTACTCGAGGGCACGGAGGTTCTGTTCAGCGTCCTGCCGATCTTCGCGGTCCCGGAAGGACGGCTTCTGATCGAGGGTGAGGAGCCGATCGGCCTCAGTCCCGGGGCCGGAAGGCTGACGGCCGCCTTCACGGTCAGCGGCAACACCTATTACCGCGTCGAGTTGAGGGACGAGGACGGCCGATGGCATCGGGCTTCGGCCGAGTACATGATCACCGCTCTCGAGGATCAGCCGCCGATCGTCCGGTTTACGAACCCCGGGCGAGACATCCAGGTGACGCTGGTCGACGAAGTGTTCGCCCAGGTGGAGGCGGAGGACGACTACGGCGTGAGTCGCCTGGGGATCCTCTACGCGATCAACGGCGGCGAGGAGACGGCGATCGACCTCCTGGACAGCCGATCCTCGATGAAGAAGGTCAGCGCCGGGCATACGCTCTTCCTGGAGGAGATGGAACTGACGATCGGGGATTCGATCTCCTACTACGCCGAAGCGTGGGATCGAAGCCGCTCGAAGCCCATCATCAGCGACATCTATTTCTTGGAGATCAGGCCCTTCGATCGAAACTACAGGCGGGCCGAGCAGGGCGGCGGCGGTGGCATGGGCGGCGGCGGCGGGTTCGACAACACGCTGTCGGTGCAGCAGAAGATGATCATCTCGGCCACGTTCCGCCTGGTCCGGGACGCGGAGGAGTATTCCGCCAGAGAGATGTCGGAGCACCTGACCACCGTCGCGCTGATGCAGGGGCGGCTTCGCGACCAGGTGGGCTCGCTGATCACGCGGATGGGCAACCGCGGCCAGTCGCTGCTCGGAGACGAGGAGTTCTCCAGGATCATCGAGTTCCTGCAGCAGGCCAGCACCGAGATGGCCGCCGCCAAGAGGGAGCTGGAGGCGGAACGGCCCGATGAGGCGATGACGGTGGAGAAGCAGGCCCTGGCGTCCCTACAGCGGGCGGAGTCGGCGTTTCGCGAACTGACGGTTTCGTTCCAGCAGGGCGGCGGCGGTGGCGGCGGCGGCAACCAGCAACTGTCGGAGGATCTTGCCGACCTGTTCGAACTGGAGCTCGACAAGCTCCGCAACCAGTACGAGACCGTGCAGCGAGGTGCCGCCGAGCAGACGCAGGCCGAGATCGACGAGCTGATGCAGAAGCTGCGCGAGCTGGCGCGGCGCCAGCAGCGGGAGAACGAACGCCAGAACCGGCTGCGCGGTCGCCAGCAGCAGGGCGGCGGAGGCGGTGGCAGTCAGCAGCAACTGATCGATGAAACGGAGGAGCTGGCGAGGCGCCTGGAGCGGTTGGCGCGCGAGCAGCAGCGTTCGGAACTGCGGCAGACGACCCAGGCGCTCCGCGAGGCGGTCGAGCAGATGAAGCGCTCACAGGCCGGTTCCTCGGGCTCCCAATCGAGCGCCGGGGCGCAAGGGATCGCGGCACTGGACAAGCTGCGCGACGCGCGCCGGCTGCTGGACCGCGACCGCCGGCAGCAGCTTGGCCGGGACATGGAGGAACTGGAGCAACGGGCCCAGCGCGTCTCGGAGATGCAGGGTCGGATCGAGGAGCAGGTCGAGGACCTGGCCGGTCAGGAAGGCGAAGACGGGCGGAGGCGAAGCGACCTCACGGCGCGAGAGCGTTCCGACCTGATCGAGCGGATCATGGAGCGCAAGGACCGGTTGACCGACGAGGTCGGGGGTCTGGAGGCCCAACTCAACCGGATGACGAGGAGCGCCCGCGATGAGCAGCCGGAGGCGGCCCGCAAGCTGCAGGCGTCGGCCGAGGTGATCCGGGACGAGCAGTTGAAGGAGAAGATCCGCTACTCCAAGGGTGTGCTGGCGGGGCGCGATGCGGAGTTCGCGCGCCTGTTCGAAGGCCAGATCCGCCGGGACATCGACGAGGTGATGGAGCGAATCGCCGAAGCGCAGGCCAGCGTCGGCGAGGGGGGCGGCGATCGCCAGGACCGGATGCTCGAGCAGACCCGCGATCTGGTGGAGAACGTGTCTTCACTCGAGGCCCGTCTGCGTGACCGGGCCGAGGCCGGCGCCAGGCTCGGCCAGCGTCCCGGTCGCCGCGGCGACCAGCAGGGCGGCGAGCAACAGAGCGGCGAGCAACAGGGCGGCGAGCAGCAGGGTGGCGACCAGCCGGGCGGCAACCAGCAGGGTGGCTCCACGGACCGCGGCGGTGCTCGCAACCTGGAGGCGGGCGGCAGGGACTGGGGTCGGCCCAGCCAGTATGGATCGAGTTCGGGCGGCTGGTACCAGCCCGGCGTCTTCACTGCCGAAGACCTGCGCCAGTTCGAGCGGGAGCTGGACCAGCGGCGCTCCGACCTGGAGGCCCTGAGAGGCGACCTCCGGCGCGAGCGGATGGATACCGCGGACCTGGATCAGCTCCTGCGCCAGATGGGTGATCTGAGCCTGCTCGGGCTCAACAAGGATCCCCTGGCCCTCGAGTCACTGCGCCGCGACGTCGTCGAGGGACTCCGTCAGTTCGAGTACCGGCTGTGGCGCGAACTGCGGGGAGCCGACACCGAACGGGTCTACCTCGGCAACTCCGACCAGGTGCCGCCGGGCTACCGCGAACTGGTCGACGAGTACTTCCGCAAGCTCGCGAGCGAGAGCTAGCGGCCGGCACGGTCTTGCACTCACCCGCCCTGCCGGAGATCGGAGGGGAGTGCCCCAGAGGCCGTTTGCGCTTGGTCGGAGATTGGGAAGTTGGCGGCTCACTCCTTCCCACCCGGAATCCGGCGAACTAGCGGGAACCCATGTACTTGCGGGACATGACGGCCGGCGACTGCCCCCCAACATGGTCCCGAGTACTCCGCAATCCGGCGCATGGACAGTCGTGGCGTGGGCAACGATCCGGCCGGTTCAGTCCAAGGGCATTGATTGTAGGACTTGGACAACGCCCTCCTCGTCAAGCTCGTCGGAAGAAAGGGCGGCACCTATCGGAACGACTTGCGCCAAATGCCTCGCAGCCTGTTCCGCTGTGGAAAAGACGATGTGGCCGCTAACACCGGCCTGTGGCTCGACCCAGCGCCACCCACTCCGGCGGTCTGGGTAAGGCCACTCCTCGACCAGCCCGACGTCGGTCTCATGAACCGTCACCCTGCGTACATCTAGGGCCTTGATGCTTCCGCCGCCGCCTTCAAAGACGACGACTCCGAAGAGGGCAAACATCGCCTGTCGCGCCGTTTCGTACGAGTAGGGGCTACGCAGATCACGCTGCGGGTCAACCCAACGCCATCCGTCGTCCCACTCCTCGATTCGGCCGAATACAACTAGCCCTTCAATCGAGTTGAGGAAGCCGTCTATCGCGACGTTGCGGCTGCGAAGGCGTCTGGTCGACTGCTCAGCAGCCTGCTCTTCTGCAGGTTCTTCGAGGAACTGCGCTAGGACCCGGGCAGTTGTCCACCAAGCAGCCAGGACCGTAGGTACGATCACCATTGCCTGAACGGTCAGAGCAACGCACGCCACCACGATGACGACCGACGGAAGGCGCTTCGCCTCGGTTTTGGTCGCTCCGCCTAACCCTTGCTCCATGAGAGTTCTCCCTTCTGCCACCGGCGGACCGGTCAGCTTCTTCGCCTGTCTTACCTAGCTTGCAAAAGCTACGTATCGGAAGATAGCTGGCTTACTCGTGCTCGTTTTGGGTGCCTAGCGCCAAGCCTGACAGAGAAACGCTCTCTCTACCTCCAACCCGCCCTCGACCGGTGTGGGTGAACGCCTAGGATCGTCGCGCCGGACGTGAAGGCCGAAAGTCATCGGACCCAGGGCTGAACCGGTGCAGCCGCCGCTCAGGCGTCGTTGGCGGCGGCTCCCGTCGCGAGCCGGAAGTCGGTCCAGACTCCGATGTGATCCGACAGGTACTCGTAGGGCGTTCGCTTCGGGAAGATCCCGATGGGTTCCAGCGGCTCCACCACTGCTAGGTCTTCAGAATGCGCGATGTGGTCTATGAGCTGGTCCTGTTGCTTTGTGCCGTCCCCGAGTGCAGCGTGCCAGAGGCCTGATTGCGGCGAGCCCGCTGCCCGGACGTCCCTCTTCTCCCACGGGAAGAAGCCGGTAGTGGCCACCTGCAGGCCATCGAAGGCTCGAAGCAGCGCCGCGTGAACATCGTGAGGTACCCACGGAGGTACCCACGAGTGAGGAATCCTCTGGTTGAAGTCGCCTAGCACAATGGTTCGGGAACCGGTCCCGTACGAGAGACTCTCGAGTCCTGCGAGCCAGTCCACGTGCACGTCCCACCGTTTGCGGTTCCGTCGCCCGGTCCGGACATGCGCGTCAAACCACGGGATGCAAACGCCGGCGATCGTCAGTTCGCCGATGGGGGTCTCGGTCACGCCAGCCACGAATCTCCCCGACATGCTCTCAGGACCCAGCTCGACCTTCCTCCAGGGCCGTTCGCTCCAGAGAAGAACCTTCCGGCGACCGGGCTTGATCGGATACCCCCAGTCCTTTCCCCCGTCAATGACGTGGCCGTCGCTCGGTAGCAGCTCCCCATAGCCCTCGGTGACACACAGAACGTGGCACTTCGGAGCCCGGAGAATAGGCCGAATGCGGGTCGCTTTGGCGGACTTCGGTGCGGCGAACTCAGTGTTCCATGTGCCGGCCCGGACACCGCGAGATCGTTCGGCCATTGGTTCGTTCGGTCCCGGTGTTCAGCGACTGAGGCTAGCGACGCACCCATGCCATGGTCAAACCGCGAACGCTCTAGTGCTTGCGGCCACCGAGGAACAGTTGGGCAGCGCGGCTGATGTAGTAGGACCCGATGGAGTCGAACGGGCGCCGGCGTCGGCGAGGTGAACCAGCCTCGCGGCCATCGTAATGAGGTTCGGTGAGTTGACCTCCTCGGACTCGGTCGCTAACGTCCTAGTCGTGACTCACCGAACGCGGTGGGGACCCATGTCGGGTCGCCTGCCGAATACAAGAGCCGATTGCAAGAGGCTCGGGGTAGCTCCTCGGGCTCGGCGAATAGGCCGGACCATTCCCACCGTGTAATGGGTGAGTCACGTCATGGCCCGACACCAATCCCGGTGTCGAGAGCCTCTGCACGGATGGGAGGCAGAGATGAAGGGACTCTCGAAGTCGCTGGTCAGCACCGTGGTTCTGGCCGCCCTACTCGTCACCACGCACGCTAGCGCCCAGAACAAGCCGGTGGTCGCCATCGGGGAGATCGGCGTGGCCGCACAGAACATCTCCTGCGAGGGATGGGACCGCAGCGTCTACGACTGCAACCGAGATCTTTCCGAGGGGTTCGGCAGGATGCTCGGCACCGCCATACAGAAGACCGGCAAGGTCACGCTGATGGAGCGACAGGAGCTTGAGGCCGTGCTCGTCGAACAGGGACTGGGCGAGATCGGACTGACGGACGCTGGTGGTCGGCTTGGCGGACTCACCGGTGTCGATTACTACCTGTACGGCTCCGTCACCCGATTCGGAGCGAAGCAGAGCGGCTTCTCAGTCAGCGGCCGTAGCGGGGTCGGAGGACTCGTAAACCGCAGGGCACGGGGAGTGCTCGGAGGTGGAGCCAGCAAGACGAGCGTCGAAACCGAAATGGGCGTCGACCTCAAGCTCACGGACGTGGCCACGGGCGAGATCGTTCTAGCGGATGCCGTCTCCGCTTCCGTGAAGCAGGGTTCTGGGTTCTCCGTTGGTGGCATCCAAAAGGCCGAGGCGAGTGCAGATCCGTTCGCCGATGTTCAGGAGGTCGTGGCGGCGAAGATCGCCGAGGCCATTGTGACGAGCCGCATTCCGATCAAGATCATCCAGGTGCAGGCGGACGGCACCCTGATACTCAACTACGGCGACGTGTTCTTCGCTACTGGAGATCGCTTGGCTGCGTTCTCGGTAGGGGAGTCCTTTATCGATCCGGACACAGGCGAGGTCCTCGGCGCGGAGGAGACGGAGGTCGGCATGATCGAGATCACCAGGGCGGAGCCGAGATTCTCCCGAGCCAGAGTTCTCACCGGCGACGTGGGACAGGGATCCACGCTGAAGCGGCCTATCGGCGCTGAGTCAGCAGACCAGCAACCGAAGAAACGGAAGCGGTCGGGCGCACGCTGGTAGGCCGCCGCGGCATCGTGCCGTCTTGTGGTCTCCGGCCTGAGTAGATTGCTGCGACTTGCCTTGCAGGACCGGTCGTGGACCTGCCGGAGGTGGGCGGTCTCTCCAGGGTAGATTGGGCGACGGAGACGCGCCAAAGCTGAAGGGAGATCTCGTGTGGCCAGACACCACAAGCTCATCCAGAACTACGGTCTGTTCTGGGACCGCGACAAGGTCGACTGGGGCAAGAACAAGGCGACACTGCTCGGCCGGCTCAAAGTCAGGGACGACCCCGTGGACTTTCGCGGTCGGTTGGGGATCTACGCCCTTTACGACCGCGAGTTTCGGCTCCTCTATGTCGGTCAGGCCGGGAGCGGCAACAACACGTTGTTCAGTCGCCTCAAGTACCACGGCACGCTCCACGCCGGGACTCGCGGTTTGGCCTCCCGGTGGCAGTACTTCTCCTGGTTCGGCCTTCTCCGCGTCCTGAAAGGAAGCCCAGAGTTGGCCGAACCACCCAAGACGCACCAGACGAAGCGGGCCGACATCCTTGACGCGCTGGAAGCTGTAGCTATCGAGATTGCGGATCCCGATCTCAACCGGCAAGGCGGCAGGCTGCGCGCCATTGAGGAGTACCTGCAGTACGAGGAGGCCGTCGAGGAGTAGACGGATCGGAGCGGGGCACCACCAGCGAACAAGGCCCTGCGACCAGCACGATCCGGCGCACGGTCCAGGTCCTGCCGGGTGGAGCATCGCTCAGAAACTGAGCCAAACGTCGCTCAGAGAGTGAGCCACCTCGGCCGTGTTTCAAGTGGACGGGGTGTGCCTCCTCGTTCTCCTTTCAGGGGTCGGTAGTCGTAGCCGTCAAGGGTAACCCGGGAGTGCCGGTTGTCCGGGGTCGGGGCATCGTGTTGGGGTGTGGGGGAGCGACGGTGGCGGGCTCCGGTGTCGGTCGGAGGGAGCGGAGCGACCGGAGGCCGACACCGCAGGCACCGAGCCGAGAGGGCTCGAGGATGCGGTGCTGTCTCCTGGCGGCGGCCACGCTTGGGAAACACGGCGAAGGGCCGCAGGGCTGCGCTGGAAAGCGGAACCCTGTGCTCCTTGTGTGACTTCATCCGTGAGGCGTACTCCACTCCGCCCGGTCCGGCTGCTCGTCGCTCGATGTGGGGACGGCGGGCGTCGCTCGCTTCGAGTCCCCTGGGGCCCTCCCCTCCGATTCCCTCGAGGGCTGGTAGACGTCGGATCAGCAAGACCGCGGCGTCGGTTCAGAGCCGAACTTGGCAGGGTGAGCTACGGACGTTCCTTGAACAGGACATGTGCTGCGAATCCACGTCGGTCTTGGATCTCGGCGGCTTCGAACCGCTCGACGGTGAGTTGAGCAGCCCGCAGATGGCTTTCGACATCAGACTTGAAGAACACCTGCTCAGGGTCGTAGTCCGCCGTGTGGCGCTCCTTCTGCAGGTTGACGAAGAGATCGGCGAGACCCTGAATCTCCTGCGGGAAGTCCCGGAGCAGACGCTTCTGGCTGCACGCTTCGCGCGCCCGACCGTGGGACAGCGATCTGTAGGCCAGACTCCAAGCGCGCGTCTTTCGAGCCGTTCTCCCGACCAGACTGTCCGCGCAGCACTGTGCCAGACAGTGAAACAAGGCGTAGTAGACCGTACTCACCGCACGGCGGAGGTGGGTCTGCAGCGGTCTCCCACGACCGGAGGGGAGCTGCTGCGCGGCGGAAGCCAGGAGATCAGAGGCCTTCAGGGCGCCAGTCCCCCACGTCGGACTGCGTGACCATGTGGATGCATGGAGACACCTCCAGATCCTGGTCCCAGAGGAGGTCTCGGACTCTCCTTCGGAGCGAGATGAGGCCCTCGGCTTGTTCCTGGCCTTCCACCTCGCCGTCGTAGACCGCCCAGACATCAACGACCTCGTCGCCGTACCAGGATCTGCCGGGTTGCACCCAGATGTTCGTGAACCGAAGGCGGGGAAACACGTCATGGACGATGCGGTCGACCTCGACCCTGATGTGGGGCAGTTCTTGACGGAGACCCCGGCTGACCTCCTGAAGCGATTGGCTGCTCACGGCATTTCCTCTCTTCTTGTCGGACGATACTCCCTCTGCAACGAAGGCCTCAAGGACTTAGACGGATTCGCCCTCTGAGTCCGTGTTCTCGACCCCGATTCGGCCGGCCGGAAGCGTCGAAAGGGGTGCCACCGCCGTCCACTTCTGACGAATGGCCGGCGGGTGCTTCCCCGGCGATTGTCGCGTTGGACCGGTCAGTCCGTCAGGACGACGCAGGGCTGGTCTCGACCTCGGGAGTCTCTGCGGTGGCTGTCACTCTAGCGAGCTGGGAGAAATCTAGGCGATCGAGGAACTCGCCTCCGTGTTCTTCACAGTAGTTCTCGGTGGCTCCCTCCACCATTGCATGGGCGACGATCATCTCCGGGTACTCGTGAATACCTCGTAGATCCACCCATGTCAGATCGAACATGTAGGACTCGCCGAGGATCGTCCCACTGACACAGTGGTCCCTGTCCGTGGCCTTTCTGACGGAGCAGGTGAAGCCGAGTGACTGAACGTCACCAAGCAACCGCTCCAGAGTAGCTACCGATTTCCCGGTGTGTCGGCGGAGAAGGTCGGCGTTGATATGGACGTTCTCAGGCAAGTCCACGTCGCATCCGAATCGAAACAAGCAGAGTACCGCCTGCCGTTCGTCGGGGGTCATTCGGCGTAGGGCCTGCAGGAAGGACCATGCTTGGGAGTGTGCGGCTTCCTGCGCGTCAGCGTCGTCCTCGATTCCCAGGAGCTCGAAGAGCCTATCGGGGACCGGCGGCAAGTAGTTACGGCGCACCGGCGCCCCGACCTTCTCGAGGATGAGCTCAACTAGCTCGTCCTGAGTTGTCTCTCTGAGGTCTATGTATGAGATGGTCTCAAGAAGACCGTCAACCTTTGTGTCGTCGAAAATGGCCGGCAGGATGTACTCGCTCTTCTCTGAGATGGCACGAGCTTGGGCGCTCTTACGCTCATGATTCGTCCAGACCTTGTCGGCGTAGTCAGCGGACACGAAGAGGATGCAGTAGCGGCACCGGTTCTGGTACACATCGCTTAGGTGCTCGTACAGGTTCTTTCCCCACAACGCCGCCTTTTCGTACGTGTCGAGGAAGACCCGGATGCCCCGCGAACGGAGTGCGTCAGCAACACCTTCGACGTAGTCGCGCTGTTCACCCGCGAACGACAGCCCCACATCGTAGGCGTACTCCCTCTCGTCCATATCCGCCTGTTCCCTCGATCCCTTGGGCGCGAGGCCCGTCTCCTTCAGTTCCCCGTCGGGATGTCGCTGTACGGCACGTCGCGGTCGACGCGGATCTCGCCGGGGAGGCCGAGGACGCGTTCGGCGATGATGTTGCGAAGGATCTCGTCCGTGCCACCTGCGATGCGGAGGCCGGGGCTGTAGAGGAAGGACTGCTGGAACAAGGCCGAGGACGGCATGAGGGAAGGGTCCGTGATCACGCCGCCCATGTCCATCAGGTCCGCGCCGAACGAGGACACGTTCTGCAGCTTCGAGGCGGAGACCACCTTGCCGATCGAGTTCTCGGGTCCCGGCACCTTGCCTTGGGAGAGTGCCGTCATGGTGCGCGCCTTCGTGTGCTTCATGCCCATCGACTCGACGTACCAGTCGGCGATCTTCTCGCGGACCAACGAGTCCTCGAGGGCGGGCCGGCCGTCGAGTTCGCAGGCGGCGGCGAGTTTCATCACCTCGCGGAAGTCCGGCGGTGGTGCGTCGCC
>WTGL01000205.1:0-10179 GCA_011523565.1 Acidobacteriota bacterium
GGCTGGGAGTTCCACGTCCGCACCGGCCAGTCCTGGTGCGCGCCCGAGCGGCTGCGGGTGCGCCGCTACGAGGTCGAGACCGTCCCCGGCGAGGAGATCGCCGAGGCTGCCGATCCCGAGGCGGCGCAGCCCGACGATCCCGACGCCCCGGCCCCAGGGATGGTCAAGGGTCCGTACACCGCCGAGACCTACGCGGTCACACGCGAGGGCGAGTACCTGGTGGTCGACATCCCCGGGTAGTGACCGCGCAGCGAACTCGCCGCCCACTGGGTGCGCCGGCGTCCCCGCCGGCTGCCGCCACAGGCGGCCAGGTAGCCGAGCCGGCCGTCAGGCCGGCTCAGCGCGGGCCGCCTGCATTTCAGTGCGCAGGAGATTCCGAGTCCACCGATGCGCCCGATACGCACCGAAGACTCCCACGCTGACGAACAGCCCTACGGCGAAGGGCGCACGGGCTGTTTCGCTGACGATGTCTGGTGGGGCAACCGCGAGCCAAGTCACCATTAGCACGACTCCAGCGTTGGCGACGGGCAGGTACGAGCGAACCTTGGCGTTGACGAACGTCAACAAGTAGAGGGCAAGCGTGAGCGCGAAGTAGCCGCGCGGGACGAGTTCGGGCAGAGAGTCGTGGGCGAACTGGTGTTCTCCCACGAGATGCACGATCGCGATGCGGGGGTCGACAGCGAGCAGGGAGAGTGCTGCGATCCAGAGAAACAGCCAGCCACAGTACGTCGCAGTGACAGGCACTAGCAGCCAGCCACGATGCGTCGATGACTTGCTATCAGGCATTCACCTCTCGACTCTACTAGAGCGCCTACGGCCCCAACGCACCGATCGGTATGACCCCTACATCGTTCCTCCCGGTGTAGCCGTAACCGTTCGGCACGATGACAGCGAGGGTCGAGGGTTCGCTTGGCGCGTCTCTCGTTGCCCGTGGAGCTCGCTGGGCGAGCCGGCGCAGGTTCTTGGCGCCCTCCTCGACCCTGCGTTGGCCGAGCTTGATCTCGAACGCCGCCCATCGGCCGTCGGCGGCCTGAACGATGGCATCGACTTCGAGTCCGCCCTTCTCGCGATAGTGGAAGACCTCCGCGTCGTTGGCCTGGGCATAGATCCTGAGGTCACGGATGACCATTGACTCGAACAGGAAGCCCAGGAAGCGTAGATCCTCCAGAAGGCGGTCCGGCGTGGCCCGTAGTGCCGCCACGGCCAGAGAGGGATCAACGAAGTGTCGTTTCGACGCTTCCCGAAGCACCGCTCGCGAGCGGAGGTGCGGTGACCAGGCTGGCTGATCCTCGATGACCATGAGCTGTTCCAGCGCATCGAGATAGCTGGCTGCCGTCTCGGGCTTCATGGAGATTCGGTTGGCGCCAACGTCGGCTGCCAACTTGGAAAGAGCTACCTCTGTCGCCGTGTTTCGGGCTAGAGAGCGTATGAGGCGGCCGACGCGGACCGGGTCGGTTCGACGTTGAGCGACTCTGGAGACATCCGTACGGCTGATCTCGTTCAAGTAGTCGCGGTTCGCGCGAAGAGTCTGACGAAGCGACAGCGAGACGTTGCCCGGCCAGCCCCCGCCGGCCACGACTTCAGCGAGTTCGGGAACGGAGAAGGATGAGGCTTGGGCCGACTGATCCGAGCCGTCTAGCAGCTTGGCCAATGAGATTTCACCGTTGGAGAGTTGGGACTCGAAGAGTGAGAGGGGCCGCATGCGGATTCGGGTGAACCGCCCGGCTCCTGAGTGCCGAGTCACATCGTCCGCGGGAACGGCGGAGCCGGTGAGAATGAACTGCCCGGGAGTAGCGCGGTCATCGACTGCACGGCGAACGTGGTTCCAGATTGACGGTTCGAGCTGCCACTCGTCGATCAGCCTTGGAGCTTCTCCCCGAAGCGCAGTTCCGGGATCCACGCTTGCCAGCTGTCGGGCGTTGTCGTCTACATCGAGGAGAATCTCGCTCGCGGCCCTCTTTCGGGCGGTTGCGGTCTTGCCGCAGGCCTTGGGCCCTTCAAGGACGACGGCCCCGGTGGCCGCTAGACAGATCTCGAGTTCCGTCTCGACTATTCGGGGGAGAAAGCTCATTGGGGAAGTGGGACGGGCAAACGGTGAAGCTAGGCGTCACGAGTGGAGAGTTAGCTCTAAGTTCGAGAGTGAAGCGGATAGAACTATGGGAGTGTATGGGATGGAACTAGGTGAAACGGGCGATACGGATAACGTGCATCGGGCGATACGGACAAAGTCTAGAGAGATGTACGGACAAAGTCTAGAGGGTGAAGCGGACAAAATCTAGAGGGGTGTACGGACTCAGCGCAAAGAGTGAGACGAGAAGAGTGGTAGTCTATGCGGCCTAACCGCCTAGGCACATGAGTAAGACGGTACGGTAGTTCTAGACGGGAAAACCGCGACTGACGGGATCTCTTCCACCCCATGCACTACGGTTTACCCCTCCGCGGTACTCCTCGAGTGGGTGTAGGCCGGGGAACCGTGGGCGGTCCAGGCCCCCAGGCGTCGCCTACGTCTGTGGCCGTATGTCCGAACGCCACGGCTTCGCGGTCGTTGCGCACCGCAGGATCGCTTCGGCGATCGCCGAACGGTTCCAGGTGGGGCCGGAGACGGCCGGAAGTGCGACGATCTCCTGGTGGCTTTCGGGCGTGGCGCGGACCAGCACGAGCAGACCCGCTCGGTCGTGATCAGCAGGTGGTCTGAGGCGAGCAGAAGCTGGCCGTGGCCGTAGCGGCCGCCTTCCACATCCGGTCGCGGGTGTCGGCGTCGGCCTCGACTACCGTGGCGCCGTGGCCGTAGTCGGAGCACCCAAGACGCGGTCTGGCAGTGGCAGAGCGGCGTTGATTCCGTTCATCGCTTCCCAGGGAGGGTTCCAGCGCTCTCGGCTGCCGTCGGTCGCCAGGGAGATGACGCGGTCTCCACTGATCAGGACGATCTGCAACAGGCCGTCGAGGGCGGAAACCACGGAAACCATGTATAGGTGCCGTGTGCGTCGAGTGCCAACAAGCCGATGGCGCCGACTTCCCGCTCGCGACGCTGTTCGATGGTCTAGGCGAGGTCGTGGCCGACGAACGAGGCATAGCCGCCATTGACCGAAATCCGCCACAGCTCCGCCGGTCTGGCGTCGGGCCAGGCAGTATTGACCGGCCTGGCCTACTGGCCGTCCGTTCTGAGGTCGCGGTAGTCTGGCCAGGAGACGGCCGGGAGGATCGCTTCGACCGGAGGATCCAATGGGAATACTCCGTCGGCGCCTCAGCACCGAGGGCGGCTGACGTCGTGTCTTTGCTCGGCTGCACGCCTCTTCCAGGGCCTTCGGATTCCGAATCTGGAGAAACGCCTTCGCTCAGATCCACGGTCACCGTCGCATCAGGAGCGATAGGCCGGCCCAGTCGGAGAGGCTCGCACCACGGCGTTGTCGTTGCGTGGTATCCCCAGGGGATCGACCGTAGCGCAGGAGGGAGTCAAGCCGATATCGGACACGGCGGTCCGCTAGGTCTCTGGGCTAGCCGTCCGAGGATTGGTTTGCAGTCAATCCTGTTTCACGAAAGCCCGCCGGTCTTCATCGTCGCTTGGGCGGCTCAAACCGGTCGAAGTACCGTTGGTCGATAGTGACATCCTCGACAGTCCGTTCACGGACCTCCACGCCGAGGCTCCGTTCCTTAAGCAGGTCGCATAGACCATCCCCATCAATCAAGTCCAGCGGAAGGTAGCCTGGGCGAGTTGCCTCCGTCCTAGCGCTCCTCGTGAAGACGCCTGTCGTGATGATCAAACCGCGATCATTCGGTCCCGGCAATGCGCCACGGAACTCCCGGACGACCTTCGGTCCGACGCTCCCCTGATAGCGCTTGCACTGGAAGTAGACGGGAGATGAAATCAGGGAGAACCGGTAGAGTGCCGTGCCGTCGATTCCACCGTCACCGCTACTTCCTGTCACCTTAACCTCCTGGAAGTCACAAGCCTTCAAGAGGCGCTTCGCGAGTTCTTCGAAGCCAGTAGGGGACATGGACTTGAGCCGAGCCAAGAGTTCATCCTTCCAGCTGATCTCGCCAAAGACGTCGGCCTCATCTCCGTCGAGCAGGCCACTCTGCGCACTCGCAGTGGCCTCTTTGCTCTTAGCGCGTTCACGGACACTTCGCAGATAGGCCCTATAGCGTCGCTCAAGCGTCTCCTCCGACATGGAGGCACCCTCATCCGTAAGGCGCCAGAGGCTACGGCCCGCGCTTTCGATGGCTCCGACGTTCTTCAGGTGAGTCCGGCACCACGCAGCCCGGTAGGAAGCCTCTGAGCCTCTCCCGTTCGCCGCTCGAACTGCACGCTGCTCCTCGGTGAGGTTCAAAGCGGCGATGAGGACATCGTCAATCTCGTCGTTGGTGGCGGGCATGGGGAGCGTACGAATCGCCTCCAGCGCGACCCAATCCAGCTTCGGGTACTGAGGAAGCCCAGCTCTTTCTCGTCGACTCATGTGTCAAACCTCTTCAACGTTGGCGCTTGTGGCTGGGACCGAGTCTCCTTCGGCGACTCGCCTGCGGAGAGAAAGCAGTGAATACGATCGAGAAGCCTGTCTGCGTCGCGAAGTTCGCACTCCCAAACGGTAAGTACACGCCAGCCGAGTTCGACCAACGCCCTGGCGTTGTCGCGGTCCCGCTCCCGGGTCCGCTGGAGCTTGGGCTCCCAGTAGGAGAGGTTCGATTTGGGCAGCCCTGCGATGGGACAGTCGGGTTGAGGATGCCAGTGCCAGAAGCAGCCGTTCACGAACACTACTGCTCGATGCCGCGGGAAAACGAGGTCTGGTGTTCCGGGGAGGTCACGACGGTGAAGGCGGAAGCGATAGCCGAGCCGGTGCGTCATGGAGCGGACCGCCAGCTCGGGCTTCATTCCACGTGACTGGATCTGCGCCATGCAACGGGAACGATCCGCCGGGCTAAGGTTGTCGGTCACGTGGAGGCGGCGCTGTTGATTGCTTGAAGGGCTTCTTTTCGAAGTAGGCGGTCCAGAGCAGGATCCGGCAGAGAGTCGAGCAACAGGACGCCGCCCTTTCGGTTCAGGGCGACCATCCAGGACCGGAACGTGTCGCGTTCAAAGAGGGATCTGTCGTGTTCCCAGTGATCACGCATCACAGCATAGATCCGCTTGAGTACTTGAGCGTTCATAGACACCGTAGGGCGCTCTATGAGCGCAGACCGTACGTCTTGTCGATGCAGGAGAATCTCCAAGAAGCGCCGTGGGTGCTGTCGATCGACCTGGTGCGCAATGTAGCCCAACCACCATAGGCGTGAAATCCCGTTGTCCCGAATCAGCGCGCGGTTCCCCCGAGCGAAGAAGTGGTTGTGGACTCTCTTGATCGCTGCGTCGGGTTCGTCTGGACGTCGTGCGAGCCATCGACGTGAGACGTACTCAGGGCATTCCACGTGGCAGAGATAGGTCCAGAGTCGCTCTTCGGACGCCTGGTGGCGACTCAAGCGCTCGAGGGCGACGTATACGGCAAGTGCGTTCTCTAAGTCCGTCGTATAGGGCTTGCCTGGCTCTCCCGGTGAGAGAGTCCCTGCGAAATCTCTCGCGTCCACATGGGCGGCGCGAATCGCGTGCGGCAGGTCTAGGGGAGGCGGCCCAGCGGGAGCGTAGTAGCAGTCCAAGTGTTCCCTTACTCCATCCCGGAGTCTCTGTACTCCATCTCGAGTGTAGTATCGGATGGTCTTCATGAGGTTCCTTCTTCGGAACTGGAAGCGACGGCCAGCAGGCGATCGAAGGGTCCCTGGAGGAGCCTTTGGGCGTCAAGCGAGCGGTCCTCGTTCTCGGTTCCGAGGGGCTTCAGCCCTAGCTTTTGCAAACGTGAGTCGAGCGACGCGAACCAGCGTAGGTCTGAGTAAGTTCCATCGGTGCCGTCGGCCTGGTGGAGAACGTGGATGAGGACTGGAAGATAGAGGCCGTTCATGATGTACTCCGCCTCCACGGTGCCGTCGAGACGTCCCCGAGCCTCTTCAAACCTCTCGTAGTCGGCGCTTGACATCCGGATGACTACACGCGGCTCGCCTAGCTCGCACCGCCAGCAACCATCATCGACATCTTTCGTCGGGCCGATCTCGAAGATGGAGCCGATAGGTGCTTCGTCTGCTCGGTCGATCCAGTAGTCCTTTTGCACGTCCTGTGCGAGAACCGAACCCGCTTCGATGTCGAAACGGCGATTGTTGTAGGCCTCGTTCCAGCCCTTCGCTCGATAATCGACGAGATCCTCGGTGCAGACGAGAAACGGCAGGATCTCGGTTCGCCCCGCGATCCGACCAGCCTCGAACTCCTCCGTGACCCTGTCGTCCCAAGACAGGAGCCTCTGTCGCACGTGTGTCTTGGGGGCCTTAATCAGAAGAACGTAGGCAGCCCTGCGCTCCAACACGAGTTGCTTGAGATCGCGGTCGCTGAGTTCGAACTCAGCTTCAAGGCGGAGACGGGTGGTGTTCTCGATGCGAGTCAACGTGATAGTGACTTCGAACTCAGCCGTGGGGTAGTCGGAGCTTACGCCACCACCCCGGAGCACGGGGTGAGGAAAGGCCTTGCTGGGGTCTAGTTTCATTCGACTTTCTCCGGCCTCGCGACGACCCTCCAAGATCGGTCGTCGATGCGTTCCGTGGAGCGGACATGAATCGTCTTCCTGCAATGTGCCTCTAGCTCGCACATGTGGCCGTCTACTGGTTCCCATCCCTCCTTCGCGAGGACTTGGAGGTTCGGATGGGCGATGGTCGTTGAGTCCCCGGCCTCGAGTACCCCCAACTCGACCCTGCCCCCTGTCTCCGGCACAAAGCTAAGCTCAAGGCGCCGTCCGTCAGAACTGACGGGCAGCAACCGCACGTCTTGGATCGAGAGCGCACTTCCTCTTTCGGTTCCACCTCGTCCCCCGGTTCCGCCGACTCCCTCGCCTTCACCGGATCCGCCACCGCCTCCGCCACCGTTGCCCTCTTCCCCGCCCCCACCCTCGTGGCCGATGTCGTCGCCGTCGCCCTCGTGTTCTTCGTCAGAGTCGTCGTCAAGAGTGTGGGGCTTGGGCCTGCGAACTTCTCGTTCTAAGACCTCGATGCCGTCTTCAAAGCGCTTCTCTGCGTTCGATGAAACACCCTCTTCCTCACCGAATGCGTCGTCAGGGTGAAGGTCTGGGATGTACCGAGCTAGCTCGTCGACAATTCTGGTGTGGGAATCGTCTCGGGGACCGGCTACCGACTTGATCTCGGTGCGAATCCACGTTGTTATTCGGTTCAATGCGGCGTTCGCCCTTCTCTTCTCTCGCTCGGACTCGACGCGGTCCGGCTCGAATTGGTCATGATTCGGGTTCTCCATGTCGCGGAGGAACTCGTTGCCGTCGGGATCAGTGAACACAGCAACAGCGGCGAAGTCGCGAAAGCCCGGAAAGGCGATTAGGCCAGCTTGACGTGTGGTAACCAACATGCCAGTGCCACGGACCAGGGCGACTTTGCGAGGCAGTTGCTCGTTGTCGGCGACGAGGATCCAGAGCTCGCAATGACCCAGGTCCCTATCTTGCGTTTCCCGTTTGACGGTGCGCTCGTCTTCGAAGAGCATTCTGAATGTGTGAGCCTCCCGGAGAGCCTTTGTTTGTGCGGTTCCGAAACTCTCGTCTTGCAGGAGATGCTCGAACCAGCGGTCGAGTGTGATGTCATCGATCGAGATTTCGTCCTCGCCGTTGCTTGGCTCCAGAACGACCCTTAGGTGGGCGGATCGAATCGCATGAAAGAAGTTCTCTAAGACGCTAGCGGCAACACGCCGCTGCCAACCGTCCTTCTCGCTGAACCCAGCGATGGCGAGAGCCGTTCCATGGATGGGGCTTCCGTCCTGGTCGAGGACACGCAGAGCGCTGGGGATTGCGTCAGGACTGGTTAGTTCGGAGCATTGGTTCCGGATGCCGAAGAAGCCAGTTCCCTGCAGTCGGCGACCGCCGTCGTCATCATGGGCGACCAGTACTGCCTTGCCTTGGAACTGCTCTGACGTGCCACGGTCGCTAGCGTAGGAGGTCCAGTAGAAGACGGTACGCAGTTGGGATATAGAGAAGGGCGCGAACTTACCGGTCCCCCGCGATCCCATGGCGCCCTTTCCGTCCTTGATACTCAGGCCCTGTGTCTTCACGAGTGTGCGCCAGCGGTCGCCCGCCAGGCCCGTGGTGTTCTTGTCGTAGATGCGTAGGCAGCGTACGGTGGACTTGCCCAGGATCTTCCGGGCCTCCTCGAGGAAGGCAACGGCTTTGGTGTCTCCTCTGATTTCGGCTTCGGCCTTGCACTTCCCGAGGACCTCCGCGAGTTCGGGCCAGCCTAGATCGGCGTGGTTTGGGAGAGCGATGATTTCGAAGCACATCTCTACGGGGCTTTGGTGGTCCGCTCGGGCGTCGAGGGAGTTTTGGGTCGTCTCCCGGGCAAGGCTGCGCAGGCGGGAACCGCTGAAGTGTGCGATGCCAGTGTGTTGGAACCCGTCCTCTTGACCTCCTCCTGTGGGAGGGAAGAGCCATCCGACAGAGTGCTTCATCGGGTTTGTTTCTCCAGGGCTTGTTTACAGGCACGCGCAGCGAGCGTCGCAAGGCTCACGCATACGGCGTTGCCCAGCAGGCGGTACTTCGCCGGGGAGGGTAGATCGGGAAAGAGATTCTCGGGATCCGCGAAGCCTTGCAGGCGTGCGACCTCTTCGACGCTGAGCCGGCGGACGCCCCAAGTGTCACGAATGAAGGGGACGTTGTGGCCACCTCGGCCCATGTTCGCCGTCAGCGTTGGGCACAGGCCGTCGGCTTTCTCGCGGACGTACGAGCGTCGCAACTGGTAGATGTCTTCGGAGCCCTCCGCCATCTTGTGGGCGATCATCTTGTAGTACTTGTTCTCGGGTGCGAGGTACTCGGACTCAGGCTGTGGGCGACTACGGTCAACGAACGTCTCTAGGGGCACGTGATCGGTTCGCTCCGAGTGGGCTTCGCCTACGGGAGGCTTGAAGGGGTTGTACGTGAAGTGTGCTTTGGAGGCGGCGACCAGGAAGAGGCGCTCTCGGTCCTGTGGAAGGCTCGTCGCGTCTTTCACGTTGACTACCCAACAGGACGAACGACGAAACCAGTATCCGGCTCTCCGAAGGGCGCTTTGGATACGGTCGAACCACAACCCCTTGGCGCCATACAGAAGATGGGGCACGTTCTCGAGAAGTAGGAGCCGTGGTCGCCTAGCAGGTACGAACTCCTCCACGAGCCTCATGATCTCGAAGAACGTCTCGCCACGCGGATCGTCGAATCCGCCACGGGCGCCTGCCTGTGAGAAGCTCTGACAAGGGAAACCGCCTGCCAAGACATCTACAGGTGGCAGGCGATCAGCCGCTACTCCCAGAGCACCAACATCGCACTCGATGAGGCGGACATCGGGGAACCGATGTCGGAAGACGGCGCAGGCCTGCTGATCGCAGTCGTTTGCCCAGAGGATCTGGAATCCGGCTTCGTACAAACCGGAGGCAAAGCCGCCCATGCCACAGAAGAGGCTAGCCGCAGTCAGATGCTCCTCACCGTCGACGATCTGCATATCCACTTGGCTCACCGGGAAAGTCAGGCGATCCTAGTGGCTGATTCGTGTGCGCGTCTACCGCGAACGCTCGGCCCAGGGGACTACGCCCCGTCCACTCGGTTGGTGGCGTGACGACATGCTCGTGCCTTACTTACACGTAGCCTCAGGCGCGGGCATCCCCCGATTCGACTCCAGCCACGGCCTAGCCCAGTGGTTTTGGCACGACTCCGCCCCGACCGGTTGCGAAGCAAGCTCTTCCTACTGGCACCCTCAGTGTTGGACGGGGCTGTGCTTGCCCCTACACGGCATCTCCGTGCTGGCCTAGCTTGTCCAAGGGCGATCGGAACTCGTACGCGTCGCTACGTCTGCGGCCGAATGTCGAACGCCACGGCCTGGCGGTCGTTGCGCACCAGCAGGATTCCCTCGGCGATCGCCGGGTTGTTCCATGTGCGGCCGGAGACGGCGGGCAGCGCGGCAACTTCCTGGTGGCTTTCGGGCGTGGCGCGGACCAGGACGAGCTGACCCCGTTCGGTGGTGATCAGCAGGTGGCCTGAGGCGAGCAGAACCTGGCCGTGGCCGTAGCGGCCGCCCTTCCACATGCGGTCGCCAGTTTCGGCGTCGACGCAGGCGAGGATGCCGTCGTCCAGCCCGTAGACGTAGCCG
>WTGL01000205.1:10189-10351 GCA_011523565.1 Acidobacteriota bacterium
GATGCGGTTCGGCGCCACCTGGAGCGGCTGCGCGGCGTTGATGCCGTTCATCGTCGCCCAGGGCCTGCTCCAGTAGGTCTCGCTGCCGTCGGTGGCGAGCCCGACAACCTGATCGGCGCCGATCAGGACGATCTGGGAAATGCCGTCCAGCGTGAAGACCGT
>WTGL01000085.1:0-3875 GCA_011523565.1 Acidobacteriota bacterium
CGCGGGCCACTGCGACCAGATCGGCCTGATCGTCAGCTACATCGACGACAAGGGTTTCCTGTGGGTGCAACCGATCGGCGGCTGGGATCCGCAGCAGCTCATCGGTCAGCGGATGACCGTGTGGACGAAGGACGGACCTGTGCCCGCGGTGATCGCCCGCAAGCCGATCCATCTGCTCGACACGGAGGAACGAAAGCGGGTGGTGAAGATGGAGAACCTCTGGCTCGACATCGGCGCGAAGGATGGCGACGACGCGAAGAGCGCGGTGCGGGTTGGCGATCCGGTGACGCTCGACCTGGGTTTCCAGGAGATGCGCAACGGCCTGGCGAACGCCCCGAAGATGGACAACACGACGGGCCTGTGGGTGGTCATCGAGGCCCTCCGCCGGGTCGTCCGGCGCAAGCCCAGGGTCGCTGTCTACGCGGTGTCGACGGTCTGCGAGGAGATCGGCCTGCGCGGCGCCCGCACCAGCACTCACGGCGTCGACCCCGACGTGGGCATCGCGGTCGACGTCACACACGCGACGGACTGCCCGACGATCAGCAAGCGCCAGGAGGGCGACCTGAGCCTGGGAGGTGGCCCGGTCATCGTTCGCGGTCCGAACATGAACCCGAAGGTCAGCGACCGCCTCGAAGCGGTCGCGGAAGAACAGAAGATCCCGTTCCAGTTGGCGGCTCTCGGACGAGCGGCGCCGAACGACGCGAACTCGATCCAGATCACCCGCGCGGGCGTCGCGACCGGGCTGATCAGCGTCCCGAACCGCTACATGCACAGCGCCGTCGAGACGATCTCGCTGGACGACATCGATCACTCGGCCGATCTGCTCGCGGGCTTCGCGGCGTCTCTCGAACCGGACGAATCCCTCATCCCCTGAGCCGGTCTCGTGCGCTCGGCGACGCAAGCTCGTAGTATTCGCCGCCACACCACCGCAAAGCTCGAAGGAAGGGGCTGAGGCCATGCCGATGAAGAACCGCCTGCGCGACAAGATCGACAACGGAGAGCCGGTGCTCGGTGCCTGGCTCGCGTTCCCGGACACGCACAGTGCCGAGCTGATGTCGCGCCTCGGCTTCGACTGGGCGACGATCGACATGCAGCACGGCCTGGTCGACTACCAGCGCGCCACCGAGATGCTGCAGGCGATGACGGCGTCGGACACCACGCCGATCGTCCGGGTGCCCTGGAACGAGCCCGGGATCATCGGCAAGATGCTGGACGCCGGCGCTCACGGGATCATCATCCCGATGGTCAACAGCCGCGCCGAGGCGGAGGCCGCGGCGGCCGCCTGCCGGTACCCCCCGCGGGGCAAGCGCAGCTTCGGACCGTTCCGGGCGGGCCTCCTCTACGGAGGGAACTACCTGGAAGAGGCGAACGAGCAGATCTACTGCATCCCGATGATCGAGACCCAGCAGGCGCTTGACAACCTGGACGACATCCTCTCCGTGCCGGGCCTCGACGGCGTCTACGTCGGGCCGAGTGACCTCAGCGTGTCGCTGGGGCTACGGCCGGCGGCCGATCAGGAGGACGAGAAGTTCACCGCCGCGATCGACAGGATCCTGGATGGCTGCAAGCGCCACGGTCTGTTTGCCGGCGTCGCCGGCACGGTCAAGGAGGCCCCCAAGCGGATCAGGCAGGGGTTCCGGTTCGTGGAGGTGGCGCGCGACGGCGGTTCGATGGCCAAGGCGGCGCTGAAGGATCTGCGGACCGTGCGGGCGTCGATGGAGGATTCCTGAGCGAGCGCCTGCGCCGCGGGAACGAATCCGGCCGGGGAGCGTTCTCACTTCAAAGGCGCCCCGGCGTGGGTCCGCCGACTAGAATGAGAGCGAACAGGAACTGGAGAAGGAACGCGACATGTCACGAATGAAGGTCTGGTTGGTAGTCGGTCTGGCGCTGGCGGTCGTGGCGCCCGTCGTTGCCGGCGGCGGGGAAGAGAAGAAGGTCCGCAAGATCCAGGTGAAGAAGGTCGTCGAGTGCGCGGACGGCGAGGACTGCGACGAGCAGGTGAGCCGGCGCGTGGTCTTCGTCGGCGACGACGGCGACGTCCAGGTTCTCCACGAGGGCGACCACGAGTGGGTTGCCGAGGAGAACGTCATGATCCTGGAAGCCGACGGCCACGACGTGCTCTTCATCGCGGATGAGCATGCCGAGGGCGAAACCGGCGAGTCGGCGCGGCGCCGCATGCACCGGGTGATGAAGCGACTCGGGGAACACGGTTCGCGCGTGCACCTGCGCCACGGCGGCGGCGCGTTTCTCGGCGTTCAGCTTTCGGATCTGACCCCGGAACTGCGCACCCACTTCGGCGTGCCCGAAGATGTTGGCGTCATGGTCGGCAAGCTCGTGGACGGCAGCCCGGCATTGCGTGCCGGCCTGGAAGTCGGCGACATCGTGACCGCCGTCGACGGCGAGCCGGTTGCATCCGCGTCGGCGCTTGCGCGGGCCATTGGCGGCCACGAGGATGGCGACACCGTCGTGCTCGAGGTCTGGCGCGATGGCCGGATGGAGAAGATGAGCGCGACGCTGGAGGAGCGGGAGCGGCGCGTCGAGATGTCGAGAGCCGGTACCGGGATAGAGGTACACGAGGCCGGGGACCACGATGGCGGCGAACATGAGGCCCGGGTGATCGAGGTAACCGTGGACTGCGAGGACGGCGAGGACTGCACGGTCGATGTGGCGAATGCGAACTCCTTCGAGTTCGCGGCCTCGGCCTGCGGCGACTCGGGCGATTGCGAGGTGAACGTCGACTGCACGGACGGCGACTGCGCCTGCACCGTGAACGGCAAGGCGGCCGACTGCTCCGAACTCGGTTTCTGATCACAGGCCGTTGCTACGATCCGCGCGATGCGCGCGGGCGTTTATCGCGGCCCCGGTGAAGTAGCGCTCGCCGAGCGGGCGCTACCGGAACCTGGCCCGGGCGAGGTTCGGCTTCGGATCACCGCCTGCGGCTTGTGTGGGACCGACCTGCATCTGGTTCATAGTCCGAAACCGATCATCGAGCCGGCTTCGAGGCAGGCGAACTCGTGGTCGTCGAGCCGCTCGCCTCCTGCGGCGACCGCGAACGGTTCAGCGAGGGCCGGGATTCGATCTGCCGGGAACTCGAACTCTACGGCATGCGGCGGCCGGGCGGCTTCGCGGACGCGGTTGTCGTGCCGGCCCATCGCCTGTACCGCGTTCCGGGTTCGTTGGCGCCGTTTCTTGCCGCCCTCGCCGAACCGTTCGCGGTCGCGGTTCATGGATTTAGGCTCGCGGCCGCGGATCGGGAGAAGCCGCCGGCGAAGCTGCTGATCCTGGGCGCCGGCTCCATCGGTCTCGCGGCGGTCGCGGTGGCCCGGGCCTGGGGCTTCGGCCACGTGGCGATCACGGCTCGTCACCCGCACCAGGCCGCGGCGGCGAAGCGGCTCGGCGCGCGCGAGGTGCTTGACGCCGGCTCCCCGGAAGATCTGACCGGATACGAGGCCGATCTCGTGGTCGAAACGGTGGGCGGCCTGGCGGACACGATGACGGCGGCGGGCATCGCCCTCGCACCGGGCGGCACGATTTGCGTACTCGGTGTGTTCATGGGCCTCTTGAGCCTCGACCCCCTCGTGCTGCTCGGCAAGGAAGCGCGCCTGCAGTGGTCGAACTGCTACGCGCGGCGGCCGGGCGAGGTCGACTTCGCCGAGGCGGTGGACATTCTGGTTGCGGGAGGGGACGGCTTCGACAGCCTGCTCACCCACCAGGTGCCGCTGGACGAGATCGAGCGTGCCTTCGAGATCGCGGGCGACAAGCGTTCCGGAGCGGTCAAGGTGAGCGTTATCCCCTGAACCCGCGCGCCGACCGCGGTCAGACCTCCGGCCAGTTCGGGTGCCAGGGACGGGCGCGTTCGAACAGCCGGGCGGCCC
>WTGL01000085.1:3885-5317 GCA_011523565.1 Acidobacteriota bacterium
CGGGCAGGCGGTGGATCGTAGGGCACGGTCGGCGTCAGCAGCAGATCGAAGCGGCTGAAGACCTCGCCGCACCAGAGATTCAGTTGGCCGCGCTCGCGCGCCGCGGCGCCGAACGTCTCGGGCGTCATCTCCCAGGAACGCTCCAGCGCCTCCGCGAACGAGTGCGTCATGTCCTGGCGCTGGTTCCGAAGCGGTTCGTGGATCTGGCCGGCGATCAGGAAGTTGCCGAGCGTGCCCCAGGCTGCCGTGAGCATCGGCGGGCCGCTCGGTACGTGCTCCTCGAGCGGTTCGACCGGGAGACCGGACTGATCGAATACGGCCGCCGCGTCCGCGGTTATCCGTGCGACGTCCGATTGCACCCTTGCGTATCCGAGGTCCGGCGACCAGGCGATGCGGACGGACGAGGGGAGCCCCGATTCGAGCGTTTCGCGGTAGCTCAGACCGGGATGGGGCAGAGAAGCGGGATCGCAGGGCGACGGGCCGGCGACCAGATCGAGGAACAGGGCCCCGTCTTCCACGGTGCGAGTGAGGGGACCGTAAACCGAGGTGCTGCCGTAATCCCAGGCCTTCATCGGCCCGCGCGGTATCCGGCCCTGGCTCGGCTTCAGGCCGAACGCGCCGGTGAAACTGGCCGGAATCCGGATCGAGCCGCCGCCGTCCGAGGAGGTAACCAGGGGCAGCACGCCGCCTGCCAGTACCGCGGACGAACCGCCGCTCGATCCGCCGGGCGTGCGCTCCGGGTTCCAGGGCGAGCGAGTGACGCCGAACAGCGGGTTCTTGGTGATCGCCGTGAACCCGAACTCGGGCGTGTTCGTCTTGCCGACGACGATCGCGCCGGCGTCGCGCAACCGCGCCACCTGGGTCGAGTCCGCCTCGGCAACCGCGTCGCGGAACACCCGCGATCCCATCGACGTGACCATGCCGGCCACGTCCTCGAGGTCCTTGACTCCGAGGGGCACGCCCTCAAGCGGCCGGGCGTCGCCGGTGGCGCGGCGCGCGTCGGCCGCTTCGGCGTCGGCCAGCAGCTCTTCGCGCGGCCGCTGGCTGACGACGGCGTTGAGCTTCGGATTTGTGGCATCGATGCGCTCCAGGGTCGCGTGCATCAACTCGGCGCACGACACCTCTCGGGCCGACAGAAGGTCGAGAAGCTGGATCAGGCTGAGGCGGTCGAGGTGCATGCCGAGTCTCCGGGCTGGTCGTTTGGAGCGCGGAGAATAACCGGCAGCGCGAGCAGGAACAGCGTCCAGCGCTGAATCTCCGTGTCGCGCCAGTTCGCTTCGAACAGGCCGGCCACGTTCAGCGCCAGGAGGGCGAACATTACGCCCAGGTAGAGATCGGCGCGCGGCCCGGCCCTGCCGCCTTCGCGGCGATAGCCCTTGAACGCCATCGCCGCCGCCGCCGCCATCAGCCAGAGATAGCTGAGCAGGGACGG
>WTGL01000085.1:5327-6026 GCA_011523565.1 Acidobacteriota bacterium
GCCGCGGCTCGCCGCCATGTGGACGAACGTGTTGTGCAGGTGCTTCACGCGCGGTCGGACCGAGGTCGGATGGCGGTAGGCCGGGTACCACTCGCGGACCATGGCGGGGCCGATGCCCGTGAAGGGGCGGTCGGCGATCATCTGGCCGCCGGCCCACAGCATGCACAGGCGGTCGTAGTTCGAGGGATAGCGGAGTTCGATCATCGAGGTCGCTCGCTGCCAGTAGGTCGGCCACAGGGTCGGTGCAACGGCGGCGAGTGAGGCGGCGGCCAGGACCAGCGCGGCCGCGAAACCCAGGAAGACGCGCCGGCGCTGAAGGGCCATCGCCGCGACCGCGAGGGCGAAGGCGCCCACCCAGGCGCTGCGGGTCAGAGTCAAGGCCAGCGCCCCGCCGACGAGGACCAGACCGACCCAGTTGACACGGGAGCGCCAGCCGGCCGCGCTGCTCAACCGGCCGGCGATCAGAGCGAGACCGAGCAGGAGAACGCCGGAAAAGGTCATGTAGTGCGAGAAGGGTCCGGGGATCCGCTGGTGGAGTGGGCCGTAGTCGGTAAAGGCGAACTGGGCCAGACCGTAGACGGCGAGTACGGCCGAGATCCCGACCAGGGACGCGATCGCGACCCGCGCCTGGCGCTCGCCACGGACGAGCAGGAGCGCCAGCGGCAGGGTCAGGACGGCGTAGAGCGTGGAGAGCTCCTG
>WTGL01000085.1:6036-10218 GCA_011523565.1 Acidobacteriota bacterium
GTTCGACAGCGCGATGCCGAACGTGGTGACGAGGTGGCTCACGAAGAGCCAGAAGCCCGTGCTGCCTCCCGCCTCGCGGCATGGCCGGATCAGGGCGCGCTCGATCGCACCTGTCGCCGCCCGCCACCACCGCATGGCGGTCAGTCTATGCGCGCTCGGAGGCCGCGCTACCGCGGCCGGCTCCGTACCCCTGTAGCGGTCAGGCCCGGATGCAACACCTCGACCCGGATGTCCCTGAGTCCGTCCGCACCGGCCACTGCGCCCCCCCGAGGTTCGAAGGCTATGAGGTACTGGGAGCGGAGCGCGCGCGCAATCTCGCGGTAGATGCGGTCCAGGTCGTCCACCGAGTCCGCGGCGTGGTAGCGGCCGCCGGTGCGTTCGGCGAGCGTCCGTAGAGCTTCGATCGTCGTGGGATCCTGGACGCGGAGCGCGATCGGGTAGGTGGCGACGCCGGCGAGTTCGACCAGGGCGAGCACCTGCTCGAAGTCGAGGTTGCTGTCCGTGTCCGCGCCGTCGCTCAGGACGACGAGGGCGCGCCGATCGGGCCGTCCGGCGAAGGAGCCGACCGCGTAGGCGATGCCGTCATAGAGTCGCGTAGCGCCCCAGGCTCTGAGACCCTCGGCGGCGTAGCGGAGATGCCGCGTATCGCCTGTGAACGGCGTGAGCCGCTCCAGGTCGTGGTTGAAGACGAGCAGGCTGGCGGCGTCCCGCCCGGTCAGAACGCCCTCGAAGAAGCGCTGCGCGCTTGTGGCCGCAACCCGCACGCCGCGCCCCAGGGAACTCGAGACGTCCATGAGCAGAGCGACGTTCATCGGCCGGTCCGCCAGGCCCTGAACGTCGCGGACCGGCGCTTCGACGTCCTGGTGAAGGACCCGGAAGTCGGCCGCGCCGAGGTCCGTGGCGCGGCCGTTTTGGGGGCCGTCGACGGAGACGATGAGTTCGACCAGGCGTACGTCGACCTGCTCGGGCGCCCCGGGCCCCAGAAAGGCGAGATCCTCGACCTGATCGCCGGTACGCAGCGTCGCCTCGGCGCGAACGAAGCTCAGGGGCGACCGCAGTCCGGCCGGGACCCGGCAAAGGAAGGGCGGCACCGTCGTCCGTTCGAGCCGTTCCGCGCCCAGGAAGCAGTCGACGCGCTCGAGTTCGTGTCCGGACGGCACATCGACGCGAACCCGCAGGTCGAGCGCATCGCCGAGGCGGGCCGGGTCCGGAGGTTCCAGGACGACCGCGAACGGTCGTTCCTCCCGTTCGACGTCGAGGGCGTGGGCTGCCACGAGCCGTCCTGAGTGATCCTGTCCGCGGACTTCGATCCGGTGAACCTGCTCCGGCAGGTCGACGGCGTGGACGAAGGGCGGTTCGCTCACCGTAGCCACCGTCTCGTCGTCGCGCAGGAAGACGAGCCGGGAGATATCGGGGCTGACGACCGCACGGGCGGTGAAGGTGGAACCCAGCACGCGGCCATCGGGCGGCAACAGTTCGACGCTGGGCAGGCGGTGAAGAGTGATCGTCTCCCGGCGTGTCAGCAGATGCAAGTTCGGCACGGCGGGCGGTGTGGGAAGCGCTGGCACGTCGACCGTCTCGGTGAGGCGCAGGAGACCGCGCCCCAGGCGGTCCTCGACGCGGACCTCGAAACGGTAGGCGTCGGGTGGCAGGCGACGGTAGAAGTCGAGGGCGATGGCGGGGGTACCGTCCCCGTTCGCCGGGTCGAGTGGAGCACCGCCGCTGACGTGATGGATGACGACGAAGGCGTCGGCGAGTCGGTTGCCGAGGAAGACGTCGCCCGTGACCGTCACCCGGTCGAGGATCTGTCCGGCACCGAGTTCGGCGAGGTGTTCGGGAGGCAGGAGCAGCCGGCCACGCATGGTCGATCGGCGGTTCTCGGTGCCGAGAGCTTCGAACTCGAGTGAAACGCCTCGAAGTGCCATGGCGGTTGGGTCGAGAACGGCCTCGATCCGGAGGAAGTCCTCGACCCAGCTCGGGTCGTGCCCCGCCCAGCCCAGTTGGGCGATGAATGCCTGCCATGAGGCGGCGAGCCTGAGCCGCCGCTCCAGCCGCTGCCGCTCGGCCGCGCTCAGGCAGCGGCGTCGTTCCGCCCGGTCGAGCACCCGAAACGCGCCGGCTGGTGGCGTGCCGGGTTCATCGGCGATGTCCTCCGACCGTTCGCGGTCGAAGCTGAGATCGACGCCGGAGCCCGCGGACCAGAGCCGCGTCGACCGGGGGTCGAAGTTCACCTGCTGGACGAAGGCCAGGACGACTTCGTCCTGGCCTGACGGCGCTGGCCGGCCGAGCTGATGCTCGAGCCGCCAGCGGTTGTAGGTCCAGATTTCGATCGGTCGCAGCGACGACTCGCAGGGCTCGACGGTCTGCCGGTCGGCGGGCTTGCCGGCCAGCAGGACGGCGCGCTCCATTGCCGGTGACCGTTCCCTCAACTGGTCGCGGGCTTCGCGATTCTCCCGCCAGCGTTCGAGCAGGCGTGGGGGTCGGGCGTCCCAGAAGGCGCGGAGGAAGCGTTCGCGGGCACCGGGTCCTTCGATCTGCTCGAAAGCCCGACGCTCGCTGTCGTCGAGCAGCGGCTCGACTTCGGCGAGCCACTGCTCGTAGAAGTCCGTCAGCCGCGCCTGGGGCCGGCGGCTGGTCTGTGCCTCGGCAGGCGTCGCGGCGGAGACCAGGAAGGTTGCCGCGACCAGCCATGCCGGTGCGGCCGCACGGAGGCGGCCGCACCGGGGAAGGAGCTGTTTCGAGCGGGTCGAGCCCCTACTCCAGCAGTGCCTTGATCGCGTCGGAGGGCTCGAATGTGCTCGGGTCGACGTCGTCGAAGGACACGGACTCGACGGTCTGTGTGAACTCCATGCCGAAGGACGGGATGCTCGTGACCGTGGACGTGGCGAACAGCACGCCGCCAAACTCCTGGTAGTCGCTCACGGTCGTGCTCGTCTCCATCGTGCCCATGTCGGTCGTGGTTGTTGCCTCCTCGCCGATCATCAGGCCTGTCTCGACTGCGAAGTAGCGTGACGACTCGTTTCCGTCAGCGTCGACGAGATCGACCTGGTAGGCGGCCTGACCGTTCCACTCGGTCTCGCCGACCGCGCTCTGCTGCGGATAGAGCTCGTCGTACTCCAGGTCGGCGTGAATGCGGGCTTGCCGCTTCAGCACACCCAACTCGGCACCCTCGAGCAGGCGCGCGCCCTGCATCGGGTCCTCGGCCCATCCGATTTCGCCGTCGAAGCCCTGAACGTTGTTGCCCAGGCCCGGAATCGTGATGTGGATCAGGCCCTTGTCGGGTGCTGCGAGGTAGATCATCGCCTCGCCTGACACGCCCATCGCCGGCATCTCGAACGCCCCCTTCATCGTCATCGAAGTGTAAGCGCGGATGGCGTCCTCGCCACCGATCGCTTCGACGTGGCGGGCGAAGATCTTCTGTTCCTCCGTCAACTCCGGTGGCGGGGGCGGTGGAGGCGCTTCCGGCGTTGGGGGATCTGCCTCGTAGGCAGAGCAGGCGCCGAGAATCAGGCCGCAGCAGGCCAGTACGAGCAGGGTGCGGCGGGGAAGGGAGTGGAGGGACATTCGGTGTCTCCTTGGGATGTTGTGTTGGTTCGTCTTTCCTGACTACGCAGATCGGTCGGCTCGGTTGCGCTGGCCTTGCATGGAACAGCCTGTTTCCTGTGCGTCAGCGCGGCGCGGACGCCGCGACTCGACTCCTAGCTTGCCCACTTCCTGGCCGCGGCCAGCGCCTCCTCGGACGGGGGAATGGTGGGCCGCAGCCGCGATGTCGTATTGAAGGGCTCGGTGTCGATCTCGTCGAGCTTCTGTTCGCCGGCGAGGACGGCGCGCTTCCACTCCTGCTGCTGGTTGTCGCGGGCCTGAAACTCGGGCATCACCTCGCGCGCGAAGAGTTCCAGGCTCGACATGATGTCCTCGTGCGTGTTCTTGCCGGCCTGGTTGAGGAGGATGACCTGGTCGACGTGGCCTCTTTCGAGTTCCCGCAGGCGCTCGCGAATCGTCTCGGGGGAACCGATCAGCTCGCTGTCGGAGCGCCGCCGACCCTCGGGCGACCGCTTCCATTCCTGGTAGCGCTCCCAGAAGTTGTTCGTGCCCGGCTCGAACGGTCCTTCCTTGTTGTAGAGCTGCAGGGCGAACTGGAAGAAGGTCCAGCCGTCGGCCTTCCGTTGTGCTTCCTCGTCG
>WTGL01000320.1:0-626 GCA_011523565.1 Acidobacteriota bacterium
GTTGTGCTCGTACTTGTCCGGATAGCCGAACTTCACGTCGGCGACGTCGCCGACGCGCAGGCCGTCGCCGCGGATCGGCAGTTCCCGGATCTCGTCCGGCGTCTTGAACTCGCCGACGGTGCGAACCAGCAGACGGCGGCTGCCCTCGCGCAGATAGCCGCCCGAGACGTTCACGTGGTTGCTCTGCAGGATCTGCCGCAACTCGCGGACATCCACGCCGTGGGCGGCCATGCGATCGGGCAGCAGCTCGATCCGCAGCTCACGGCTCAGCATGCCCCAGACTTCCGCCTGCGCCACGCCCTCCAACCGCTCGATGCGGGGCAGGAGCACGTCCTCGACGAAGTCGTTCAGTTCGTCCTGGTCCCACGGCGCGCTGAGACTGCTGCGGAGGACGGGAATGTCCGTGCTCTCGAAACGGCGGACATAGATCTGCTCCACATCGCTCGGCAGTTCGTTGCGCACCCGGTCGATCCGGTCGCGCACGTCTACGGCGGCCAGCTCCATGTCGGTTCCGTCCTGAAACTCGATGTCCACCGAGGCGGAGCTGCCGCTGGCCCGCGAGCGGAGCAGCCGGACGCCGTTGATCGTTCCCAGGCTGTCCTCCAGCGGCCAGATGATCGACCGCG
>WTGL01000320.1:636-7264 GCA_011523565.1 Acidobacteriota bacterium
AGGCAGGAACTCCAGCGGCAGCCGTGTCAGCGACAGCCAGCCGAGCACCAGCACACCCAGCGTCGCCATGAACATGGTCACCCGCCGCTCGACGGCGAAGCGGATGAGCGGGTGGACGGGGAGGTGTGCCGCCGCCTCCTGGAGTGCCGCCTCCTGCTCCTCCGGCCCACCGCGCAAGCCGGTTCCCTGGCGTTCCATCCCGATCTCCTTCTCCTCGGCGCTCACCGACAGTCCCCCAGCGAGTCGTCGTCACCGCGGCGACCGCGACCACGGCCATCATGGTCTCGATCTTCGTGCCGCCGGCTCCGCTCCCACAGGTCACGGCGCATCTCGTCGAAGCGAACCGCCTGGTCCGGACGGAGAAGCTCCCCCACCTGCCGGTGGAAGTCCCTTTGCATGTCGCAGAACTCGTCGCGGGCACCGGTCCAGTAGAGACGTCCTCGCACCATCGCCTCGCCGACGATCGGCTCGAGCGCCGCGATCTGCTCCGGATCCAGTTCCAGGCGGCGCGCCATGCGCCGGGTCACCTTCGCCCTGTACTCGTCGGCGGCCTCGGAACGCCCGGTATCGGCCGATGCTTCCGGCACCGGACCCGCCGTTGCTTCACTCGCGTCCTGCTCCCAGCCGCGGCAGTCGAAATGGAACATCGACGACCGGGGAGGGTGCGCTTCCGTCCGGGTCTCCTGCTCCTTCGCGGCAGCACGACGTTCCGGCAGAAGCCGGTCCGCCACCAGGCCGGCCGACAGGCCCACGACCAGCACCGAACCCAGCGCGACACCCATCCACAACTTCGTGGGACCGTTCGACATCACCGTGTCCCCATCGGCTCGTAGAGGACGGCCAGCAGTTCGTAGCCGGCGTCATCGTCGCTCACCGCCACGGTCGCCACGCCGGCCTCCTCCAGTCCGGCCACGAACGGATCCGCGTACTCGGCAGTGTCTGAAGCTACCGGAGCAGTTTCCGGCGCCATGGGCTGAGTACCGGAACTGAGTGTCATGACCAGCGCGGCCCCGGCCGCAAGTGCGCCGACGGGCGACAGGCGCAGGGCAAGCAACCGCCATACGGCGGCCTGGTCCGCGCGCTCCAGCCAGCCGTCGCGGCCGGCCCTGAAACCCGCCAGGAAACCCGGCGCCGGCGGCGGCGACGCGCACTCCTCACGCAGCGCCTCGAACAGCGTGTCGAGCCTTCCTCCGGCCTCGTCCGGGCGGCTCGACCTCTTCTCCTCCCTCATCATGTACCTCCTCCTGCCCTGGAGCCCGGCTCGCCGAGCCGTTGCCGGAGCTTCTGCCGGCCTCGATGGACGCGGATCTGCGCCGTGCCGATCGGACAGCCCAGGAACTCCGCGATCTCCACGTACTTCATTCCCACGACATCCTTCAGCACGACCGCCGTTCGCTGGCTCTTCGGCAACCGTGCCAGCTCGCGTACGAGGGCGCGCCGTAGCAGCCGCGACTCGACGGCCGACTCCGCGCCGGCCGCCGGCAGTTCGGCCAGTGCTTCATCCCCCACGTTTCGGTCCAGCCGTAGCCGCCAGCGGGCCGCGCGCCGGAGCTCGTCGTGCGCCCGGTTGATGGCGATCCGGTAGAGCCAGCTCTTGAAAGCTGCGAACTCACCCAGGTTGTCGAGTTTCCGGTACGCCAGCAGGAAGGCGTCCTGGGCCACGTCCTCTGCGGCTTCCCAGTCCAGCACGTAGCCGTACACCAGCTTGCGTAGCGGCGTCTCGTAGCGGAGCACCAGCGCCTCGAACGCCGAGCCATCGCCGGTGCGCGCGCGGCGAACGAGTTCCGCGTCCTCGGGAGGGTCGGTCGACCCGCGGGTCGGCTCCCGGTCAGGCGGCGTCTGAGCTGGCAAGCCATCATCCTCTCGCCCTAGGGACGCCCCAGCGCCGGCCCTTGTTTCGCTCCGCCGGCCGCTTGAAGGATCGGTCACGCTTTCGTCCGGTCCGCCCGGCCGTCCGACGGGGCGACGGCGGCCTCGCGGCTGAGCAACGATTCGAGGTAGCGCAGACCGGCGGCCTTGCCCCTGAAGGCGCCGGCCAACTGTGCCTCATAGCAACGGTCCACGATTGCACCGATCGCCGGGCCTGGCGTCATGCCCCGGGCGATCAGGTCACGGCCTCGAACGATCGGCTCCGGCGCCTGATCCCTGATCCGCAACGCCTCGGCGCGCGCCAGCAGCCAGTCGCACTCGGGGCACTCGACGGGGCCGAGCGGGGGACGTCCCTGAGCGTCGGCGCGCGCCACCCGCACCAGGCGGTCGATCCGCTTGACCCGGTGCGCGAGGCGGCGCACGGCCGCGTCGCCGGCCTGACCTCCGTAGAGCTGCCGCGGCTTCAGATGATCGACCACCAGGCGAACCACATCGTCGACGAGGCGACGGCGCTTCGTCATTCGAGCCAGGAACGTGCGCGTCGGCCGCTCGCCAGCCGCCTCGTGTCCCCGGGAGCGCAGCCGCCCGTCCACGAACCGCGTCGTCGCCGGCTTGCCCAGGTCGTGACAAAGACAGGCGAGTCCGACGACAAGGTCTTCTTCCTCGTCTTCGATCCGCTCCCTCGCAAAGGCGTCGAGAACGTGTCCGGTATGGGCCCAGACATCTCCCTCGGGGTGCCATTCCGGGTCCTGCTCGCAGCCGATGAGAGCTTCCAGTTCGGGATACGCGCGCAGCCACCCGACCCTCTCCAGGAATCGCAGACCGCGTCCGATCTCCACACCGTAGAGGAGCATCTTGCGCCACTCCTCGAAGACGCGCTCGGCGCTCAGATCGCTCCAGTCGATCCGGGAGCAGAGGACTTCCGTCTCCCGATCCGGCTCGAGGGCCAGCCGGGCGACGAACTGCATTCCGCGCAGCACCCGTAGCGGGTCTTCCGCGAAACGGTGCGAAGCGTGGCGGAGGCGACGGCGCTCGAGGTCGGCCCGTCCGTCCAGGGGATCGACGATCCGACCCGTCAAGGGGTCGTACGAGATCGCATTGACCGTGAAGTCCCTCCGCTCGGCCGCGGCCTCCACGCTCAGCCCGGGATCCGCGTCGATGACGAAGTCCCGGTGACCCTTCCCCACCTTCCGTTCCCGTCGCGGCAGGGCAATGTCGATGGGGAGGCCTCGCAACTTCGCGACGGAGAACGCGCGGCCCACCTGGTCGACCGGCAGTTCGAGATCTCTCAGGACCCGGTCCAGGCGGTCGGGCGTCAGCCGGAACGCCTCCAGGTCGAACTCGCGGCACTCGAGACCGAGCAGCGCGTCTCGAACGCAGCCACCGACCACCCGCACGGATCCACCTGCCGCCGCCGCCGCCCGGCAGATGTCCAGCACCCTCGGCCAGGCCGGGTGTCGCTCGAAGCCTGAGCCAGGATCCCGAACCACGCTCTGTTATTCTAAGTGCGACCGGGATTCCGCCGGCATTCTGAGCGGCCAGAGGAGGAAACCATGAAGTCGATTCGCGAATCGTGGACCATGGGGCTTACGGCCGGGCGCGCCATTGTGCTCCCGGCGGTCGTCGTGGTTCTGTGCCTGAGTCTGGCGGGGCCCGCCGCTGCGCAACTCCCGGGCACCGTGTACGGACAGATCTTCGACGCCAAGACCGGCGAGACGCTCGAGGGCGTCGAGATCATCTTCACCGATCCCGAAGCTCCCTCGTTCCGCGAAGTGCACTACTCCGGCAGGAACGGTCGCTTCCGGATCATGCTCAAGAATGTCGTCAAGCACGAACGGTCGGGTTTCGCCGTCGAGTTGAAGAAGGAAGGCTACGTCACCCGGCGCGTCGGCAACGTGCGGATTCCTGCTCGCAGCGAAACGAGGCTCAGCCAGCTCTCGGGAGGCGGCGACTGGAATCTCACGTCGGTCGATGACGCCCTGGAAGCCCAGGCCGCCCTGCAGCAGGGCGGCAATCCCGGGCCGGCGCCGGAAATCGACCTCGAGGCGCAGGCGCGCGGTAGCGCGATCAAGCTCTACAACCAGGGCAGCAACGCCCTGAACTCGGGTGACTACGAGACCGCCGAGCTCCTCTTCACGAACGCGCTCGACAAGAAAGCGGATCTCGTGCCAGCCATGGGTGGGCTGGCGCGCGTCCTTTCCTACCGCGGCGACCACATCCGGGCGGTCGAATACGCCGAGAAGGTCGTGGCGGCCGGTGAGGACCTGGAGAACATGAACCAGATCCTCTATGCGGGCTATGACGCCCTCGGTATGGAGGACAAGGCTGAGGCCGCGCTGAAGGCTCTCCAGGCCACCGACATGGACAAGGCCGGCAAGAACATGTTCAACAAGGCCGCCGACCTCTTCAACTCCGGCCAGATCCCGGAAGCCCAGGTCGAGCTGGAGAAGCTGCTGGCCGCGGATCCGAACCACCCCGAGGCGAACTACATGCTCGGCATCTGCTATGCCGGAAGCGACCCCGCCAAGGCGAAGGCCCAGTTCGAGAAGTTCCTGAGCCTGGCCCCGGACCACGCGGACGCTCCGACCGCCCGGGAGATGCTGACATACCTCGAGTAGCCGCCCGGTCGGCCGCCAGCACGATTCTGGCGGCCGGGTTCCTGCTCGCCGTCCCCGCACCGGCCCAGGACGACCTGAGCCTCGAGCGGATCATGGCCCACCCGGACTGGCTCGGGCGCCAGCCCGAACGGCCGTACTGGAGCAGTGACGGCGGCGCTGTCTACTTTCTGCGCAAGCGGGACGGCGAAGAGACCCGCGATCTCTACCGGGTCGATCTGAACGACCGTCAGACGAGCCTCGTCGCAGACGGCGACCGGGCCGCCGCGGACGCACCCGGCGGCAGTTGGGACCGCGCCAGAGAGCGCCGCGTCTTCGTCAGGGAAGCGGACATCTTCGTACGCACCCTGGGTGCGGAAGGCGGTCTGACCCAGCTCACCCGCACGGCCGCCGTCGAACACTCCCCCCTCTTCACGGTTGCCGGAGATGTCGCATTCAGGCGGGACGGCAGGTGGCTCGTACGCGACAGGAACACGGGCCTGGTCTGGCAACCGTTCGACGTGCGGGCCGAACAGGAGCCCGAGGCGGAGCGCGCCAGCAAGGACGCGGAAGCCGGGTATCTGGAGCGCCAGCAACCCCGGCTGCTCGAGATCGTCCGGTTGCGGCGGCAACGCGAGGAGCGGCGAAGGGAAGTGTCCCGGGAGCGCCAGGCCGCCGACCCGAGCCGGACAGCTCTACCCCACTATCTCGGAGAGGACGTCGAGGTCGCGGGTTCCTACCTCTCGCCGGCGCTGGAACACCTCGTTCTGCGGCAACGATCCAGCCAGCGCGACCAGGGGCAAAGGGACACGATGCCGAACTACGTGACCCGGAGCGGCATGGTCGAACTGGAAGAAGTGCGCATGAAGGTCGGCACCGCCGAGCCGACGGCTGAATCCCTGGTGCTGCTGCGGCGCGGCGCCCCGGAGCCCATCCCCCTGGACGTGTCCGTCCTGCCGGGCATCGCGGACGATCCGCTGGCGGCGCTGCGCGAGGCGGCGCGGGAACGGAAACGACAGCGTGAGGCCGCCGCGAAGCGGCAGGCAGATGGCGACCCGAAGATCGAGAACGGCGACGAACCGGAAGACGCAGCCGGTTCCGGGGACAGCGAGAAGGAAGCCGAACCGAAACCGCGGAACGTGCGCTTCGGCCCCGTGTCGTTCAATCGTGGCGGCTCCCGGGCCGTCGTGGCGGTTTACTCCACCGACAACAAGGACCGCTGGATCGCGGCGATCGACCTGGAGGAAGGCTCGCTCACTCCGTTGCACCGGATGACGGATCCGGCCTGGATCAACTACGCCTTCCGGGACCATGGCTGGCTGCCGGACGACGAGACCTTCTACTTCCTGTCCGAGGAGACCGGCTACTCCCATCTGACCCTGATAGACGGCCGAACCGGGGAGCGGGTGCAGTTGACCCGGGGTCCGTTCGTCGTCCGTTCACCCCAGGTGTCCTCGGATGGAGAGTTCGTCTACTTCGAGGCGAACCGCGGCCACCCGGGCGTCTTCGAAGTCTACCGGGTGGCTGCCTCGGGAGCAGATGCCGCCGGGATGGAGCAGGTCACGAACCTGGGCGGCCTGAACTCCTTCCGGCTCTCGCCCGACGACCGGCACCTGCTGACCACGCACTCGAGCGCCACGCGGCCTCCGGAACTCTGGCTCCAGACGGCCGCTCCGGGAAGCGACCCCGTCCGGCTGACCGACACCGTATCGCCGGAGTTTCGGGCGATCGAGTGGACGGCGCCGCGATTCGTCGAAGTTCCGTCATCCCACGTGGATCGTCCCATCCACGCCCGTCTCTACCTGCCCTTCGAAGCCGTCGCGGGTCCACGGCCGGCGGTCGTCTTCGTGCACGGCGCCGGCTACCTCCAGAACGCTCACCAGGGCTGGTCCTCCTACTTCCGGGAGTTCATGTTCCACACCCTGCTCACCCGCCGCGGCTACGTGGTGCTCGACATGGACTTCCGCGCCTCCGCCGGCTACGGCCGGGACTGGCGCACCGCGATCTACCGGCAAATGGGCACGCCTGAAGTCGAAGACCTGGCCGACGGCATCGACTACCTGGTCGCCGAGCACGGCGTCGATCGCGAACGGATCGGCGTCTACGGAGGTTCCTACGGAGGCTTCGTGACGTTCATGGCGATGTTCCGCCGCCCCGAACTGTTC
>WTGL01000320.1:7274-7877 GCA_011523565.1 Acidobacteriota bacterium
GTCAAGCTGGCTCGACGAGTACCGCCGCATCCTGAAGCTGTTCGAGACCCACCTGAAGCCCTAGCTCCCGCGCAGCGCCGGCAGCAGTTCCTCCCGCGTCACCCGTCGCACGGCGGCAAGGCTCGCCAGCGTTCCGGCGGCCAGCACCAGCAGCAGGGTGAGTCCGAGCGACAGCCACGGCACCAGCGCGTGACCGCCGTGGAGGTGCGGGCTCACCGCGACGAGGGCCGAGGCGGCGCCCACCGCGACGCCGGCGACCAGGAGCAGGCTGTTCTCGGCCACCACCAGCCAGGCCAGGGCGCGCCGCCAGAAGCCGATCGCCTGCATCGTCGCCAGCTCGCCCCGCCGCTCCAGCAGGTTGCGCAGCAGGACCACCGAGAGGCCCAGCGTGCCGAGCAGCAGGCCGAGTCCGCCCAGGGTCTGGAAGGTGCCGAGATAGGTGTTCTCGACCGCCTGGAACGCCTGTAGCCGCTGAGCGGTGGGGACGGCGTCGAAACCGAAGCCGGCCAGCGTCCGCTCGAGCTCCTGCATCGTCCGGTCCTGCTCGTTCGGCTCGGTTCGCAGCAGGAAGTAGGACGCGCCCGTCCGGCTCGGGAAGTGCCT
>WTGL01000320.1:7887-9271 GCA_011523565.1 Acidobacteriota bacterium
CTCGGAGATCACGAGTTCACTCTGGAACACGCTCTTGCGCAGGAGCCCGACCAGACGCAGTTCGATCGTCTCCCCCCGCTCGGTCTCGACCTCGATGCCCTGGCCAAGCCCTGAATGGAGAATCCACATGACGGAGTTGAAATCGCCGATCGCGGGGACGACGCCCGGGCCAAGGTCCTGTTCCAGCAGTTCCCAGGGCGCCTCGCCTGCCTCGGAGACGAGCGACTGGAAGCGAAAGCCCCCGCGCTCGATGAACTCCGGCGGCGCGCCCAGCAGCCGCGGCCTCTCCGGCTGGAACAGATTCAGGCAACTGATGTCGTCGCCGGGCACCGTCCGGAAGGCGACGATCTCGGCGCGTCCGACGAGATCGGAAGCTTCCTCGCCGAAGCCCAGTTCGTAGCGCCCCTCCACGCTCGTCATGTCGGCGAGGACGGAGATGTCGGACTCGGCGACCAGGTCGAAGCCTCCGGCGCCCGAGTCCGGGTTCCTCGTCTCCTCGCCAAACCGGAGTCCGTAGGCGCCGACGGCAACGATGACGAACGACGCACTCGCCACCAGGGCGGCGCAGAGCAGGCTCCGCCCCGGATTGAGCGACGCGTTGGCCGCCGCCATGCTGGAGCCGGCGCGCCAGGACCAGCTCCGGAGCGGCGCCTCCGGCCGCCGGCGCAGCCACAGGGTGAAACCGGCAAGTCCGGCGATCAGGAGGCAGGCGCCGCCCGAGAAGAACAGGTAGGCGGCCGACGACGCCGGCGCCGCAGCCGACCCGCCGAGCAGGGCGACGGCGAGACCGCCGGCAATCCCCCCGGTCCAGCGCGCCCTCCGGCCCGGCGCCGCAACCACCGCCGGTCGCTCGGCGGTTTCTCCCCGCAACAGCCGGATGGGCGAGACCGTCGCCAGCCGGCCGACCGCGCCCCGGATCGCGAAGAACACGACGAGGAGCGAACCTGCGCCCCCCATCGCCAGCGTCAACGGTTCGACGTGGAGATAGAGATGACTCGATCCGACAGCCGAGCGCCACAGGGTCCGCAGCGCGGCCATCATCGCGCCGGCGTAGAGCACCGCTCCGCCCAGGCCGAGCATGACACCCGCCCCGCCGAGCAGGGCGCCTTCCAGCAGGAACCGCCGCCGGACCCGCCTCATGCCGTGACCGAGCGCCAGCAGCAGGCCCATCTCGTTGGCGCGACTCTCGGTTCCCAGACGGAAGAACAGGCCCACCAGCAACGCTGCCGAGACGATCAGGAAGAGGCTGAAACCGATGAACAGCCCTCCGAAGTCGGTGGCGCCACTGGCGCCGCGCAGGCCCGTGGCCTTGACCGCCTCGACCGCCAGCCCCGCCGCGTGCAGCTCGACCCGCTCGGGCGCTTCTTCCTCGAGCGCGGCCCGG
>WTGL01000320.1:9281-10116 GCA_011523565.1 Acidobacteriota bacterium
CGAGGTCAGAAGGCCGAAGCGGCTGGACCAGAGCTCGGCGCCGTACTCGAGGGACACGAACAGCTTTGGGGTTCCCCGGTGTTCGTCCCAGTAGGCCTCGTCCTGGTCCCTGATGCGGCTGAGATCGACCGGGAAGGTCGGGTCCCAATCGCTCATGTTGTCGGCGTCGGCGACTCCCGGAAAGTCCGGCGTCAGGTCGCGGTCGGCAGCCCAACCTGTCATCTCGACCACGCCCGCGACGGTGGCCTGAACCGGCCGCTCGACCAGTTGCTCGCGATCGCCGATGACGAAGTAGTCGAGCGTCAGCCGGTCGCCCTCACCGACCCCAAGGTCCTCCGCCAGGAAGGTGTTGACGAGCACCTCGCCAGGCGCGAGCGCCGGCGCCGGCCGACCGTCGGCCAGCCGCAGCACGCCGAGCTCGCCGGCCCTCCCGGTATCGAGCGCGGCGATCGTCGAGTAGGGAGCCGCGGCGCCGTTCTCCGCGCCGGTCCGGTTGGCGAGATAGGTCGAGACGCCGATCGCCTCAACACCCTGATCCCGCGCCAGAACCTCCGCCGCCTCCGCGAGTTCCTCGCCGAAGATGATCTGGGAACTGGTGACTCGCAGGTGGCCCTCCGCTTCGGCGAACGCCAGGCTGAAATCGGCCGCCTGGGCATGGGAGCGGATCCGCCGCTCGAGATCCAGGGCCGCGGCTTCAGGTTCGCGGGCCTCCGCGAGCTCACCCACCAGCAGCGCGTTCGCCAGACCGCGCCGGTCGAGCTCCCGCTGAAGGTCGCGAAGGCGCACGTAGCCGACCAGGGGCTGGCTCTGGTGGGGCGCCAGTTGGAAGCGGCCG
>WTGL01000228.1 GCA_011523565.1 Acidobacteriota bacterium
CGACCTGGAGAAACTCGTAGCTCACTTGCCTGCTCCTGTTCGCTTGCGGGGCCGCTTCATGGCCGTTTGATGGAAGGGCGCGAGAGTAGCACCCGCCGGCTACTTGCTAGAGCCGCCAAACCCGTCGCGGACTCCGTGTTTGGCCCCAGCCCCCACCTCACTAGGACCTTGCGCCTGAGAACTCACTCCGTTGTGTTCTACGGCGCAAGGTTCTAGCGTTCCGCGAGACATGGCACTCCTACCCCTACCCGCCGGCCCTGGTCCGGACAGCGATCCGTACCGGAGCGGCGACTGGTCGTACAACCCCGACCCGAACCGGGTCGCCGCCGCGGCCGCCGAATGGCGAAGGCGCCACCACCTCACCGCCGCAGCCGCGGACGAGACGCGCCGCATCCTCCTGCTGGTTGACGGGCAGCGGGACTTCTGCCTGCCCGAGGGCGCGCTCTACGTCGGCGGGCGCTCGGGACGTGGCGCGATCGAAGACACCGACCGCGTGGTCCGTTTCATCTACCGCAATCTCGGCAACCTGACCGAGATCGCCTCCAGCCTCGACAGCCACGTTCCCCAGCAGATCTTCTTCTCTTCGTTCTGGGTCGACGGCTCGGGCAAACAGCTCGACAGCTACCGCGAGGTGCTCGCCTCGGAGGTCGAAGCAGGCGAGGCGGTTCCGAACCCGGCACTCGCCGGCCGGTTCGGCGACCGCACCGCGGAGTGGCTCAGGCGCCAGGCCCTGGACTACTGCCGGCGGCTCGAGGAAACGGGCCGCTACCGGCTCTACCTGTGGCCGCCGCACTGCTTCCTCGGCAGCGAGGGGCACGGCCTGGTCGGCGCGATCCAGGAGGCCAGGCTGTTCTTCAGCTATGCCCGCAACGCCGAGACGCCGATGTTGATCAAGGGCACGAATCCTCTCACCGAGTTCTACTCCGTGCTCTCGCCGGAGGTCCTGGTCCGACACGACGGCGAGAAACTCGACGAGCGCAACGAGACGCTGATCGACTGGCTGCTCGAAGCCGACGCGATCATCGTGGCCGGCCAGGCCGCCAGCCACTGCGTCCGCTACACGGTCGACGACCTGCTGGCCGAGATGCGGTCCCGTTACGTACCCGCGAGCCGGCTGCACGTGCTGGCCGACTGCACCTCGGCGGTCGCCGTGCCCAACCCCGCGAGGCCCGGCGACTTCCTGGCCGACTTCACGCCCGAGGTCGAAGCTGCGATGAAGGTCTGGCAGGAAGCCGGCGTCCACATCGCGAGTTCCGGGGACGACGCATCCGACTGGGGCTGAGACGAGCCCTCAACCGTCTCCCTGCCGCTGCCGTAGTTCCTCTTCGAGCAGTCGCGCACCGCGGAGGATGTTGCCCATCGCGTAGTTCCCTTCGTGGCAGGCGTACTCGTAGTTGTACGCGGTCGTCTTCGGCCAGGGGAACTCGCCGCCATAGGGTGCCTCGTAGTCCGGATCGTCGACCGCGAACTGGTAGAGGATCGACCCGTCGTCGATCGGACTGAATCGCTCGACCACCTTCAGGCCCTCCCGCGGGACGTTCGGCACCGCCAGGAAGTTCGTCGTCTCGACGACCAGGGTGTCGCCCTCCCACCAGCCGATCGAGTCGCCGGCCAGCGAGCGGACGTCCGGCGGAGCGTGTTCCGAGTCGAGACGCACGATGCGCGGCCAGTGCATCCACTCGATGTGGATCACGACGTGGGAATCGGTCTGCACGATCGTCTTCAGGTTGTTGTAGACCACGGGGCGGATCGGCACGGTCGCGATCCCACCGTAGATGCAGCGGTCGATCAGTTGCAGGCTCTCCGGGTTGTCGTACGGGTCTCCGCCCTCCTCCAGCCACCAGGCCGTGCCGGTGTTCTTGTAGTCACGCGGTCGCTCGACCGCCGCACGCCGCGCCTTGCCGGCCTCGCTCACTGGCGGCATCCGGCCGTTCGGCGGGTCGGTGAGGATCGACGTCCGGTACTCGCCGTCGATCTGGAACCGCCTCATGCCGGCGTCGAACCAGAAGAAGTTGTAGAAGCCAACGTTGCCGCCCACGGCCGGCGCGCTCCGGTCGGGGTCGATGGAGGCGTCCCGCGCGGCCGTCAGTTCATCCGCGCCGCGCTCGATCTGGCGAGCTTCTTCGATCGTGATGACGAGTTGGTCGCCCAGGTTCGGATCCCGCTCGAACGGCGTCAGACTGGCGATGTCGTAGTTGCCCGAGAAGTCCGGCTTTCCCGACGGTGTGCGGGGAAAGGACTCGGCGGACGCGAGCGTCGCCGCGAACAGCAACGCCGTGGTGAACAGGCAGGAAACTCCCGCAGCGTGTAGTGGCTTCCTCATCATCGGATCTCCTCCTGGTCGACTCTTCCTATGGGACGTTGCGCCGCAGCTCCTCGACCCACACCACCGGATTGCCGTCCGACGGCGCCCGCCAGTCGCCGCGCGGCGAAAGCGATCCGCCGGAGCCCACCTTCGGTCCATTGGGCAGCGCCGACCGCTTGAACTGACTGGTGCCGAAGAACCGGACCAGGAACACTTCGAGCCACTGCTTGATCTCGGCGAGCGTGTACTCGCGCCGGTCGCTCTCGGGCATCGTGTCGAGCCAGGCGCCGCGTTCCCGGTCCCCCCAGGCGTGGTGAGCGAGAAAGGCGACCCGGCTCGGCCGGTAGCCGTACCGGCTCAGGTAGTAGAGATGGAAGTCCTGGAGTTCGAACGGTCCGATCGCCTCCTCGGTCGACTGCGCGGGCTCCCCGTTCCCGGCCTCCTGCCCCTCGGTGGCGGGCACCAGTTCGGGCGAGATCTCGGTGTCGACGATCGACTGGAGGGTCTCGCTGGCCTCGGCGCCGAAGCCTCCGCGTTCGATCTCCCAGCGAATCAGGTGCTGGATCAGGGTCTTCGGCACCGAGGAGTTCACGCTGTAGTGCGCCATCTGATCCCCGACACCGTAGGTGCACCAACCCAGCGCCAGTTCGGAGAGGTCCCCGGTGCCGACGACCAGGCCCCGATGCAGGTTCGCCAGCCGGAACAGGTGCGAGGTGCGCTCGCCGGCCTGCACGTTCTCGAAGGTCGAGTCATAGACTCCCCCACCGCGTTCGCCCCGGCTGTACGGGTGATCGATCGACTGAAGCATCCGCTCGCTGGCCGAGCGAATGTCGATCTCCGACGCCGATACGCCGAGCGCCGCCATCAACCGCTTCGCGTTCTCGTACGTGCGTGACGACGTGCCGAAGCCGGGCAGCGTGTAGGCCAGGATGTTCGATCGCGGCAACCCGAGCCTGTCCAGGGCCCGCACGGAGACGATCAGCGCGTGGCTCGAATCGAGCCCGCCGGAGACCCCGATCACGACCTTCTCGATGCCGGTCGCGCGCAGGCGCTGGACCAGGCCGGCGACCTGGATGTCGAACGCCTCGGCGCAGCGCTCGTCCCGCTCGCCGATGTCCGCGGGCACATACGGAAAACGCGGGATCTCCCGCTCGAGCGCCACCGCGGCGGCCGGACGCTCCACCGCGACGCCGACCCGGCGGAACTGTCCGGCAGCCCACTCCCGGCGCGCCGCGTCCCGGAACGTCGACATGCGGAGCCGCTCCTGCACCAGCCGCTCCAGGTCGAGGTCGGCGGTGAGAATCTGGTCCTTCTGGCTGAAGCGCTCCGACTCCGCAAGGCGTTCGCCGTTCTCGTAGATCAGGCCATGGCTGTCCCAGGCCAGGTCCGTGGTCGACTCGCCGGCACCGGCGCCTGCGTAGACGTATGCCGCCACGGACCGACCCGACTGCGACGCGCACAGCAGCCGCCTGTAGTCCGCCTTGCCGATCGTCACGTTGCTCGCCGACAGGTTGAACAGCACCGAGGCGCCCGCCAGAGCGCCGTGGGTGCTCGGCGGCAGCGGCGACCAGAGGTCCTCGCAGATCTCGACGTGGAAGCGGAACCGGGGAATCGGACCCACGTCGAACAGGAGGTCCTCGCCGAAGGGAACGTCCTCGCCGCCCAGGGACACGACCTCGGAGCGGCGCGACTCGGCGGCCGCGAAGTAGCGCTTCTCGTAGTACTCGCGGTAGTTCGGGAGGTAGGTCTTCGGCACGATGCCGGCGATCCTCCCCGCACACACGACCGCCGCGACGTTGAAGACCGCGCCGTCAACAAGGAGCGGCAGTCCGGCAATCACCGCGGTCCGGAAGTCCCGCGACGCTTCCGCCAGTTCGAGGAGAGCCGTCTTCGAGCCGTCCAGCACCGCCGCCTGATGAAACAGGTCATCCAGCGAGTAGCCGCTCAGGTTCAGCTCGGGGAAGACGGCCGCTACGGCATCGAGTTCGTCCGCGTGACGCGCCAGGGCGAGCGTGCGCTCCAGATTGGCCGCCGGATCGCCGATCTCCACCCGCGGCAGGCACACGGCCACGCGCGCGAACCCGTGTTCGTACAGGTCGTCGAAGCGGCGCACAGCATCCCCAGCACGCGAAGCGGCCATGCGGGATTATGAACGACTGGCCGAAACCCGATGCTCCGCCGCCAGCTCCTCGCACAGATCGAGCAGCTCCGGGGCGACCTCCACCGGCGCCGGCGCGTGGCAGTCGAGGTCGAGCAACCCGATGGGCAGGCCGGCGACTTCCCTGCCGGCGACCTCCCGGCACGCTTCAAGCGCGGGCAGGGGGTTCAGCAACCGACCGCGGTCGAGAACCGGCGTCAGCAGGTCGCGGCCGCCTCCCTGGCCGGGATCCGCTCCCGGATCGGCTGCCGCGTCCCGCGTGTAGATCACGTCCCGCTCGAGCGCACCCCCGGCCGAGCGGTAGCGGCGCACCTGCAGCCGCCCCGGCAGGGACGCCTTGCCGACGCCGGCGCCGAGCTTGAACACCGGCCGCCATCGCTCTTCGCCGGCGCGCCGGATCGCCGACAGCTTGTACACGCCGCCCAGAGCGCCGCCCCCGGCAGCCGTGACCAGGGACGTGCCGACCCCCCAGGTGTCGATCGCCGCCCCGGCTCGCCGCAGTTCCATGATCCGTTTCTCGTCCAGGTTGTCGCTGACCACGATCGCCACGTCCTCAAGCCCCGCCTCGTTCAGTCGCCGGCGCGCGCTGCGGCTCTGCTGCAGCAGGTCGCCAGAATCGAGGCGGATGCCGAGCAGCCGCTGGCCCCTCCGTTCGAGTTCCCGCCCGATGGCGATCGCGTTCTCGATTCCCCGGTCGACATCGTAGGTATCGACGAGCAGCACGCAGTTGTTCGGCATCGTGGCGGCGAAGGCGCCGAAGGCCTCGGGCTCCGAGTCGAACGCCTGCACCCAACTGTGGGCGTGGGTGCCGCGCACGGGAATGCCGAAGCGCTGGCCCGCCTGCAGGTTCGAGGTCGCGGTGCAGCCGCCGACGTAGGCGGCGCGACAGGCGCTGAGCGCGCCGTCAAAGCCCTGCGCCCGCCGCAGACCGAACTCCAGCACCGGCTGGCCGGGGGCGGCGATGTGGCAGAGCCGCGCCGCCTTGGTCGCCACCAGGGTCTGGAAGTTGATGATGTTGAGGATCGGCGTCTCGATGAGTTGGCCGACGAGAAGGGGCGCCTCCACACGGAGCAGCGGCTCGCGAGCAAAGACGGCGGTGCCCTCCGGCACCGCGGCGAGGGAAACGGACAAGTCGAGCGCCGGCAGGGCGTCGAGGAACTCGGGCGCGAACAGCGGCCCGCCGTTACCGCCCTCAAGGCTCCGCAGGTAGTCGATGTCCTCCGGCTCGAAGCGCAGTTCGTCGAGAAAGGACACGATCTGCTCCAGGCCCGCCGCGATGGCGAAACCGCCCCCGAAGGGCGTCCGCCGCATCGACATGTAGAAGCTGGCCCGGTCCAGGTGACGACCGTGCTGCCAGTAGCCCTGGGCCATCGTCAACTGGTACAGGTCCGTGGTCAGCGCGCTCACGGCCCGGCCTCCTCCGGCGGGGGCTCCGCCGCCCGGTGCTGGTACAGCTCGCCGTCGGCGAAACCGAGCCGCCGGTAGTACTCCCGCGTGCCGACCGAGGAGATGACGGCCACGGACTCGAACCCCGCGCGGCCCGCGACCCCGAGCGCCTCGGCGATCAGACGGCGGCCGAGACCGACGTGCTGGGATCTCCCTTCCCCGCGGTCGCCCAGCCCGACGACGGCACCGTACACGTGGACCTCGCGGATGATCGCCGCGCCTTCGAGTTCCGCGACGACGGACTCGGTCGGCTCAGAGTCCGCCGGCAGGCGCAGCCTGAGGAAGCCGGCGATCCGGTCCTCGCCCGTCACGAACTCGAGGAAGACCTCGCTGCCGGAAGCCGCCTCGTAGTCCGTCCTCCGCATGCGGAGCTCGCCTGGATCGACTCGCCTCCCGCCGATCTCGCGGGCGCGGATGTCCCGGCAGACGATCCCGCGCCCGGCGACCGCGGCTTCGGCCACCTGGCGCATGTTCGTCGTCCTGTTCCCGGTCACGATGTCGGTGCCCGGGATGTCCCGGATCACCCGCGTCAGCCGGCAATAGCGCGGAGTCGCGCCCAGGCTGTGGACGAGCACGTCGAGCAGTTCATCGCGGTCGTAGGGCCGCCAGTCGCCACGGCGGTAATAGGCCATCAGCTCGGCGCTCTCGATCAGGGAACAGGGATAGACCTTCAGTTCGTCCGGGCGCAGATCCGGATCCTCGAACAGGCGATCGAAGTCATCGCGGTCCTTCGCCGGCGTGGAACCGAGGAGGTTCGGCATCCAGTGCGCCTGGATCTTGAACCCCATCCGGCGCAGCAGACCGACCGCCCGCCGGGTCCGGGCCACATCGTGGCCCCGCCCGTTCAGCGCCAGAACATCGTCGTCCATGCTCTGGACACCGATCTGCACCTTGGTCGCGCCCAGCCGGCGCATGAAGAGCGCCTCGGCCCGGTCGAGGCAGTCGGGACGGGTCTCGAGTGACACACCCACGCAGCGAGCCGCCGCCGTCTCGTTCTCCTGCTGTACCGCTTCGAGTTCGGCCCAGTCCGCGACCTGCCGGCGTGCCTGGGGCGCGGCACCGGGATGTGCGGCGGTCCACCCGGAGACGACCTGGTTGTAACTGAGGGCGCGGGCATTCGGGGTCAGCAGCACACCTTCCACGGTTTCGTCGAGTTCCCGGAAGTCGACTTCGGGCTCGAAGTGTTCGAGCGGATCCGGCGCCCCAGGTCCGAGCGTCTCGGAGAAACGGTTCATCGCCTCGAAGCAGCGCAACACGAACCAGATCCGGTATCCATCCGGGTAGCTCGACCAGGTGCCGCCGAGCACGATCAGCTCGACCTTGTCCACCGCATGGCCCGTGTGGTGGAACGAACGCAGGCGGGAGAGGGTCTGCCGGAAGGGGTCGAACTGGTGCTCCGCGGCCCGCTGCGCCCCGGGCTCCGACGACAGGTAGCTCTTTGGCATCCGCACGTCGCTCGGGCAGAAGATACAGCGGCCCGGGCAGGGATAGGGCTTGGTCAACACGGTCACGGGAGCCACCCCGCTGCGCGTGCGGACGGGCTTCATGCGCACGCGATCGACGAACGTCTGCTCCTTCGCCGAGCCGGGACGAAGCGCCCGGTAGCCGCGGATCAACTCGCTCTTCGAGAAGAAGCCCTTGCCGTCCTTCGGGTGGCGGCGCAGCAGATTCTCGAGGTCACCGGCCTCGAACCGTGATGCCCTCTCGATGGCGCCGATGATCGCGTCGAGCTCCGCCGCGTGCTCCTCGGGCTCGAACGAGTAGCGCTTCGGGGCTATTGTCGCCGCCATGACGGGAACCTACTACGGCGCGGCCGGCCTCTTACAGGCGACGAACCGATGACCACGGCGGCAACCGAAACCGGAGCGGCGCCCCCGTTCGAGGGTCGCGCGGCCCTCGTTACCGGCGGCGGTAGCGGCATCGGACTGGCGATCGCGAGAAGCCTCGCCTGGGGCGGAGCAAGCGTCGCCCTCGGCGGACGCCGGCACGATGTGGTCGAGGCGGCCGCCGCCGACCTGCGCGCGCTCGGTCTCACCTGCGTCGCCGTCGGCGGCGACGTCTCCAGCGCCGACGGCGCCCGGCGACTGGTGGACGAAGCGGCCCAAGAGTTCGGCGGGCTCAACATCCTGGTCAACTGCGCCGGGGTCTACCGCGCCGGGCCGCTCGCCGACGAACAGGCGGCCAGGCCCGACCCCGTCGACATCGTCGTCGACATCGACCTGAAGGGCGTGCTGTTCGCGACCCGGGCCGCGATCCCCCACCTCCGTGCAGGGGGTGGCGGCGGCTCGATCGTCAATATCTCTTCTTCGCTCACCCAATCGCCGCTCGCGAACTGTTCCGTCTACACCGCCGCGAAGGCCGGCGTCGACGCGTTGACCCGCAGCCTCGCGGCCGAACTCGCGACCGACCGGATCAGGGTCAACGCCGTACTTCCCGGCGTCGTGCGCACGCCGATCTTCGAGACGATCATGCCGGCCGAAGAGGCCGCCGCCTTCCTCGAGGGCTTCGGCGACGAGGTGCCGCTGGGCCGCGTCGGCGAGCCGGACGACGTTGCGCGAGCCGTCGTCTTTCTCTGCGACCCGGCCAACGACTGGATCACCGGAGCCCTGCTAGCCGTCGACGGCGGGTTGAGCCTGGGTTCCGGGTAGAGCCGGTTGAACGCCTCCACCCAGGCCGCGCTCCGCTGGATCAACTGCGACTTCTACAGCCGGCACGCGGCCGACTTCGACCGCACGCGCCACCCGGGCGGCTGGCCCGGCTGGCCGCGCGTCGTCGAGACGGGAGTGTCGCGTATTGGCCGGCCCCTCCGCGTCCTTGATCTCGGCTGCGGCAACGGCCGCTTCGCCCTGTTCCTGGAGCACAACCCCGAACTTCTCAGCCACCGACGCTTCACCTACCACGGCATCGACCTCAGCTCCGAGCTGATCGATAACGCCCGAGCTGCCACCGCCGGCCTTGACTGCATCCGCTTCCAGGTCGACGACATCGAGAAGCGACCGCTCGACGAAGCGACTCACGACCTGGTCACCCTCTTCGGCGTTCTCCACCACCTCCCGAGCTTCGATTCCCGACGTCGCACCCTCGAACGCGCCGCATCGGCCGTAGCACCCGGCGGCCTCCTTGCTGTCACCTGCTGGCAGTTCGCCGACGATCCCCGATTCGAAGACCGCCGGCTCGACTGGAGTTCGGCAGCGGGCATCGATCCGGCCGAACTCGAGCCCGGAGATCACCTGCTGCGCTGGGGACCGGGTGACTCTCGGGCCCGCCGCTACTGCCATCACACCGGCGAACCGGAACTCGACCGCCTCGTCGCCAACCTGCCGCTCGCCGAAGTTACCCGCTACCGCTCCGACGGGCACGGGGGCCGGCAGAACCTGTACTGGCTGGGTGCTCGCGACGGTGCTGCTGCTAGTTTGCCGTGAAGGAGGATCGCAACCGATGAAGTCCCCGTGCCTCGCGCTGGCCGTCTCCATCCTGCTCACGGCCTTCCCCATCGGCGCCCAGCAGGAAGAGAGCTACGACTACTGGCAGCCGCAGCGACACATGGTCCGGCTGGGTCAGCAGGCGATCTTCATGTGCAACGGCCTGTTCACCTCGAACCGGAGCCTCGAGCAGGTCTTCGCGCAGGAACTCGCCTACCTGCCGAAGCCGGTCGGAACCGCGGAAGGCGGCGACTACGAGGTCGATTGGGAACGCAAGGCGGTGACGATCGGCTCAGGCCACGGCGTGCCGAAGATGCGGGCCGCCTTCCGCCAGGGAATCGGCTGCGTCGTCATGGCGCCGGACCAGACGCTGGACGACATCGACAGCCTGCCTGCCATCGAGATGCCGCCACCGGCCGGCGACGCGGCGAAGATCCCCTGGCCGGACGGCGACAAGACCGGTCCGATCTCACTGACGCCTGAAGTCGACGCGGCCGCACTCCAGGCCGCCTCGGACTGGGCCTTTGACCGCGAGTCGCCCTACCAGGTCACACTGAGTCTGCTCGTCGTCCATCGCGGCCGGCTGGTCCACGAGCGCTACGCCGACGGCGTCGACATGACGACCCGTACGCGCACCTGGTCGACGGCGAAGAGCATCGCCTCGACGCTCATCGGCATGCTGGTCGACGACGGCAAGTTGGCTCTCGACGAACCGCTCGGCTTCGACTTCCTTCCCGAGGAAGCCGCCGCGG